>JBBDMM010000001.1 GCA_040878325.1 Acidimicrobiia bacterium
ACCCTTGGGACCTGCTACGGCCCCAGGATGCGACGAGCCGACATCGAGGTGCCAAGCCTTGCCGTCGATATGGACTCTTGGGCAAGATAAGCCTGTTATCCCCGGGGTACCTTTTAGCCGATGAGCCACGGCGCTTCCACATGCCGCCGTGGGATCACTAGGCCCTGCTTTCGCATCTGCTCGACTTGTAGGTCTCGCAGTTAAGCTCCCTTGTGCCCTTACACTCAACGTCCGATTGCCAACCGGACTGAGGGAACCTTTGGGCGCCTCCGTTACATTTTAGGAGGCCACCACCCCAGTGAAACTGCCCGCCAGGCAATGTCCCTGATCCGGATAACGGATCGAGGTTAGAAGCCCAGAATGTCAAGGGTGGTATTTCAAGGTTGACTCCACGAAAGCTAGCGCCTCCGCTTCCAAGTCTCCCACCTATCCTACACATAACACACCAAACTCCAATGCCAAGCTGCAGTAAAGGTCCCGGGGTCTTTCCGTCCTGTCGCAGGTAGTGAGCATCTTCACTCACATTGCAATTTCGCCGAGTCCGTGGTTGAGACAGCGCCCAAGTCGTTGCGCCATTCGTGCAGGTCGGAACTTCATCGATTTCCTCTGTTTCCAGAGGCGACAGACTATGCCTTCATCTCAGAACGATTGCTCAATATCACTCATCGAGTAGCGACGAACCCCACTGGGGTTCATGGCGCCCGCCAGGCGGGCGATCATCTTGAGCCCGTTGGGCTCGAGGTGCGCTTCCTCCAGCATCAGCATGCAGACTTGCTCGAGGAGCTCCACATCTGCTTGCTTCGCTGACACGAGTGGCCAACTATCGAAATGCGGAAGAATACGACTCACGATCTGTGAGACGCTCCTGCATTCCCACTTGATCGTTTGATCGCTCGTATCGGGCCGGATCGAGCCGCAAGCGAAGTACGAGTGGATGAGATCCACGACTTGCCGGCGGTCTTCGTTCTGGCTGATCGATACGCTCGGTCGGACCTCCCACCCAACCCTCAGACGAGGTTTTGGGGAGATCGACACCGAGAAGCATCCTTCGCCATCGAAGTAACCACTGATGTATGACGGAACATCGAGTCGACTGTTCTGAGAGCCCGCGTGTTGCCCCGGCGGTAGATTTGCCATCCCCGCAACATATGTCGCGGGTGTGACAGTCACCGGAGCCTCTCCCTTTCGGGATCAGTCGTTACGGGGCCATGCCGAGTCATCTCGACAGAGGGCTTCCCACGGCATCGCCCGCCGACTCTCGCCTCGTCCTTGACACGAGGCAGTCGGTGAGGGTTTCGCCGTTATGAGCGGGGTTGTTGTGCGAGGTCGCCCTCGCACCGGGCAATTCAATTACCCGACAAGGAATTTCGCTACCTTAGGCACGTTGTTACTCCCCTCTCCGAAGAGAGAGTGGCGAGGACATTTCTGCCTCACTCCCTATGTCGCCATAGGGGTCGGACTGTCTCATCGCCGCTGATGCGGCGCCTGGCGTACAGTCTCTGAGGATCCCTTTACGGTTTCCTGCTGATTGTCCGCACCGGACGGATTGTCACTGCTCATGGTCGCACCCTATTGGCCGGGTGCGACACGAACTAGTACCGCCGGATGCTCGGATGTTCCAGCATATAGCCAGGTTTACCAACCGCCAGTTGGTATTCCAACGGTTATAGTTACCGCCGCCGTTTACCGGGGCTTAAATTCAGAGCTTCGCCACCGAAGTGGCTAACCCCTCCTCTTGACCTTCCGGCACCGGGCAGGCGTCACAGCGTATACGTCGTCTTGCGACTTAGCACGCTGCTGTGTTTTTAGTAAACAGTCGCTTGGGCCTAGTCACTGCGGCCCCCTCCGGCTCGAGGACGCAAAGTCCTCTAACCGTACTGGGGCGCCCCTTATCCCTAGGTTACGGGGCAATTTTGCCGAGTTCCTTAACCACGGTTATCTCGCGCGCCTTAGTATTCTCTACTTGTCCACCTGTGTCGGTTTGGGGTACGGGCACCTCGTGCACTCGCTAGAAGGTTTTCTCGACGGCTTGGGCGTTCAGCAGCTTCTCCTAAAAGCGGATCGGCATCGCACCTCAGGCTTTTTGTGAGATCCGGATTTACCTGGACCTCGCCCTACATGCTTACCCCGGGTCAACCAACGCCCGGGTCTGCTTACCCTTCCGTGTCACTCCATCGCTGGCCTACTACCAGCTGGGTCGGTAGGCCCCGAAGGGCTTTCCTTAGCAAACTGGATTCGGCCTTGGCGCGCACGTGGTGGTACCGGAATATCAACCGGTTATCCATCGACTACGCCTCACGGCCTCGCCTTAGGCCCCGACTAACCCTGGGCGGACGAGCCTTCCCCAGGAAACCTTGGACTTTCGGCGGGGGAGATTCTCACTCCCCTCTCGCTACTCATGCCGACATTCTCACTCCAGCGGCCTCCACGGCTGGCTCACGCCGCCGCTTCGCTGGCCGCTCGACGCTCTCCTACCGAATCCACCGCCTGGACTCGATCCCGAAGGACCGAGTCGAGCTTGATGGATTCCCGCAGCTTCGGTGCTGGACTTGAGCCCCGTTACATTTTCCGCGCAGAACCACTCGACCAGTGAGCTGTTACGCACTCTTTCAAGGAATGGCTGCTTCTAAGCCAACCTCCTGGCTGTTTATGCAATTCCACATCGTTTCCCACTTAGTCCAGACTTAGGGACCTTAGCTGGCGATCTGGGCTGTTTCCCTTTTGACCAAAGAAGCTCATCCCCCATGGTCTGACTGCCGCGCTGTGGCACGTTGGAATTCGGAGTTTGAGTGGGGTCGGTAAGCTTGTAGGCCCCCTTACCCAATCAGTGCTCTACCTCCAACGTGGAACACGCGACGCTAGCCCTAAAGCTATTTCGGAGAGAACCAGCTATCGCCGGGTTTGCTTGGCCTTTCACCCCTATCCACAGGTCATCCCCCAAGTTTTCAACCTTGGTGGGTTCGGGCCTCCACGAGGTCTTACCCTCGATTCACCCTGCCCATGGATAGATCACCCGGCTTCGGGTCTAGAGCACGCGACTAGACGCCCTATTAAGACTCGCTTTCGCTGCGGCTACGGCTAACGCCTTAACCTTGCCACGTACTGCTAACTCGTCGGCTCATTCTTCAAAAGGCAGGCCGTCAGATCACCGAAGTGATCCTCCGACTGCTTGTAGGTAAGCGGTTTCAGGTTCTATTTCACTCCCCTCACCGGGGTGCTTTTCACCTTTCCCTCACGGTACTAGTTCACTATCGGTCGCTGGGGAGTACTTAGCCTTACGAGGTGGTCCTCGCAGATTCACACGGGATTTCACGGGCCCCGTGCTACTTGGGAACTCCATTAGGAGCTCAGTGCGTTTTCGCCTACAGGGCTGTTACCTCCTATGGCCTACCTTTCCAGGTATGTTCGGCTAACGCCTGAGTTTGTAACTCCTCGACGGACCCGGTGGTCCGTCAGATGGCTCCCACAACCCCAGCACGACAACGGCACCGGCCTATCACGCCGTGCTGGTTTGGGCTGTTCCCGTTTCGCTCGCCGCTACTCAGGGAGTCGCTATTGCTTTCCTCTCCTCGGGGTACTGAGATGTTTCAATTCCCCCGGTTACCTCTTCCGGTCCTATATATTCAGACCGGAGTGACTGGGCATTACCCCAGACGGGTTTCCCCATTCGGAAATCCCCGGATCAAAACCTGCTTGGCGGTTCACCGGGGCTTATCGCAGCCTGCTACGTCCTTCATCGGCTCCCAGCGCCAAGGCATCCACCGCAAACCCTTAGTAGCTTGAATCATGTGAATACAAGACGCTTGTGCTCGCTATGCAGTTCTCAAGGTGCCAGAGTGAATCAGTGCCAGGTGGCTCTGACTCCCTCACGACTAAACAGTGTGCCCACGCCGGCGATCGATCCCATCGGGCCGAAGCCACGATCGGATCTCAACGATTCGAAATGAATAGCCAGTTCATTGACTAGAAGCTCGAGGTCACTAGGACCTCAATTGCTCCTTAGAAAGGAGGTGATCCAGCCGCACGTTCCCGTACGGCTACCTTGTTACGACTTCATCCCAATCGCCGACCCCACCTTCGGCAGCTCCCTCCCGTAAGGGTTGGGCCACTGACTTCGGGTGTTGCCGACTTTCGTGATGTGACGGGCGGTGTGTACAAAGCCCGAGAACGTATTCACCGCGACTTGGCTGATTCGCGATTACTAGCGACTCCAGCTTCATGGAGTCGAGTTGCAGACTCCAATCCGAACTGAGACAGGCTTTTAGGGATTGGCTCACCCTCGCGGGATCGCAGCCCGTTGTACCTGCCATTGTAGCATGCGTGCAGCCCTGGACATAAGGGGCATGATGACTTGACGTCGTCCCCGCCTTCCTCCGAGTTGTCCCCGGCGGTCTCCTATGAGTCCCCGGCATTATCCGCTGGCAACATAGGACAGGGGTTGCGCTCGTTGCGGGACTTAACCCAACATCTCACGACACGAGCTGACGACAGCCATGCACCACCTGTCATGGGCCCTTTCGGACACCGTGTTTCCACGGCTTTTCCCATGATGTCAAACCCAGGTAAGGTTCTTCGGGTTGCATCGAATTAAGCCGCATGCTCCGCCGCTTGTGCGGGCTCCCGTCAATTCCTTTGAGTTTTAGCCTTGCGACCGTACTCCCCAGGCGGGGCACTTAATGCGTTAGCTGCGGCACGGCAGACGTCAATGAGTCCGCCACACCTAGTGCCCAACGTTTACAGCTAGGACTACCAGGGTATCTAATCCTGTTTGCTCCCCTAGCTTTCGCTCCTCAGCGTCGGTATCGGCCCAGAGAGCCGCCTTCGCTACTGGTGTTCCTCCCGATATCTGCGCATTTCACCGCTACACCGGGAATTCCACTCTCCTCTACCGAACCCTAGCCACAGCAGTTTCGACCGGCGTCCCGGGGTTGAGCCCCGGGTTTTCACGGCCGACTTGCTGAGCCGCCTACGAGCTCTTTACGCCCAATAAATCCGGACAACGTTCGCCCCCTACGTATTACCGCGGCTGCTGGCACGTAGTTGGCCGGGGCTTCTTCTGAAGGTACCGTCAATTTCGTTCCTCCTGAAAGGGGTTTACAACCCGAAGGCCTTCATCCCCCACGCGGCGTTGCTGCGTCAGGCTTTCGTCCATTGCGCAAAATTCCCTGCTGCTGCCTCCCGTAGGAGTCTGGGCCGTGTCTCAGTCCCAGTGTGGCTGATCGTCCTCTCAGACCAGCTACCCGTCGGAGCCTTGGTGAGCCGTTACCTCACCAACAAGCTGATAGGCCGCGAGACCATCCCGGAGCAGCGGACCATTTCCTCGATCGAACATGCGATCATTCGAGGATATCCGGCATTAATCCAAGTTTCCCTGGGCTATTCCGGTCTCCGGGGCAGGTTTCTCACGTGTTACTCACCCGTTCGCCACTAGGTGTCCCGACTCGGTTACCCGAGAAGGGACCCTCGTTCGACTTGCATGCATTAAGCACGCCGCCAACGTTCGTCCTGAGCCAGGATCAAACTCTCCGACGAAAGATCCGGGTCCGAAGACCCAGAATCCTCAGTTGTTCGAGTTTGGTTGTGGGTGTCTGGCCAAACCGTTCACCCACGTCTGACATCAGATCGTTGTCTCTGACATCCGGTGCCGGATCGCTCCAGCACCTTCTACTCGAGTACGGCCTCCCCAGACGCGACGGGACGAACCCACCTTGTCGGGAGAGGCAAAACTGGCTTTTGGCACACTGTTTAGTTGTCAAGGAGCCAGACACTCCGAAGTCCCAGGGCACGCGCGCTCGTCGCTGAGTCCCGGGAGGGACCAGAACTGTAGCACCGGGCCGGAACTCGTCAAAGACCGTGCGGGCCCAGCACCACATCGGTCTCCAACTCCCCCGCTTGAGTCGGCATTCCCCGAGCCGGCGTGATTATTCTCTGGCGCCGTGCAACACCGGAGGGGAGATCCGTGACTGAATCAACCGTTGGGCCAGCCTGGAGACGGGTCGCCGCGATCGTCGCGGTGGGGATGGCGCTCTGGGTGATCATCATCACCCTCGCGTCTGGAGAGATCATCCCGCCGGTCATCATCATCGGCGTCGCCTTCATCGTCGCCTGGGGGTTCACCCGGTGGCGCCCCAACCGGATCACCTTCGGCGTCTTCGGTGGGATCGGACTCGCAACGATCCTGACCAGCATCCCCTATGTCGTGGACGATCTCAGCCACCCGGAATCTGCGATCGGGTTCAACATCACCCTCATGACCCTGCTGGCTTCCATCCTGGCGATACTCGTGGCGGTCGCGGCGTGGCGTCCCCTGTCCGCTCGGGCCGCTTCGCTCTCTTGGATCGGCGCCGCCATCATCCTGCTCGCAGGCACCGTGGTCAGCGTCGTGCTCGCCCTCGGCCTCGAGGACGATCCGACGGCGGCCGGTGATATCCGGCTCGCGGCCGACGTCGCCGAATGGGTGCCCGATTCACTCAGCGCTACCGCCGGCACTGTTGCGGTCTACGTAGACAACAAGGATTCAATCCGGCATACCTTCGCGATCGAAGCGCTCGATCTCGAACTCGAGTTGCCGGCCTCTACCGGCCGCCGCATCGAGTTCAACGCCCCGGCAGGGTCGTACGAGTTCATCTGCACCGTGCCGGGCCATGAGAACATGGTCGGCACCCTCGTCGTCGGCGGCTGACCCTCGGGGGGCCCACCACCGTCGCTACCCTGCGGCGTCGATGGCCCACCCCCTAGACACACTCGCCGAGCGCGGCTTCGTCCAGGACGTCACCGACGTCGAGGGCCTGCGCGGCCTCCTGGCCGACGAGAAGGTCACCTTCTACTACGGGGCCGATCCCTCTGGATCGTCGCTCCACATCGGGAACCTGCTCGGACTGATGGCCATGGCCTGGCTGCAACGCGCGGGGCATCGCCCCATTGCCCTAGTAGGAGGTGGCACCGGCCGGATCGGTGACCCCTCCGGGCGCGACGGGGAGAGAGAACTGCTGGCCGACGACCAGATCGCGGCCAACGTCGAGCGGCTCCGCGATCAGATGAGCCGAATCGTCGATCTCTCCGATCCCGAGTCGGGCTTGCTCATCGACAACGACCAATGGTTGCGAGGGCTCCGACTCGTCGACTTTCTCAGAGACGTCGGCAAGCATTTTTCGGTCAACCAGATGATCGCCCGTGAGTCGGTGCGACGACGCCTCGAGGAGCGCGAGCACGGCATCTCGTTCACCGAGTTCTCGTACCAGCTGCTGCAGTCCTTCGACTTTGCCCACCTGTATGAAATCGAGGGGTGTCGCCTGCAGATAGGCGGCTCCGACCAGTGGGGCAACATCACCGCCGGGGTCGAGCTGACCCGGCGCCTTCACGGTGCGAAGGTGTTCGGCCTCGTCTGGCCGCTGGTCGAACGATCCGACGGCAAGAAGTTCGCCAAGTCGTCGGGCGAAGCGGTGTGGCTTGCCGCCGACGAGACCAGCCCTTATGCCTACTACCAATGGTTCCTCAACGTCCCCGACGCCGACGTCGGCAGGTTCCTCCGGCTGTACACGTTCCTGCCGCTCGACGAGATCGCCGAACTGGAGGCGGCGACCTTCGAGGATGCGGCGGCCCGCCCCGCGCAGCGTTCACTGGCCACCGAGGCCACCCGGATAATGCACGGCGACAAGGGCCTCGCCGAGGCGCAACGCGCTTCCGACGCGCTCTTTGGCGACCGTCCCTTCGCCGACCTCGACGAACGAACCCTTTCCGACGCCTTCGACTCGGCTCCTTCGACGGAGTTGGCAGCGTCGGCTCTCAAAGAGGGCGTGGGGGTTCTCGAGGCCCTGGTCGCAGCCGGCGCGGCGGCGTCGAACGGGGAGGCCAAGCGCCTCGTCACTCAAGGTGGCGTCCAGATCAACAACGCCATCGTCGACGATCCGGCCCGTGCGATCGGCCCGAAGGATCTCCTTGGTGATGGCACGGTCGTGCTGCGCGTCGGCAAGAAGAGGTACTTCCTGCTGAGATTCCGCTAGCCGGCGGGCTGCACCCAGATGGTCGCCCTCCCGGTGACCGGCTCTCCCGGCCCCGGCATCTGTGCCCACACTCGATACGGCTCCACCGAGGCGTTCGGGTCGGCCACGACGATCACGGTCACTTCTTGCCCGACCGCGGTCAACCGCTCGGTTGCGTCCGAACGATGGCGACCGAGTACGTCCGGGGCGATCGTGCCGGGTTCGGGCCCCGCCACGACCAGTTCCACCTTCGATCCGATCGGAAGCTCCGACCCCGGGGCAGGGAATTGCCCGATCACGGTGCCCGGGACTTGCGGCACGTCGGCCCAGAGCAGCGAGATCGTGTATCCGGCGGCCTCGAGCACCGATACCGCATCAACGATCGTGTAGGTGCCGACTCCAGGCACCGTTCCGTCGGCGAGGATTGCCAGACCCTCGGGGTTGTGGATCGGGCAAACGATTCGGGGCACGGACGACGCCTGAAGCTGGATATCGGCGACATTCGACCGGGGACAGAGGGGACCGGCGAGGAACCCGGTGGTCACATCGATCTTTACGGTCACCATGTCGTTGCTGCCCGCTTCGGGGGCGTCTGAATACCCGACGCCGCCAAGCGCGGCGATGCCAAAACGCGACCAGATCTGCGCCGGCCAGGTTCCTCCGGTGACTGTGAAGGGTGTGTTGGGGGCGACCATCGGTTTGTTGCCCTCGGCGAAGCCAACCCAAACTGCGGCGACCAACTCGGGCGTGTACCCGACGAACCAGGCATCGTGGGTGGCTTCGGTCGTGCCCGACTTGCCGGCAATCGGCCGACCGATCTTTGCTTGCTGACCGGTCCCCCGACGAACCGTCTCGGTGAGCGTCGCCGTCACCTGCTGGGCCACGAATTCGTCCAGAACCCGCTCGAAGGTGGGGAGATGCTCGTAGATCACCCGGCCATCGCGATCCTCGATTCGGCTCACGAGCACCGGGTCCACCTTGATGCCATCGTTGGCGAAGGTCCCGTAGGCGGCCGCCATGTCGAACACGGTCACCTCTTCGGTGCCGAGAACAATCGACGGCACTGCGGCCAGGTCGGCGGTGATGCCCATCTCCTTGGCCAGAGCGACCACACGGTCGGCCCCGATCAGGTGAATCAGGTGGGCGTAGGGCACATTGACCGAGAAGACGGTCGCCTCCAGCAGCGAGAGACCCGGGAAGTAGGCGTCCTTGTGGTTACGCACCGTCCACACCTCGTCGGCGGTACGGATGTAGGCGGCCCGTCCGCCGGGCCAGGTGCTGTCGAGCTCGATCCCGTACTCGAGGGCGGCGGCCAGGGTGAACGGCTTGAAGGCAGAGCCGGGCTGCCGCCTCCCCTGCGTTGCAAGGTTGAACTGACCGATGGGGTCGGAGGCGTCGTAGAAGCCGTCCCCGCCGACGATGGCGAGGACATGGCCGTTGCGGGGATCGATGGCAACCAGTGCCGCCGCCGGGCCGTCATCTGGAAGCACCGAGGCGATCGCCGCTTCCGCCGCCATCTGAACGGCAGGGTCGATGGTCGTGTAGATCGTCAGCCCGCCGGTGGTGAGCGCCTCGTACCGGTCGTCGGCGGTCGCCCCGAGCGCCGGGTTCTCGAGCAGTCTTCGGCGCACCTCGTCGGTGAAGTAGGGGAACCTCATCAGGTCGGATACGCCCCGAACGGCCAGGTCGAGAGGCTCCGCGGATGCCTCGGTGGCAGCCGACTGGTCGATCCACCCGAGGCCGACCATCTCGGCGAGCACCAGATCACGCCGCGCCATCGCCTCGACTGGATGCTCATAAGGGTTCAGATCCGACGGGGCGAGGATCAGGCCGGCGAGCAACGACGACTGGCCGAGGCTCAATGATCCCACCGGGAGTCCGAAGTACCGCTTGGCGGCGGCGCTCACCCCGTACGCCCCTTCACCGAGATAGATGGTGTTGAGGTAACGCTCGAGGATCTCCTCCTTGGTGAGGGTGGTCTCGAGCTGGAGGGCGAGGCCGATCTCTTCAGCCTTGCGCTCGAGGGTGAGATCATCCGAGAGGAGCACGTTCTTGACGTACTGCTGGGTGATCGTCGATCCGCCTTCGACCACGGCCCCCGCCTCGATATTCTCCCGGGTGGCCCGCGCCACCGCTCTCACATCGACCCCGTTGTGGATCCAGAAGCGGCGGTCTTCGATGGCGACGACGGCATCGACCAGATGTTTGGGCAGATCGGAGTACGCAACGAGCTGACGGTCTTCCTCTGCGTGCCACTCGGCCAATACCGAGCCATCGGCCGCAAGGACCGTCGTGGTGAGGCCGCCCGCTCCAATCCCCGGATCCTCGATTGGTGTCACCGAGCAGGCAGTGGCGATCAGCGCGATCCCCAGCGCACCCACCCCGAGGCGAGGCATCGGTCGTGTTTCTCCGTGGGCCACGATAGTGACCACACCCTTTGAAACCGCGTCAATCGGGCGAGGGGGTGAGCGCTCGCCCCGGGATCAGGTTTCAGCTTGCGACAAGCCGAAACCTGATGAAGCCAGCGCCTATTCGCTCACCCCCCTCAGCACGAAACGCCACAGGCGCTCGGTCGCCCGCGAGATCCCGATCCGGGGCGACGCGGTCACGCGACCCGTCAGCAGCCCGGCTTCCAGGCGCAGCGGGCCCCCGGACAGCGACGACCCATCGTGCTCCCCGGTGACCCCGAGCGCCTGGGTGAGGTTTCCCGGCCCCACCGTCAGGGGACGGCGGCCTCCCCGCCGATGCTCGATGGTCTCGTGACCCTCGACCGGGATTCCACCCCGCAGCAGCACGGCGGCCGCGGTCCCCGGCGGCCCACACACCACGTTCATGCACCAATGGACCCCATACGAGCGGTAGACGTAGAGCGTGCCCGGAGCGCCGAACATGCTGCTGTTGCGCGGCGTCTCGCCCCGGAAGGCATGGCTGGCAGGATCGTTGGCACCGTCGTAGGCCTCGACCTCGGTGAGAGCCACCACTACCCGATCCCCGTCCACCTCACTGACCAGATGCCGGCCGAGAAGCCACCTGGCCGCCGCCAGCACCGGGCCGCCGAGTTCGGTCACCCGGCGATGTGGAGCAGTAGCGCCTTGAACGCGTGCATTCTGTTCTCGGCCTGATCGAACACGCGGCTCCGGGCGTGATCCATCACCCCGTCGGTCACTTCCTCCCCGCGGTGCGCAGGAAGGCAGTGGAGAAAGATCGCCTGCTCGCCGGCGCGGGCAAACAGGGCCTCATCGATGCGATACGGATCGAACGCCTTCAGTCGCTGCTGCGACTCGAGCTCCTGACCCATTGATGTCCAGACGTCGGCGTAGACCGCGTCGGCACCCGCCACCGCCGCCTCAGGGTCCTCAGTTATCACGATCTCAGCGCCGGCCACGGCGACCGCCCGAGCTTCCGCCACTATTTTCTCCGCCGGGGCATATCCGGCCGGCGAAGCAACCCGCACCGTGACGCCGACCGCGGCACCGGCGATCATCAGCGAGTTGCACACGTTGTTACCATCGCCCACATAGGCGATGGTCGCGCCCTTGAGGGGTCGGTTCTCGGCCAGTGTCTGTAGATCCGCCAGCGCCTGACATGGGTGCTCCAGATCGGAGAGCAGGTTGATCACCGGCGCTTCGGCGAACTTGGCGATCGTCACCAGGTCACCGTGGCGGAAGACACGGAAGGCGAGGATGTCCAAGTAGCGGTCGAGCACCCGGGCGACGTCCTCCACCGCCTCGCGGCTCCCCAGCCCCACCTCATCCTGCTTCAGCACGATGGGCACCGCCCCCAGGTCGGTGACGGCGACTTCGCACGACACCCGGGTTCGGGTCGAGGGCTTCTGGAAGAACAGCCCGACCCGCTTCCCGGCGAGCGCTCCCCGCGTCTTGGCCGGGTCCTGCTTCACCGCCGCTGCCACGTCGAGCACCGCGTGCAGTCCTTTGGCTCCGAGGTCGGCTACCCGGTTGAAATCCATCTCAGCCTCCTCGGAGACGCCCGGCTAGTTTTTCGGCGACCTGCCCGGCGATCGCCTCGCGGACCGGTATCAATTGTTCGTCGGTGAGGGTTCGATCCGGAGCCCGAAACGTGAGCCGCACGGCGACACTCGTTCTCCCGGGCTCCAGCGGTGGGCCACGGAACACGTCGAAGATGCGGGCGCGCTCCAGCATTTCTCCGGCGGCTCCTTGGATCACCTGCACGAGGGAGGCGGCAGGGACCGACTCGGCGAGGTCGAACGCGAGGTCGAACACCACGGGTGGGAACAGGCTGGGAGCCCGGAACGCCACCCGGCGCGGGATGAGGGCGTCCAGATCCAACTCGCCGGCGGCAACCCGGCCGGTGATTCCGAATCGTTCCGACACTGCGGGGTGGATCTCCCCCACGAACCCGATCGCCTCTTCCCCGAGCATCACCCGGGCGCATCGCCCGGGGTGGTAACCCGCCTCGTGCACCTGCTCGAGTCGGCCGTCGATATGGAGCGCGGCAAGCAGCGCCTCGACGACCCCGGTGGCATCGCGGGCATCACGCTCGGGACGCGCTTCCCACGCCGCCCCTGGAGTCCGCCCGGACGCCACGAAGGCGAGCTGCTGAGGCTGCTCGGGCAATTCGGCGTCGGATGGGAAGAAGACCGTCCCCATCTCGAAGAGGCTCACATCGCCGAGGTTTCGAGCCTGATTGAGGGCGACTCCCTCGAGGAGGCCGGGCAGAAGTGTGGTCCGCAAGTGCCGCTGTTCGTCGCCCAGCGGGTTGCGGACCTCTACCGGGGAGCTCCGCCGATCGCCTGCCGGGATATCCATCGCCTTGAGTGCCTCAACGCCCATGAAATCGAAGTTCCAGACTTCGAAGTAGCCCGCCCCGACCATCACCTGGCGGATCAGCCGCTCGCGCCGCGACCAGGCCGGAAGCACTCCGCCCTTGCCGAAGGGCAGGGTTGCCGGAATCTTGTCATACCCGTGGATCCGGGCCACCTCTTCGACCAGGTCGGCCGGGCGGCTCACATCCGGCCGAAAGGACGGCACGGTGACCACGAGATCGGACTTGCCCGACACCGCGAACCCGAGCCTCCGCAGGTACGCCGCCGCCGTTTTCGGATCGATCGGAATGCCCAGCAGTCGCTGCGCCTCCCCCGCCGGCAGCGTCACCACCGGTGCGATCCATGGCGTCGGGTAGTGGTCGATGAAGCCATCCGCGACCTCGGCGCCGGCGAGGTCGACCATCAGCCCGGCGGCGCGCGCCGACGCAAGCGGCGGAAGGTGGGGGTCGACGCCCCTTTCGAAACGCGACACGGCCTCGGACCGCATGCCATGACGCTTTCCTGCCAGGAGCACCCCCTCCGGCGCGAAGTGGGCCACCTCGAGCAGTATCCGGGTGGTCGCCCCGGACACCTCCGACTCCTCACCACCCATGATCCCCGCCAGGCCAAGCGGGCTCTCCGGACCGGCGATCACGAGATCGGCCTCGGTGAGCTCCCGATCTGCTCCATCCAGGGTTCGCAGGGTCTCCCCCGGGCGTGCTCGCCGCACCACGATGGTCTCTTCGGGGATGCGATCGAGGTCGAAAGCGTGCAACGGCTGGCCGTATTCGATCATCACATAGTTGGTGATGTCGACGATGTTGTTGATCGGCCTGATTCCCACTCGGCGCAGGCGGTCCCTCATCCACAAAGGGGAGGCCTGCACGGTCACCTGCCGCAGCTCGCGCGCCGTGAACCGGGGACAGAGCGCCGGTTCTTCCACCCGCACCACCGCGTTGGTGGCACCGCCAGTCGGCGCGACCGTCGGGACCGGGAACCGCACCGGGACGTCGAAGTAGGCAGCCAGGTCGCGGGCGATCCCGTAGATCGACATCGCATCCGGGCGATTGGGGGTGATCGACAAGTCGAACACTGCGTCCGGGTACGCCAGCGTCTCGGCGAAGTCGGACCCGGGGACGAGACCGCCGTCGAGGATGAGGATGCCATCGGATTCGTCGCCGATCCCCAATTCGGTCTCCGATGCGATCATCCCCGGAGAGGCGACGCCGCGGATCTCGCGCTCCCCCACTTCCAGCCCCCCCGCCAGCACAGATCCCACCCGGGCGTAGGCGACGGTGGCGCCCGCGTCGAAGTTCCATGCGCCGCAGACGACCTCGAGTGGAGGGCTACCAGAGTCGAGAGTGACCACGCGCAGCCGATCGGCATCCGGATGCGGCCGGATCGATTCCACCCGCGCCACCACCACCCCCGAGAAGGGGACCTCGAGCCGTTCGACGGTCTCCACCTCGATCCCCAGAACGGTCAAGACCCGGGCGATCTCGTCAGGATCGTCCACCGGCAGATCCACGAACTCCTCGATCCAGCGAAGCGAGGCCTTCATCGGAACTGCTCCAGGACCCGTAGATCGGAGCTGAAGAAATGGCGCAACTCGGGCACCTGGTACCGGATCATCGCCAGCCGATCCAACCCCATCCCGAAGGCGAAACCCGACACCCGGGTGGGGTCATAGCCGACGTTCTCGAGGACGTTCGGATCGACCATTCCGCAGCCGAGCAATTCGATCCACCCCGTCTGGCTGCATATCCGGCACCCCGCTCCATCGCAGCCGAAACACGACACGTGCATCTCGGCCGACGGCTCGGTGAAGGGGAAGAAGTTCGGGACGAACTGCAGCCTGCGGCCGGGACCGAAGAACTCGTCGGCCATGTGCTGCAGAGTCCCCCGCAGGTCGGCAAAGGTGATCGACTCGTCGACGACGAGTCCCTCCAGCTGGTGGAACACCACCGCGTGGGTGGCGTCGGTGGTCTCTCGCCGATACACCCTGCCGGGGGCGACGATGTACACGGGGGGATCGTGCTCCTCCATCCATCGCACCTGCACCGTGGACGTTTGCGTGCGCAGCAGCACCCCTTCGGGATCGTCGCCGTGTCGGATGTAGAGGGTGTCCGTCTCGAGCCGGGCGGGATGGGCGTCGGGGTAGTTCAGCGCCCGGAAGTTGTGATAGTCCGTGTCGATCTCGGGACCGGACGCCACCGTGTACCCGAGACCCACGAAGATGTCCACCACCTCGTCCCACACCTGCCGTACCAGATGGACGGCACCTCTCGCCGGTGCCCGGCCCGGGAGGGTCATGTCGAGTCCTTCCTCCGCCAGACGGGCGTCGCGCTGAGCCGACTGGAGCTCGAGCCGCCGCTCCTCGATTCGGCTGTTCAATCGGGTGGCAGCCTCGTTGACGACCCGGCCAAGGTCGCGTTTGGTGGCCGCGTCGGCTTCTCGCAGCGATCGCCGGCCCACGGTCACCGGGGAGGCGGGATCGACCAGGTCGGCCTCGACCTGGTCGACCGCGGCCAAGGATGACGCGGCTTCGAGCCGCTCGAGGGCGGCGGCGACGAACGACCGGATCTCGTCGGGTGAGGTCACTGCGAGAGCAGGTTAGATCGTGCCGCCCGGCGACGGTCCCGAGCCGCCCAGGAACGCGACGATGGCCCCGGCAACCGCCGCATTGAGGCTCTCGGCGCCGCTCGCCATCGGAATGGTCACCCGGATATCGGCGGAGGCCACGATCTCGGCGGGGAGGCCGTGGGGCTCGCTCCCCACCAGAATGGCGGCATCGGCCGGGAGCGGCCCGGGAGCAACGCCGCCCTCGACCACGGTGGCGATCAGCACTCGACCTCCGGATTGGACCTGGTCGAGATGGTCGGCTTGAGCCAAGGTGGTGCGGAACTGGCCGCCGGCGCCTGCCCGCAGCACCTTGGGCGACCATGGATCCGCCGAGCCCGGCCCCGCGACGAAGGCATAGGAGAGGGCCGCCGCAGTGCGGATCAGGCTGCCGCAATTGCCTGGGTCGCCCACCCCCCAAGCGACGATCAAGCGTCCCGAGGGGATGGCGGATGGAGCCGGGATCGCCATCACCGCCACCGGGCTCTGCGCCTCCTCGGTGGTCGACAGCTTCGCCAGCACTTCGGGACTCACCGCGGTGAATTCGACGCCGGCGGCACTGCCCAGAGAGACGCCGACCTCATCGTCCTCCAGCCCATAGATCGCCGCGATCGGGAAACCGTTGGCCACCGCCTCGCCGATCAGCACCGGCCCCTCCAGCAGCGTTCGCCCCGCATCGGCGCGCCCCCGCCGCCGATGGAGCCGTACGACCGCCACCACCTCGGGGTTGCGAAGAGAAGTGATCAACCGGTCACCTCGGGAACGAACTCACAAGATGCCATGTACCAACGGCGGGACGAGGCTCTCGCCCTACTCCGCCGCGCCGGCCACCTTCACCAGGGCACCGAAGGCCGCTGGATCCGACACCGCCATCTCGGCGAGCATCTTCCGGTCGATCTCGATCTCGGCCGCTTTGAGGCCTGCGATGAGGCGCGAGTAGGTGGTGCCGTGCTGGCGGGCGGCCGCATTGATGCGGGCGATCCACAGCCGGCGAAAATCTCCTTTACGGGCCCTCCGGTGGGAGTACGCATCCTGCATCGCCCCCATCACCTGCTCGTTGGCAGTACGGAGCCGGCGGCTGCGAGCCCCCGTGTATCCCTTCGCCCGCTCGAGAATCTTCCGGCGTTTCTTCTTCGAGTGGACGGAGCGCTTGATTCTTGCCATCAGCCGCCTCCTAGCGTCCCAACATCCGATTGACCCGCTTGCGATCGGCGGAAGACACCTCGGTGTCCCCCGCAAGCCGTCGCATCCGCGAGCTCGACTTCTTTCCCATGACCAGATGCGCCCGAAAGGCCTGAAGGCGTCGGAGCTTGCCGCTGCCCGTGACCTTGAACCGCTTGGCCGCTGATCGTCTCGTCTTCTGCTTCGGCATTTCTCACTCCTCGGCGGCCGTGGCCGCATCATCATCATTCGTGCCGGCCGCAAGGTCGCCGGTCGTCGTCTCGTCAGCCGCCGATCCCTCGTCGGCCTCCCGGCGCCGCTTCTCCGGCGTCAGTTGCATGGTCATGTTGCGGCCCTCGAGCTTCGGGCCGGTCTCGACCCCGCCGATTCCGACCACATCCGCCGCCAGTCGCTTCAGGATTCGCTCCCCCAGCTCCGGGTGGGTCACCTCGCGTCCCCGAAACATCATCGTGATCTTCACCTTGTCGCCCTCGTCGAGAAACTCGATGACCCGGCGCTTCTTCACTTCGTAGTCGTGAGTGTCGATCTTGGGCCGGAACTTGACTTCCTTGACAACCGTCCTGGTCTGCTTCTTGCGGGCCTCACGCTGACGGACCGACTGCTCGTACTTGTACTTGCCGTAGTCCATCATCCGACACACGGGCGGTTTGGCATCCGGTGCCACTTCGACGAGGTCCAATCCGAGTTGGCTGGCGAGCCACCTGGCCTCCTCGATCTTCCGCACGCCGATCTGGCTTCCGTCCGGTGCGACGACACGCACCTCTTTCGCCCTGATCTTGTCGTTGACCCTCAGTTCCTGTGTGATCTGATCTCCTCCTCGACGGCCGACAAAGTGAAAGACGGCAGCGGCTGCCGTCTCGTGAGAACGACCACGGCGCACGATTCTCGTGGCCGGGTGGGAAGCAGCGCCTCCTCTTTCGTATTCAGTTGTGCAGCAAGCATAGCGATACGCGATGCGCAATACGCGATACGCGATACGCGATACGCGATACGCGATACGACAGAGGGTCGCCGACCCCGCCGCTGGGAGATCATCCTGGCTCCTTCGAATTGCGAATCGCGTATCGCGAATCGCGCTCTTAGAACAACCGTCCCTGCGCCTCCGGACGCACCAGCCGTGCGACCCCGTTCCACATCAGCGAGTCCATGAATACCCACGACCTACGGTGGATTGCGCTCGGGCCATACCACTGGAGGGCGGCCTGGTGGCGTGGTTCGGGATAGCCCTTGTTCGAGTCGAACCCGTAGGCCGGATAGTGCTCGGCTTCGACTCGCATGAGCCGATCGCGGGTGACCTTGGCGAGAATCGACGCGGCCGCGATCGACAGGCAGGTGGCATCCCCCCTGACAATGGTCTCGGTGCGGGGGCCTCCCACGAAGTCCCACGACCCATCGACCACCACCGCTTCAGGAGTCACTCCGAGCCCGTCGATCGCCCTCCTGGCTGCTAGCCGCTGGGCCTCCGACATACCCAGTTCATCACACTCTTCGAAAGAGGCGTGACCTACCGCCCATGCTTCGCACCACTCTGCGACCCGATCGAAGCGCGCCTCTCGTTCGCCCTCAGTGAGCATCTTCGAGTCACGGAGCTTGTAGATCCGACGGTCGCGCGGAACGACGACGGCGCCAACGGTGATCGGGCCAGCCCAGGCTCCCCGGCCCACCTCGTCGACCCCGACGACGACGGTGGCGCCAGCCTCCCAGAGCGATCGCTCGACGACGAGGCCCGGCGCAGACCCCTTCAGAGCTCCGCGCAACATGGGGACAGTGGGCACCTGCCGACGTTAACGCGGGTGGACCCTCCAGCCGCGTCGCTTCAGGTGCCCCGCAGCGCCCGCACGGCGTGAGCCGCCCGCACTGCGGCCTCGGCGGCCTCGGCACCCTTGTTCGCCGGGCCGGCGATGCTGCGTTCGACTGCCTGCGACGCGGTGCTGGTGGTGAGGACCCCGAAGGCCACCGGCACTCCGGTGTCCACCGCCACCTGCTGGAGTCCCGCCGCGGTCTGAGTGGCCACATGTTGATAGTGATCCGTCTCCCCCAGGATCACTGCGCCGAGGGCGACCACGCAATCGTGGCCTGCCTCGACCAGCGCCCGGGCCACCACCGGCAACTCGAACGCCCCGTGCACCCAAATGACGGTGGGGTTGGGTGCCCCTGCCCGATCGAGAGCCTCCAGGGCTCCGCGCAACAGTCCTTGTGTGATCGATCCGTTGAACTCGGCGACGACTATCCCCACCCGCAACCCGCGCGCATCGAACGGTGGGACGATATCAGCCATCGGTACCCAGATCCATCAGGTGGCCGAGCTTGGCGACCTTTGCCGCGAGGTACGCCCGATTCTCATCGGTCGGCTCGGTTTCGAGCGGTACTCGCCCGGTCACGCTGAGCCCGTACCCTTCGAGCCCCGCCCGCTTGGTGGGGTTGTTCGTCAGTAGTCGCATCGAGCGGACACCCAGATCGACCAGGATCTGTGCCCCGATCCCGTAGTCCCGGGCGTCGGCGGGCAGCCCAAGGTCCAGGTTCGCCTCCACCGTGTCCCGGCCGTTCTCTTGCAAGGCATAGGCCTGGAGCTTGTGCATCAGCCCGATCCCGCGGCCTTCATGACCGCGGAAGTAGACGACCACCCCTTCGCCCTCGCCGGCGATTTTTGCCATCGCGTCGTGCAGTTGCATGCCACAGTCGCAGCGCAGGCTTCCAAATACGTCGCCGGTGAGGCACTCCGAGTGGACGCGCACCAGCACGTTCTCCTTGTCCTCCACCTCGCCTTTGACGAGGGCGATGTGCTGGGTGCCGTCGAGTCGTGACTCGTAACCGACGGCGCGAAACTCGCCAAAGGCGGTTGGAATCCGGGCCTCGGCGATCCGCTCTACCAGTTGCTCGCGGTGGCGCCGGTACGAGATGAGATCGGCGATGCTGACCATGGGAATCCCGTGTTCGGTCGCAAAGTGCTGCAGCTCCTCGAAGCGGGCCATCGAACCGTCCTCGCTCACGATCTCGCACAGCACCCCGGCCGGGTAGAGGCCAGCGAGGCGGGCCAGGTCGACGGCCGCCTCGGTGTGCCCCGCCCGGCGCAGCACCCCGCCCTGCCGGTAGCGCAGCGGAAAAATGTGTCCGGGACGGGCCAGGTCGGCTGGGTCGGTGGCCGGGTCGATCAGTGCCCGGATCGTCGCTGCACGGTCGGCGGCCGAAATCCCGGTGGTGGTCCCCTGCAGCGAATCGACCGAAACCGTGAAGGCCGTGCGGTGCGAGTCGGTACTCTCGGTGACCATCAGCGGAAGGCGAAGTTCGTCGAGCCGCTCGCCGAGTAGCGGCACGCAGATGAGTCCTGAGGTGTGGCGAACCATGAAGGCGATCCGCTCCGGCGTGACCCTCTCGGCGGCGAGAATGAGATCGCCCTCGTTCTCGCGATCCGCGTCGTCGACCACCACGACGAACTCGCCGCTACGCACCGCCGCGATTGCCTCCTCGACCGTGGCCAGGGTCATGAACGGGTCTCCATGAGTCGTTCGACGTATTTCGCCAGGACGTCGACCTCGAAATTCACCTGATCGCCGACGGCGAGCGCACCCATCGTCGTCACCTGAAGGGTGTGCGGGATCAGAACGACCTCGAACCCAGAGTCGTCGACGCCCGAGACGGTGAGGCTCACCCCGTCGAGGGCGATCGAACCCTTTCGCACGATGTAGCGGTGGTGCTCAGCGGCAAGGTCGAACCACAACCGGGATGACTCGTCATCGCTGCGCAATGACCGCACCGAGGCCACCCCATCCACATGGCCCTGCACGAGGTGCCCGTCGAAACGGCCGGCGGCGGCCACCGGGCGCTCGAGGTTGACCGTCGACCCCGGCGCGAGGGCGCCGAGATTGGTGCGCTCCAGGGTCTCGGGAACCGCCTCGAGATCGAAGAGGGTTGGTCCCATCGCGACGACCGTCAGGCACACCCCGTTTACCGCGACCGAGTCGCCCACCGACAGCCCGAGGTGAGTGTGCGGACCCAAGATCGACAGTCGACGGCTCCGGCCGGCCGCCGCCACTCCTGCGATCGAGCCGACCTCGGCCACGATTCCGGTGAACATCAGCGAACCTCCGCGTCCACCCGAAGGTCGGGACCAAGCCGAACGACATCCGTGATTTCGACCGGGGTCAGCTGGTCCATCGACGCAAAGACGCCGTCGAGCATCGGCCGCCCCGTCCCGAGGGCGAGCGCACCCGCCAGGTACACGACCAGTCTCCTGGCCAGACCACCTCGGAGGATGGCACCGGCGAGGGTGGCCCCACCCTCACAGAGAACGTCGAGGAACTCCCGCTTCCCCATGTCGGCCACCATCGACTCCAGGTCTACGCCGTGGACCCCGGGCATCACCACGACCTCGGCAGGGAGATCGACCGGAAGGGCCGAGTACACGATCGCATCGCGCCCGAACACGGCTGCTACGGGCGGAATCAGGCTGCGGCCGGCGACCACCACCGGACGCGGCTGGGGGCCCTCGTAACCGGGCAGTCGAACGGTGAGGCGGGGGTCGTCGGCGATCACGGTGCCGGAACCGACCAGGACCGCATCGGAGCCCGCTCGTAGCCGATGTGCATCCTCGCGTGCGGCGGTACCGGTCACCCACTTCGATCTGCCGTCCGAAGCGGCCGACTGGCCGTCGAGCGTTGCCGCCATCTTCACGGTGATCAACGGCAGTCCCGTGGCTCGATGATGGAAGTAGCCGGGATCGAGGGCGTATACCTCCTCCGCCGCCACACCCGCGACGATCTCGATGCCCCGGTCGCGCAGCAGTTCGAATCCCCGGCCGGCGACCCGCTGATCGGGGTCACCCACTGCGGCCACCACGCGGGCGACTCCCGACGCGATGACGGCGTCGGTACAGGGTGGGGTGCGGCCCGAATGGGCACACGGCTCGAGAGTTACCACCACCGTCCCGCCACGAGCACGATCACCGGCTTCGGCCAGAGCGAGCCGCTCGGCGTGAGGTGTACCGGGCCCGGCGTGCGCCCCCCGGCCGACGACCCGTCCGGCCGCGTCCAGCACCAGGGCCCCCACCCGCGGGTTGGGGTGGGGGTGCTCAGCGGCTGCCAGCCGGATCGCCTCGAGCATGTGTTCGCGCAACGCTCGTCTCCCGTCCGGGGCACGCGGGCGCGAGCGCGCGACACGTACCCCTCTTCTCTCATCCGGACTGTCACCGTCGGCGCCGGTATTCCATCGGCTCGGCCCTCGCGGTTGGCAAGGGTTCGCGGGCTTTCACCGCCGGTAGGGACTTTCACCCTGCCCCGAAGAGGGGGCGCGACAGAAGTGTAATGGTCGATGAACCCGGCTTCGCCGGGTTCGCAATTCGCGATACGCGATACGCGATACGACCGAGTGTCGGTCGAGCCCCACGACGCCTCTCGCCAATCGCCAATCGCAAGACGATCTGACGCCTGACCTGCTACCTGCGCCCTACTTCGTCCTTCGATCGATCCTGAACGACGAACCGGCCTCGCTCTTGGCGTGCTCCTTCATCTCGGCGGCGATGGCCGAGGCCTCCCACTCACTGGTGAAAGTACGGCGACTGTTGGTGGCGACGCCGAGCGAGATCGACACGATCGGGAAGGCATGTCGCTCCCCTCGCCGGTCGATCACCTCGACGTAGCCGCGCATCGCGTCATGGGTGTCGTAGAAGTCGAGGATTCCATCGTCGAACCGCTCCGCCACCGCCTTGCAGAACTGCTCCGACGACGCCGGGTCCATCACCATGATGAAGTCGTCGCCACCCACATGGCCGATGAAGCACGAAGGATCGCCGACTTCGACCGCTGCCTCGACCAGGGTGTTGGCTGTGAACTTGATCACGTTGTCCCCCCGCATGAACCCGTAGTGGTCGTTGAATGCCTTGAAGTTGTCGAGGTCGGCGTGCACCACTGCAGCCGGTCCTCCCCCCGCGACCATGCGTTCCAACTCCTCAGAGATACGGAAGTTTCCGGGGAGGCCGGTGAGAGGTGAAAGATCTCGCATCGCCTTCGATCGCCTCAGGACCGAGCCCACCCGCGCCCGAAGCTCCTCGATGTCGAATGGCTTGGTGATGTAGTCGTCCGCCCCCCCGTCCAGGCCCCGAACCAGGTCGCGCACGTTTGCCTTGCCGGTCAGCAGCACTACGGCGACGTTGGCCGACGCGGGGCTGGTCTTGAGGCGACGCAACACTTCGAATCCGTCCGTCCCCGGCATCATCAGGTCGAGAAGAACCAGTTCCGGCGGGTCGGAGAGGGCGGACTCGATCCCGGCAAGCGCGTCAAAAGCGCTACGGACGACATAGCCATCCATGGTGAGGCTCGTCTCGACGAACCTGACGATATCTGGATCGTCGTCGATGATGAGGATCTGTCCGCTCATTCCATCCCGTCTGCCGCCGCCCGAAGGCTCTTGATCGCCGCGACGGGGTCAGGCGCCCGGAAAATCGACGTTCCGGCCACGAACACGTCAGCACCGGCATCCCGGGCCAATCGAGCTGTGCTCGTCGTTATGCCCCCGTCTACTTCGATATCGGTAGGGAGTCCCGCGGAGTCAATGAACTTCCTGGCCGCCTCCAGCTTGGGAAGAACCTCCGGAATGAATGCCTGGCCGCCGAATCCCGGATGAACCGACATCACCAGGAGGAGGTCGCACAACTCGGCGAACGGGGCGACGGCTTCGAACGGTGTCCCCGGGTCGAGAACGAGCCCGAAACCCAGCCCGTTCCGGCGGGCCTCCTCGGCGGCTCGGGTGGGATCCGGATGCACCTCGATGTGAATCGTCACCAGACTTGCGCCCGCGGCCGCCAGCGGCTCGAACAGTGCAATCGGATTGGTGACCATCAGGTGGCAGTCGAAGTAGAGAGCGGTGACGGCCCGCAACGCTGCGATGACGGGCATGCCGAAGGTCAAGTTGGGGACGAAGTGCCCATCCATCACGTCGAGGTGCAACAGGTCGATGTGGGCTTCGACCCGGGCGACTTCTTCGCCAAGACGGGCAAAGTCTGCCGCCAGAAGCGACGGGGCGATGCGAGCAGGCATTGTCGGAGGTTACCCCGGCGCGCATCCACCCCCACACCAGCCGTCCGTCCCCAACTCCCGCGGGCACCCGTAGGAATGTATAGGTTGTGGCCCCATGCAGCGACACCGCATCGAGTCCGCAACCGATTTCAGGCTTTCCGACCACGACCCAAGGGACCTGGGCGGGTTCGCCGGCGACAAGAGCGAAGGGAAGGACGCGCTCAAGAAGGTCATCAAGCGCCTCGAGGAGCTCCAGGAGCTGCTCTACGCCAGCAGCAAGCATCGGTTGCTGGTCGTACTCCAGGCGACTGACACCGGGGGCAAGGACGGCACCATCCGCCATGTCTTCGAGGGGGTCAACCCCCAGGGCGTCAAGGTGGCCTCCTTCAAGCGACCCACCGAGCAGGAGCTGGCCCGCGACTATCTGTGGCGGGTTCACCAGGAGGTCCCCGCCAACGGCGAGATCGTCATCTTCAACCGAAGTCACTATGAGGACGTGCTCGTCGTCCGGGTTCACTCGGTCGTCCCCGAAAGCCGTTGGCAACGGCGTTACGACCACATCAACGACTTCGAGAGAATGCTCACCGACGAGGGAACGACCATCCTCAAGTTCTTCCTCCACATCTCCAAGGAAGAGCAGGCGGCTCGCCTCCGCAGTCGCCTCGACGAGCCCGAAAAGCATTGGAAGTTCGAGCAGGGGGACCTCGCCGAGCGAGCCCGCTGGGACGACTACCAGGCAGCGTTCCAGGAAGCGATCGCCCGCACCAGCACCCCATGGGCACCCTGGTACGTGGTTCCCTCCAACCACAAGTGGTACCGCAACGTGGTCATCGGGACCGTCCTCGTCGAGACGCTGGAGAGCCTGAAGATGGAGTACCCGGCGCCTGAACAGGGGCTCGACCAGATCGTGATCGAGTGAGGGCGAGGCACCCAAGTCTCCAGTCCCCAGTCTCCAGTCAGAAGGAGCCCCGGCTCCGGCCACTGCTCCGGCCAGAACGCGGCACACGGCCCGGAAGTGCCTGTCCGGGTCTGGCTGGGGCCGTAGCCGGGGCCGGGGCTGGGCTTAACAATCGTCAATAGCCGAACCGGGCGGGCTCGCCGCGGCGGCCGTTCATCCAGGCGGTGGCGGCCATGCGCGCCCTGCCCGCGGGTTGCACCCTGACCAGCTCGACGGCTCCATCGGAGCAGCCCAGGATCACAGCTCCGTCGACCTCGCTGGCGACGCCCGGTTCGGCATCGGCCTCTCTTGCCCGCACCGCCCACACCTTGACGCGCTCGCCGTCCACCATCCCCCACGCCCCCGGCTTGGGATCGAAGGCCCGTACTGCGCGATGCACCGCCGCCGCGGTGTGGCGGGCGGGGTCGAGGAACGCTTCCTCGACGGTCACCTTCCCGGCCGCGGTCGCTTGAGACTCGTTCTGGGGACTGGCGACCGACCTTCCCGCGGCGATCTCGGGGAGCAACTCGGCCACCAGCACCCCCCCGAGAACGGCCAGCCGTGCGGTCAAATGACCGGCGGTCTCCTCGGTGCCGAGCGGAGTCTCCACGCAGGCAAAGATCGGTCCGGTGTCGAGGCCTTCATCCATCTGGATCAGCGTCACGCCTGCCTTCTTGTCGCCGGCGAGGATCGTGCGCACCACCGGGCTCGCTCCCCTCCACCGTGGCAACAGCGAGTAGTGAAGGTTGACGAACCCGTGCGCCGGGGCGAGGAGAAGGGAGGGCGGCACCAGGAGCCCGTACGCAGCCACCAACGCCACATCTACCGAGCCCGTCTCCTCCAGCACCTCCACCGGGCGCTCCGGCTGCAGTACCCGCAGACCGAGGCCCTCCGCCGCCAACTTGACCGGGGGAGCGACCCGACCGTCGGATCGCCCCTGGGGGGCATCCGGCCGGGTGACGACGAAGGCCACCTCCGCCACCTCGAGGAGGCCCGCGAGCACCGGGATCGACTCCAAGGGGGTGCCGAAAAAGGCGGCCCGAAGCGCGGTCACACCGATCCCATCGACTCTTCGCGCAATTCTCTTAAGGCCGCTTTTCTCGTCCGTCGTCCCAGCCGCGACAGGAGGAGCAGCCCCTGCAGGTGGTCGAATTCGTGCTGGAGGACCCTACCGACGAGCTCGTCGCCCGAATAGCGCACCGGTTCCCCGCGTACGTCAACCCCCGACACCGCCGCCAAAGACGGCCGGGCGATCGGCCAATACTTGTTCGGTACCGAGAGGCAGCCCTCCTCATAGGTCCACGACCCCGACGCATCCTCAAGCACGGGGTTGACCACATGGTGGGGGCCGTCTCCGATGTCGAACACGAACACCGAAACCGAGACCCCGATCTGGTTGGCGGCGAGGCCCACCCCGGGGGCGGCGTACATGGTCTCCAGCATGTCGTCGACGATCCGCTCCAAGGACCCATCGAAGTCGACCACCGGGGTCGCCTTCATCCTCAGCACGGGATCAGGGAATGTCCGGATTGGGAAGATCGCCATCGGCGAGGGAGATTAGTTGCTCCGCTACTCAGAGTTCGATCGGGTCCGAGTCGATCCTGACCCGGGCGCCACCCTCCCGCCACCTCCCCACCACCCCGCGGAGGACGGTCCGGGCAGCCGTGAGGTCGCGCCCCTGGAGAAGCCACCTCAGCCCGTCACCCGACGCCGCCGGACCGAGGACCTCGGCGCGCCCCCCGATCTCGTCGACGAGATCGGCCGCGGCGCCGATCGGGAGCCCCGACGCCTCGAGTGCCACGATCTCGCCTCCCGGCGGAAATCCCATCGAGGATCTGCGGGCGGCGTCCGCCCTGACGAACTCAATCGGATTCCCCCGGCGCAACGTCTCGACGACGGGATGGTCGGGATCAACGGTCTGCACGATGGCCCGACGCCCTCGGCCAGATCCGGCCGCCGCCACGGCCCGAGCGAGCAGGCGCAGCGCATCCTCGGACGCCCGATAGTGCGGGGCGAGGATCGGTCCGTCGGCGTCGATCACGATCGTCAGTTCGACAGCCAGTCCGGGCAAGTCGCGCTCGGTGCCCACCACGACCGGCCGCCCCGAGCCCACCTCACCCACCTGTTCCCGGCCGACCAACCTCCCGGCGTCGGCGAGCACCCGGGGTGCCCCCGAGCCGAGGGCCTCGAACCGGCGGCCGCCGCACGCCTCGCAGGCGCCTACTGGGGCCCCACAACGCGAGCACGCTTCACCGGCGCCAGGGCCGGCGCCACACCGCCCACACTGGCGTAGGGCCCGACAGCGCACGCACCGCTGCGCCGCCACCCGGCGGTCGGTGAACAGCAGGACCCTGCGGCTGTCCGCCACCGCTGCCCGAAGAGCCGCCACGGTGGCCGGTGAAAGCAGACCGGTGCCGACCGGATCGTCCCGCCGGTCGACGACCTCTACGTGGCCCCACGAGCGCCGTCCCGTGGAGATCACCGAGGCCGAACGACTGACCGCCTCCGCCGACGGCACCAGATCGCACAACAGCACCGAAAACCGTTCCACCGTGCTCCGGCGCATCACGGCATCGCGCGCGTGCACCGTGGGGGTCGCCTTGTCCTTCATTCCCCGCCTGCCCTCACCAGCGAGCACCACCAGCCCCGGCGACGCCCATGGCCACAACGCCACTTCGCGCGTTCCTACCAACACCGTGCCTGGTCGCGACGCGGCGCTCTCCCAGGCTGCGGTGGTCTGAGCGGCCGGAACGCGAGAGGATGCCAGTAGCACCCGGTCTCCCATCGAACTCCCCAACCTCTCGGCCATCACCGATGCCTCGTCGAAGGTCGCCGCGATCACCACGACGGTTCGCCCTGCACCGGCCGCCGACGCCACGATCCCTTCGATCGCCTCGCCCCACGGACCCGGGCCGACCAGGGTGGTGGGACCGGAGCGCCCGCCGTGGACGATGCGGTCGGCCAGGACCGCCAAGAAGGGGGCTACGGGCCGCGGCGCCACCGGCGGAAGATCGGGTCGTTCGCGGAGCCGCGGAAGGTTGGGTGGGGTGGCCTTGGCAAGCACCGCGGCGAGTGGCGCCACATAGCGCGAGGCAGCCCAGCGAAGAACATCGAGTAGACGCCGGTCGAATACCGGTAGGTCCCCCGATACACCGAGGACCTCTCTCAGCCGGGGACGATCGGGTTCCCCGGTCGATACGACCCAACCGCGCACCCGGCGCCCACCGAGGGGCACCCGGACGATCGAGCCGACGGTGACACCGTCTTGCGCCCGATAGGCGAACCCGTCGTCCACAGAGAACGACGGGACGTCGGGCACCACGCGCACGACCTTCATCAGGCGAAGTTCATTCGGACGTATCCGTCGGCCTGCCGATCACGAAGATCGCGCGGAGGATTCCTCACCGCTTCGCATCTCGATGATCCGGTCCCACAGCCGGGCGGCCACGGCCTGCTTCGGCATCGTCGGCCACTCCTCTGCCGACCCATCGGAGGTGAAAACAGTGACGGCATTCGTGTCCACTTCGAACCCGGCATCGGGGGCAGTGACGTCATTGGCCACGAGGAGGTCGACGCCCTTCGATTTGGCCTTTCCCGCGGCGTCGGCCGCCGGGCCGACCTCGGCGGCGAAGCCGACCAGGAACGGCCGGCGCTCGAGCGCAGCCACGCCGGCGAGTATGTCGGGTGTGGGCTCGAGGTCGAGTCGAGGCAGGCCATCGGCACGGCGTAGTTTGCCCGACGACGCCTGCGCGGGCCGAAAGTCGGCAACCGCCGCCGACAGCACCGCCACGTCCACGGCGGGAGCGTGCTTCCACACCGCTTCCGCCATGTCCGCCGCGGTCGCGGCGTTCACGACGACGATGCGCGGGTGCTGCGGACCCTCGGCAGAGGTGACGAGCGTCACCTCTGCTCCGCGTTCGGCGGCCTCGACCGCGACTGCGTGACCCATCTTCCCCGATGACCGATTGCCGATGAAACGAACCTGGTCGATCGGCTCTCGGGTTCCGCCGGCGCTCACCAGCACCTTCCACCCAGTGAGTGAACCGTGTCCGAGTGCAGCCTGGAGTGCCTCGATGATCTGCTCAGGCTCCACCATGCGGCCGGGGCCCTCATCGCCGCCCGCCAGTGCCCCCGTGATAGGGCCCACCACGACCACGCCATCGGCGGCGAGAGTGGTGATATTGCGCTGCGTCGCTTGCTGCTCCCACATCTCGGTGTGCATGGCCGGTGCGACGATTACAGGGCCGGCAAAGGCGAGCACGGTGCCGGAGAGCAGGTCGTCGCTCAGACCGTTGGCGATCCGGGCGATGGTGGCGGCCGTGGCAGGCGCCACGACGATGGCGTCGGCCCACCGAGCGAGGATGGTGTGGGGGCTGACGTCGTCGTCGCCGAAGAAGTCGAGATGGGGGTGCGACCCGGTGATCGCTGCCAGGGTCTGCGGGCCGAGGAACTCGAGCGCCGACCGTGTCATGATCGTCTCGACGTGAGCGCCATTCTCGACCAGGCGCCGGGCCAGATAGGCAGCCTTGAAGGCGGCGACTCCCCCAGATACGGCCAGGACGATGCGGCGCCCAGCCAGCATGGCTTACCTACTCGCCGGAGTCGACGACGACCTTGCCGGCGGCGATCTCCTCGAATGCGATCGAGAGGGGCTTCCGTGACAGGGAGTGGACCTGGGGAGGAACATACCCTCCGATGCCGTCGCCGAGCTGATTGAAATAGGCGTTGATCTGCCGGGCGCGGCGAGCGGCAAGCACCACGAGGGTAAAGCGCTCCTTGGTACTCTCGAGCACGGCTTCGATCGGCGGGTCGACCATCATCAGGGAATCCATTATAGGGGCGAGGGGCATCGTTCCCGTCGTACGATCAATGCCTTCGCGGCGGCGTCGGTTGCGTACCTCCGGCGGGAAACGAACAGCGAGGCTTCTACGCTCCACCGCGATGAACCACGCACCGCCCCGGACACCGGGAAAGATCGCCATTGCCGGCAACATCGGCAGCGGAAAGTCGTCAGTGGCGAGGCGGGTAGTGGAGATCACCGGGTGGCCGCTGGTGTCGACCGGATCGCTGTTCCGGGAACTGGCTGCCCGGCGGGGGCTGACGGTGCTCGAGTTGAACCAACTCGCCGAATCTGATCCCACGATCGACGCCGAGGTGGACGGGAACCTCATCCGCCTCGCCGCGACCGACCAGGCGGCCGTGATCGACTCCCGCCTGGCATGGCACTTCGTACCCCAGTCGTTCAAGGTCTACCTCGTCGTCGACCCGAAGGCTGCCGTAGGCCGGGTCTACGGAGCGGGCCGCGCCGATGAGCGATATTCATCGGTAGAAGAGGCCACCGCCGAGGTGCTCGCCCGTCAAGCGGTCGAAGCCGAGCGGTATCACGACACCTACGGCGTCACAGTCGACGACTGGCGCAACTACGACCTCATCGTCGATACGAGTCGGGTTGGCGTCGATACGGTGGCCGAGGTGGTCATCGCACATCTCGATGAGCACCCGCCCGCAGAATCTCCGAAACCAACCTGCCATTTCGACCCGGCACGCCTCATGGCGTCACCCGACACGGTCGGCGCCCCGACCATCGACCCGATCGTCCGGGTGGCAGTACACGACGATCAGATAGCCGTCGTCAGCGGACACGAGTTGGTGGCGACAGCGCTGGACCGAGATGATCGACTGATCCGTTGCGAGCTGATTGCCTTCGAAGACGAGGAGGTCGATCCCGGGGTATCGGCCATCCAGTTCGTCTCGGCGATCACCGCGGGGCGAGACATGGATGAACAGTGAGCCCTCAGGGCCCCAGTTCCTCCAGCAACGCTTTCCGCTGCTGAGTCCCCAGACCTCGTACCCGACGGTTGTCGGCTATCCCCAACCGATCCATCAGCCGAAACGACTTGACCTTCCCCAGGCCGGGGAGCGCGGTCAGAATCGCCTTCACCTTCATGCCGGCGATCATCTCGTCGTCGGTCCGACCCAGCACATCCGCGAGGGTGGCCTCGCCCGTCCGCAGCTCCTCGCGTACTGCAGCCCGCACCCGCCGTGCTTCCGCCGCCTTGGCAAGCGCGGCCGCCCGCTGCTCGGGAGAGAGGTATGGAGGGGTCGACACATGTCGAGCATAAGAAGCGCAGCACCCGCTGGTCAACGAGCCGCCAACCCGTCCCGAATGGTTGGAAGCAGATCGGACCCGGCGATCAGGTGGGTGGCGCCGCGATCGACGGCGCGGGTGGCTTCCTCGGCGGTGGCAACACGTACCAACCTATCTGCCGCGGGCGCCACCTGGGCGACGACGCCGAGGTCGGGCGAGTCACACAAGACTCCGACCGCACCTGCCCCGACGGCGAGCTCCGCGAGGCGAGATACCGTCCGGCCGCGCGACTGACCGAGCCGCAGCGCCGCCACTTCCGCGTCTCCTTGCCCGGGGCGTAGGGTCACCGCCACCACTCGCACGCCTGCCGCGGCTACTGCGGCCACCAGATCGGGGCCATCCTTGGCTTGAACCGTCACCCACGTGGCGCCGTAGTCGGCCAGGCGAGTTGCTGCCGCTACGGCGGAAGCGGTGTCACCGTGAAGGCCGGCGAGAACCATCACCGGCCCCAGCCCGGCCAACGCCGATACGATCGCCGGCCCCGGGCCCAAGATCAGTTCGGCGCCGACCACGAACCCGTCGACCTCGCCGAGTGCCGCCGCGGAGCGGACCGCATCTTCGGCGCTTCGCCCTGAAACGACCGCCAGCAGCCCGGTCATCCGTCGACCCGCTCAGTCGCGAGGCGGGAGAGCACGCCGTTGACGAATCCCCCACTGCGCTCGGTGGAATACAGCTTCGCGAGCCGCACTGCCTCCGAGATGACGACAGCCACCGGGATGTCGGGACGGTTGAGCAGTTCCCATAGGGCGATCCGCAGGATGTTGCGGTCGATCACCGGCATCCTCTCGACCCGCCACCCGGACGAGACCGCGCCGATCGCCCCGTCGAGGGCAGCACGGTCGGCCCACACACCGGTCACGAGCCCACCAGCCCGTCCGCTCAATTCCTCGGTGTCGGGAGACTCGCGTCGCTGGTCTGCCTGGTAGAGCGTGCGGAGCGCCGCCTCGCGGGCCTCCGCGGGCTTCATGTGACCCGGGTCATGTACGAGCCAGAGCGGGTGTCGACTTTGATCCGGTCGCCGGTCTCCACGAACAGCGGAACCTGGACCACCAGCCCGGTGTCCGTCGTCGCCGGCTTGGTGCCCGCCGACGACCGATCGCCCTTCACCCCTGGTTCCGTGTAGGCCACTTCCATCTCGACCGACGCCGGCAGGTCGATCCCGATCGCCTTGCCCTCGTACATCGAGAGGCTGACGTTGTCCCCCTCCCTGAGATACGCCTCCGCCGAGCCGACCTCATCGCCCTTCAGGGCGAGCTGGGAGAAGGTCTCGCCGTCCATGAAGTGAAACCCGAAGTCGTCGCGATACAGGAACTGGTGGGGACGCCGGGTGATGATCGCTTGCTGGACCGGCTCGTCGGCGCGAAAGGTCCGGTCGACTACGGCGCCGGAGTCTATGTTCTTCAACTTCATGCGTACGAAAGCCTTGCCCTTCCCGGGCTTGACGTGCTGGTAGTCGACGATCTGGAAGATGCCGTCATCCAGGTCCAGCGTCATGCCGGGCCGTACGTCGTTCGTCGAGACCATCGCCGCCTCCAGTCAGCCGGCGTCAAGCGCCCAGCGTGAACTCTTTGTGTGATCCGGTGAGGACCGAGCCGCCCGACTCGGTCACCACGATCATGTCCTCGATGCGCACCCCACCTGCACCCGGAATGTATACGCCTGGCTCGACGGTGATCACATCGCCGACCTCGAGCAGGTCGTCGTTTCCCCGGCGAACCCAGGGCGGTTCGTGGATCTCGAGACCGACGCCGTGACCGGTGCTATGGAGGAATTGCTCCTCGTAGCCGTAGCCTCGGAGTACCTCTCGCGCTGCTTCGTCGACGGCCCCGCAGGCAACGCCGGGCGCCACCCTGGCCAGTCCCGCCTCCTGCGACTCCAGCACCGCCCGGTACACCCGCGTCATCTCCTCGTCCGCCTCCCCCTCGAGCCACACCGTCCGGCTCATGTCGGAGTGGTAGCCGTCCACGACGCACCCGTAGTCGAGAAGGAGCAGCCCCGACCCGACTCGCTTCTCCCCTGCCCGGTAGTGAGGAATGGACGCTCCTGCGCCTGCTGCGACGATGGGCTCCCACTCGGCGGCATCACCACCGTGCTCGCGCATGACGTCGATGAGCCGCCAGCCCAACTGCTTCTCGCTCACCGCGCCTCCAGCGATGGTCCGAAGCGCGGTGAACGCGGCGTCACCCGCCGCGGCGGCCGCACCCAGGGCGGCGATCTCGACGGAATCCTTGGTGCGCCGAAGGGCCTCGACCGAGCCTCCGCCGGCGACGGTGTCGACTGCGGTCTCCCGGGCGAAGTCGCTGGAGAATGCCCAGGTGACCCCGTCGGCCTCGAGCGCCACCGAGTCGAGGCCACCGACGACCTTGCGGAACACATCCCACATGCCCGAGGTGTACACGATCAACTCGGTGTCGGACAGATCGGCAACGAGTGCCTTGGCCAGCTCTCCATACCTGCCATCGGTGATGAACACGGCGGCGCCGGAGGGTCTCACCAGGAGAAAGCCGTTCGAGCCGGTGAAGCCTGTCAGGTATTGGAGGTTGGGAGCCCGCGACACCAGGATCGGCGCAGTGATGCTTGCCCGGAGCGCGTTCAGACGTTCGCCGTGCTTCATGACTCTCCTCCCGAAATGCCAACGGCTGCGAGGGCGGCGTCAACGGTAGCGGAGCCGACCGGCCGCACCAGCGGGCGACCGACTGCCTCGAGGACCACCATCCGGAGACCTCGGGAGTCGTGCTTCTTGTCGAGCCGCAGACGGCTCAACAACTCGACCCGGTCCACGATGGGCGCCTCGGTGGGCAGGCCCAACCCGGCGATGGCGGCACGCTGCCGCTCCTCTCCGTCGAAGCCGGCCTCGATGACCGACGCCCGCCCCGCGGCCACCATCCCGACGGCGACTGCTTCCCCGTGCGGCATGCCGGTGATTGCTTCGAGAGCGTGTCCCACCGTGTGCCCGTAGTTCAAATGGGCTCGCGCGCCCCGCTCCTCGAAGTCCTCGCCGACGATGCGGGCCTTTACCGCCACCGCCCGGGTGACGACCTCCGCCAGGTCGGCCCCCTGGCCGTCGCGCTCGATGAGTTCGAACAGCCCGGGATCGCCCACGAGCCCTGCCTTGAGTGCCTCGGCCATGCCCTCCCTGATCAGCTCCCCCGGCAGGGCGTCCAGCACCGAAAGGTCGATCACCACCCTCGCCGGGTGGCGAAACGCCCCGATCAGGTTCTTGCCCCCGACATTCACCCCCGATTTTCCTCCGATCGAGGCGTCGATCGCCGCCAGCAGAGTGGTCGGCACGAAGTGCACCCTCACCCCCCGCAAGAAAACCGCCCCGACGAACCCGGCGAGATCGGTGACCGCTCCCCCGCCCACCCCGACCACCATGTCGTCTCGTGTCGCCCCCGCCTCGGCAAGGCCGCGACAGACCGCCTCGACGGTCGCAAGCGACTTGGCGACATCCCGGTCCGCGACCGGATACACCTCGGTACGGATACCGGCTGCGGCCAGTCCGGCGGCAACGCGCTCGGCCACGGGCGCGGCTCCTGGCTGAGTCACGAGGCCACAGAACGCCGGAGTGGCGTCCCCTAAGACGGCATCAGGCCCGAGGAGATCGCGCCCGATCACCACCCGGGTGACTCCGCCTACGACGACTTCGCCCATGCCTCGATCACCCTCTCCGCCACTTCCTGCGGTGGCACCGTGGCCACGACCACCGCATGCGCCGCGGCCTCATACCTCCCAAGCCGCTCTTCGAGAATCCGGAGGAGAGTCCCCGCGGGGCCGGCACTCAGCAGCGGCCGCTCCGCTGCGGGGCCGGTCCGCAAGCGCAGCACCTCGGGTGGTGCGTCGAGCCAAACGAGAAACCCGCCAGAGCGCATCGACGCGGTCAGCTCCTCGTCCAGCACCACTCCCCCGCCACAGGCGACCACGATCGGCTCGCCGAGCAGCGAACGCACCACCTCGGCTTCCGCCCGGCGGAAGACTCCCTCTCCCTCTGCGAACAGCTCGACGACGCTCCGACCCGACCGGGATTCCACCAGGCGATCGGTGTCCACCCAGTCGCGCCCGAGCCGCGCCGCCACCAGTGGCGCAACGGTCGTCTTTCCCGCACCCATCATGCCGATGAGCCAGATGGTCGCCATCAGAAGGCGGCTTGGCGGCTTCTGTACGAGTCCACCGACCGGCGGAAGTCAGCGATTGTGTCGCCGCCGAACATCCGGGACATCTCAGCGGCGAGCACCAGCGCCACCATCTGCTCGCCCACCACCGCCGCGGCCGGCACCGCGCACACGTCCGAGCGTTCCCGAAACGCCTCACCCGGCTCCTTGGTGGTGACGTCGACGGTCGGCAGAGGCCGCATCAGCGTCGACAGCGGTTTCATGGCAATCCGCGCCGTAATCGGCTGGCCGGTCGACATCCCACCTTCGATCCCACCCGCCCGCTCGGTCGGGCGCTTGAAGACACCATCCTCGAAGCCGATCTCGTCGTGAGCCGCCGAGCCGGGACGGGCTGCCGAAATCAGTCCGTCCCCGACGCCGACGGCCTTGATCCCTGGAATCGACATCAGCGCCCCGGCAAGAAGACCGTCGAGGCGGCGATCCCAATGGACATGGCTGCCCACGCCCGCCGGCACTCCATAGGCGATCACCTCGGCGACGCCCCCGAGCGTGTCGCGTTGGTCGCGTGCCAGGTCGATGGCGGCAACCATCCGCTCTTCAGCGACCGGATCGAGCGTCCGCACCGGCGAGCGATCGACGAGGTCGAGCTCGCCCGGGCCGGGCCGGGTGTCTCCGCTTGTTTCGACCTGTCCGATGGCGATCACATGGCTGACGATTTCCGCCCCCGCTTCGGCGAGGAGCCGTTTGGCCAGATGACCGGCGACCGTGCGGGCGGCGGTCTCCCGCGCAGAAGATCGCTCGAGGATGTCGCGGGCGTCGTGGGTGTCGTACTTGAGCATCCCCGCGAGGTCGGCGTGCCCCGGCCGAGGGGTGGTCAGTGGCCGGGTGGCGGCACCCGGCGTGGGGGACATCTCTGCGGCCCAACGCGGCCATTCGGTATTGCGGACGAGCACGGCCACCGGGCTCCCCAGGGTCTTGCCGAACCGGATTCCGCCGAGAACCTCGATCTCGTCCTGCTCGATCCGCATCCGCGGACCCCGTCCGTGGCCCATCCGGCGTCTCGCCAGCTCCGCGGCTATGCCCTCAGCCGACACCTCGAGGCCGGCAGGCAGCCCTTCGACGATGGCCACCAGGCCGGGGCCATGTGACTCACCAGCAGTAAGAAAGCGGAGCATGAGATGAGGCTAGGCCTTCCGTCTACTGCCTTCCGCCTTCCGCCTTCCGCAAGAGCGTCCTCCTCCGTCGTCTTCGACGGGGGAGGTGGCGCCGCCATCGGGCGGCCTTCGGCCGCCGGGGGCGGGGGCGGAGGGGGGAGCTGACCCGGCGGGCGGCCCTACTTCACTATCGATTGGCCTACCGCGAGGGTGAACGCACTGTCGCCGTAGGTGAAGACCCCGCCGTTGTCACTGAGGCTCACCACCTTGAAGTCGCCGGCAAAGGTGTCGCCGACCCCAACCGTGTAAGTCTGACCGTCGACCTCCACGACGGCGACCCGACCCCCGGCCTCCTGCCTCACCTCCAGCAATGTCACCCGCTTCCCCTGGGGTTGATCGCCCGTAGTGGTGCTGGTGGTGGTACCGCCGGTCGACGAAGAGGTCGTCGCACCCGGGGTCGTGGTCGTGGTCGCACCCCCGCTGGTAGATGTGGTGGTGTCGCCACCGGGAACGGTCGTGGTCGAGTCCGGCACGATGAGGGGCTCGAATGGGTCACGCGGCTGCGCGACCTGATAATCCGTCGACGGATCGAGCGCTCCTCCCGGGGCGGCGGCAACGGTGCCCGGATTGACCGATGCACTCGGCAGGGCTGGCTCACCTCCCGTGAACACCCCGGCTGAAGCCAGCAGCCAGACCGAAGCAGCAGCCGTTCCCACCAGGAGGAGCGAGACCAGCACCGACACCAGGGTCCGCTTGACGCCGATCACGGGTCCACCTCCCCGCCGGCCTCGGCATCGCCCGCCAGGGTGGTCGTGGTGGTGCTCGCACCGCCATCGCCGGGAATCACGATGTCCTCGAGAGGTGGCAGCAGATCGGCAAGGGTGAAGAGTCTCATCTGGACGCCCACCGCCAACACGGTGACCCCGGACTCATTGACCGATGACGATGCCGATATTCCATCGACTCGCACCAGCCGATCCATCTCGTTCAACCCGAACAGGAATCCCAGGATCTCGAAAAACTCACCCTCTATCTGGGCGGAAATGGCGATCTCACGCAGATCCGAATCCGAGTCGTCGCCCGCGACCGCCGGCAGCGACGGGGAGAGAGTCTGGAGCTCCACCCCGGTATCGTTTGTCAAGGCAAAGATCGCCTCGATGAACTCGTCGAGCAGCGGACGCTCAGGGATGAGTGATTCGAGCTGACCGAGGGCAGCGAGATACTCGACCTCGCGGTCCCTGATCTCCTCGAGCTGCCGGACCTGTACCCGCAGGCGTTGTTCCGTGTCCTGGGCGACCACCAACTCGTCCCCCAGTTCGGCGATGCGGCTGTTACGCGGGCTGACGAGGAACATCCACCACGCCGCTGTGATGAAAAGCATTCCGAGAATGAGGAGAAGCCCAATGCGCCGCATATCAGGGAATCTCCGGGATCAAGGTCTCGGCACGGTTCGTGGCCGCGGCCGAGGTCAGCACGGCCGTCGAGGTAAAGGTCACCACGTCTACATCCCCGATGACCCCCTCGGCGATCGTACTGACCCAGGTGCCGGTGACGCCATTGAACTGATCTGAGTCGAGGGCACGAAGCCATGCCGACACGTCCGGGAAGTCGAACCCGACCCCGGAGAACGCCACCTGCCCGAGCACCCCAGGGGTGGTCTCCACAACGATCGTGCCGCTGAACGTCTCGACCCACACCCGCGGCGGGAGCAGACGCGCCAGATCGTTGAGGAGGATTCCCCAGTCGATGTCGGTGGCGAGCGCGGTGCGCACCAGATCCGAGCGATCCTGGTACTCGGTCTGCAGTTCACCGGCCGAACTCAGCGCCACCACTTCGCGCTCGAGGCTCTGGTTGATCTCCAACTGGGCGTCGACGTCGTCGCGGGCCGCCGACACCCGGGAATCCCAGTAGAGGACACCGACCCCCAGGAGCGCGATGTATGCGACGACACCGAAGATCAGGAAACCGACGCGCCGGCGTCGATTCCGCTCCTCGGCGACCTCAGGCGGAAGGAGGTTGATCGGTCTCACGATCGGTGCCTGCTGTCAAGCGACATGCGCGAACCTGTTCGTCGGAGGCACCACATAGGACCCCCAGAGCGCGAGACCGACCGCGGCCGGAAGCACGGGTTGGAAGTTGAGGAGCTCGCTCTCGGTCATCTGCACCCGGCCGACGCTGACGTGGTCCAGCACTCGCACGGGCTCGACCCGCGTGTTGAGCGAGCGGCCGACACGGTTGGCGAGGTGGGGCAGGCGAGCCCCGTTGCCGGCAACGACCAGTCGATCGAGGCCGTGCTCGGCTGCCTGGGTCAAGTAGTAATTGACCGAGCCGCGAATCTCCTCGATCAAGGCATCGGCCGTTCGGGTGAGGATGCGGCGGGCGATCATCTCTTCGTCGTCGCCCTCGGGGAAACCATGCGGAGCGACGCCGACCCGCCGCTTAAGGGCCTCCGCGTCCTCCCGCGAAATCGACATTCCGGCCATCAGCGTCTCGGTGAAGTGCTCACCACCGGTGGGGAGAATCCGCACGAAGCGGGTGATGCCGCCGCGTACGATGGCGATCTGCGAGATCGACCCGCCGATGTCGAGCATCGCCTGGGGGCCCTCGCCGCCAAGCATCAGGTCGGCCCCGAAGGCTGCCCGGACGAGCCCGAAGGCCTGTAGATCGATCGACAACACGCTCAAACCAGCGCTGTTGGCGATGCGAACGAGCCCCTCCACCATATCGCGCTGAGCGGCCACCACCAGGATCGACAGCATCAGGTCACCCTCGGGGGTGGTGAACTCCTCGAGAGGGACGAAGTCGAGGACGGCTTCTTCCACCGGGATAGGGATGACGTCTTGGACCTGGAACGGGAGGGCGTCGACGAGTTCCCCCTCCTCGAGATGGGGGACGTCCACCTGGCGGACGATCACTCGCTGATTGGCGATTCCGACCACCACCCGCTTGCGCGGCAACCTGTAGCGCTTCCACAGCGCGGCCACGACCTCTGCGATCGCTCCCTCATCCACGATGTCGCCCGATTCGATCACGCCAGGCGGCAACGGCATCTCGACGAAGCGCCGGAGAACCGGTGCTCCCTTGCCGCTGTCGACGACGGCCGCCCGGACCGCCTCCGATCCGATGTCAAGACCTATCGAGACAGCCATGGGTCTCTCCGCGAGCCACCAATGGGCGCCATAGCAAGGCTCCTTACCCTGGTCACAGACCTGTAGTTACGCCTGTGTCAGCAAAGCGTACTCAGGGGCCGCGCGGGGACCAAGGATTCAACCCGATCACCGCCAGCGCGCGGGACGCGCGCTCAGCGCGGCCGAGACCGGCCTCTATCCGAGGTACCACGCCGCGACCGAGTCACCGACCGCGATCGCCAGCCACGAGCCGAGCACGAGCCAGGGACCGAACGGAATGGCGTCCTTCCTGCTCGCCTTGGTCAGAGTCAGAAGCAGGATCGAGGCAAGGCCCCCGAGGACGAACGCGCCGAATACTGCCACCGCGAGCGTCTCCCACGATCTGAATGCGGCGAACAGCCCGAGGACGAAAGCGAGCTTGACGTCGCCCATGCCGAAACCACCGCGAGCCAGCAGCGCCACCAGCAGGAGCACCGCGAAGTAGGCGACTCCTCCCGAGAGGCCACGCCACAGTGACGACAAATCACCATCTGCGGTGGCTCCAGCGGCAAGCAGTACCGCGCCGACGACCGTGCCAGGGTAAAGGATTCGGTTGGGCAGTCGCTTGTGATCGATGTCCACCAGCGAGAGGACAAATGTCAACGCGGCGAACCACAGGTATGCCAGTAGCACCCACGACTCGCCAATCACGGCGGCGGTGGCGGCGAGCAACGCCGCGGTCGCCAACTCGACCACCGGGTACCTCACCGAGATGGGGGCGGAGCAGTCCCGGCACCTGCCACGCAACAGGATCCACGACAACACCGGAATGTTGTCCCTTGCCCGGATCTCGCTCCCGCACCGGGGGCAGCGCGACGCCGGTTTCACCACCGAAGCCCCAACGGGCACGCGATGGGCGATCACGTTGAGGAAGCTACCGACGAGCATGCCGGCGAGCCCGGCGAGAGCGATGATCACCAGTCGGTGCCCGTACAGGTATCGACGGTCATTTCGGCTTCGAGGATCGAGCTGCAGGCGTGGCGCCCGGACTCCGGTCCGACCCCGACGACGAGTACACCGAAGCACATTCCGCTCACGGCTCGAGAGTACATCAGGTCTGTTGGCCGTCGTCCGGGACGAACCCGCGGTCAGCATCGATTGTGGATCGCATCCTTGGCCCCCTCAGGGCATAGAGGAGGGGGCGGATCGAAATCCGCCCCCTCCTCCGAGCGTGCCCGGAGGCCCGCTCTTGGTCGCCGTCGACCGTGGGTTGTTTAGAAGCCGTCCTGGACATAGCCCGCGGGGGCCGCGTCCGGGCAGGCAGCGCTGAGGTCGGTCGCTCCGTAGAACGTCCCGGCCGTGGAGCTCTCCCAGATGGAGAAGGTCGTCCCCGACGCGGAAGTCCTCACGACGCAGACGGTGTCAGCACTTAGAGCGTTGAGCTGAAGCGCCACACCCAGTGCGGGGTCGGCGTTCAGGTTTGCATTCGGCTCAAATGCCGTGATGTCGGCGGCGGTCTCGGTGTAGTCACCGGAGTCCAGCCAGAACGCCTTCTCCGAGAGGAGGACGTTGCGGATCTCGCTCTGGGCAGAGCGGTCCTGCGCCGACTTACGGAATCCAAGGAACGAGGGAATGGCAATGGCGATGAGGACTGCAATGATCATCACCACAACCATCAACTCGATGAGCGTGAACCCCTCGTCGCGGTTCATGCCACGTCGGATGGTCTTCATCATGTTGTCGAGAACCTCCTATATCGGGTCTCTTCAGGCCTCTCTGGCCTGAAGAGAGTTATCGGCCTACGCCGCCTCAGTCCTTGATCGGTTTTCGCGAGAACGAGCAAGCAAGGGCGAAGGGCGAAACCCGGAAGGCCCCTCGCCGAGCGACTGTCCCCACCAAAAACCAGTCTCCAGCGGACCGAAGCCCGCTGGAGAGTGGAGACTGGCGACCGACTAGTTCTGAATCAGGTTGGCGATGTTGAACATCGGCAGGTAGAGGGCGATGAGGATCCCGCCGACCGCCAGGCCCATGACGACGATGAGCAGCGGTTCGATCAGGGAGGTCAGGGCGCCCACCGTGTCGTCGACCTCGTTGTCGTAGAAGTCGGCAACCTTCGACAACATGGTGTCGAGTGCCCCGGTCTCCTCACCGACGGCGATCATGTGGGTGACCATGGGCGGGAAGATCGCGTGGCGGCTCAGCGGGCCTGCCAGAGACTCGCCCCGCTTCACCGATGCCTGGACGTCATTGACCGCCTGGCCGACGAGGGCATTGCCGGCGGTGGCAGCCACGATGTCGAGAGCCTGCAAAACCGGGACACCGGTGCGGCTCAGCACCGAGAAGGTTCGAGCGAACCGGCTGATGGCGACCTTCTGGACCAATTTGCCAAACACCGGAGCGCGCAGCTTCAGGCGATCCCAGGAGATCTGGCCCGTCTCCGATCGCTTCCAGCGGCGAAACAGGGTTACCCCCCCGACGGTCAATCCGATGAACAGCCACCAGAACTTCGTCATGAAGCCGGAGATGTTGATGAGCATCAGGGTGGGAAGGGGAAGCGTTCCTCCGAGGTCGTCGTACATGCCCTTGAAGATCGGTACGACGAACAGCAGCATTCCGGCGACGATCAGCACGATGAGGGTGAGGACGACCACCGGATAGGCCATCGCCGACTTCACCTTCGACCGGAGCCGCACCGTCGACTCGAGGGTGTCGGCGAGCCGCACCAGGGTCTCGTCGAGCGCACCGCCCACCTCACCGGCTCGGATCATCGACACATACAGATGGTTGAAAGCTTGCGGGTGATTGGCAAGGGCCGCCGACAGGCTGCTCCCCTGCTCGACCTGCTGGCGCACATTGGTGATCATCCCCCGGAGAAGCGCACCGTCCGTTTGCTCCTCGAGAATGCCCAGCGATCGGGTGAGGGTGAGGCCGGAGTTGACCATCGTCGCCAGCTGGCGGCTGAAGATGGCGACCTCTTTCGGCTTCACCTTCTTCTTGAAGCCGGGAAGCGAGAATTCCTTGTCGAGAGCCGACGATCGCTTCTCGTCGATCCGGAGCGGCACGTAACCCTTCTCGCGCAGCGCGCTGGCGACCGCGGCCGAAGACGAGCCTTCGATGATCCCGGCGTGAACCCCACCCGAACGGTCACGGGCGCGGTATTCGAACGTCAGGGTGCTCATCGCTGGTTCCCTCCAAGCAGGTTCATGAACTCATCGACGTTCTGGGCTCTTTCCGTAGCCACTTTCAAGTCGACCTTGCCGGTCTTGACGAGTGCGGCGAGCGCCCGGTCCATCGTCTGCATCCCATGCCTGCCTCCCGCCTGCATGGCGCTGCGAATCTGATGGACCTTGCCCTCGCGGATCATGTTGCGGATCGCCGGAATCGCCACCAGGACCTCGACGGCGGCCACCCGGCTCTTGCCATCGACCGTGGGGAGGAGCTGTTGCGTCACCACACCGGCGAGCGACTCGGCGAGCTGCACCCGGACCTGCTGCTGCTGATGCGGGGGAAACACGTCGATCACCCGGTCGATCGATCCCGGCGCATCCTGGGTGTGCAGGGTGGCAAAGACGAGGTGCCCCGTCTCGGCAGCGGTGAGCGCGGTGCTCATCGTCTCCAGGTCGCGCAGCTCCCCGACGAGGATGACATCGGGGTCCTGACGGAGTACATGCTTGAGCGCCGAGGAAAAACTCGGGGTGTCGCCGCCGACCTCTCGCTGGTTCACGATTGCCTTCTTGTGGCGATGCATGAATTCGATCGGGTCCTCGACCGTCATGACGTGAACCGCCCGGCGGCTGTTGATGTCGTCGATGAGCGCGGCAAGGGTTGTGGACTTTCCTGACCCCGTCGCTCCGGTCACCAACACCAGACCACGGGGAATGTCGGTGAACTCACTGACGACCGGCGGCATCCCCAGCTTCTCGAGGGAGACGATCTCATTGGGGATTGCCCGCATTACCGCCCCGACCGAACCCCGCTGGAAGAAGGCACTCACCCGGAAGCGTCCCCGCCCGGGAACCGGATGGGAAGCGTCGAGTTCGAGTTTGTTCTCTAGCTCTTCGCGCTGCCGAGCGGTGAGGATTCCGTACACGAGAGTACGCAACGGACCCGGCTTGAGGACCCCGAATCCGTCGATCTGATGCAGCTCGCCGTTCACCCGCATCTGTGGGGGCGAGCCTGCGGCCAGGTGGAGGTCCGAACCCCCGTGCTCGATCAGAACCTCCAGTAGATCATTGATGTGAAAACCTGTCGTCTCGGACTGAAGCACCTCTTGCGGCTCCGCCAGGCCCGCCAGCAACCGGCCACTGCCCGGCATCGCCACTGGCTCGATGCCGGGACCGCCGGCCATGTACAGCCGCCTGACGGCCTGGTCGAGGGCATCGCGCGGGCCGAGGGCGAACACCACGTCAGCCGTCGCCCCTCGCCGTACCCGATCGCGAACTCCCTGGTCGAGCGGATCAGGGACTGCCACCACGACCTGGCCCTCATGCACCCGAATCGGCAGGGCGGTCTCGGACACCGCCACCCGCCCTTCCAGAAGGGCGGAGGCCTCCGGGTCGGCAACGAATCCGAACGTGGGGTCGACGAACTCGACCCCGATATGGCGGGCGACGACCGCAAGGGCGTCAGCCCGCCTTACCGTGCCGTCCTCGATGACGCTGCGAAGCACCTGGGACCCGTCGCCTTCGGCGGCACGGGACGCCGAGGCCAGGTCATCGGCGGAGAGCAAGCGCTCGTCCACCAGCCGCTGGGCGACAGAGAGCAACATCTTGTCGGGAGGCATCAGACCACCACCCTCAGGACCTCTTCGAGGGTGGTCATGCCGAGCTTGACCTTCTCCATCCCGTCCTGGCGGAGGGTCAGCATCCCCTGCTCCACGGCTACGGACTTGATCTCATCGGATGGGCGGCGCTCGACGGCCATCCGCTGGAGCTCTTCGGACATCAGGAGCACTTCGACGATGGCCACCCGGCCGCGGTACCCGGTGTCCGAACAGGCCTTGCAGCCGACCGCCTCGTAGATGGTGACCGGCCCCGCCTCGGTGTCGAGGCCCATCTGCTTGATCAGCTCCGGGCCTGCCGGCTTGGTGACCTTGCACCGGTCACACAGTCGCCGGGCGAGGCGCTGGGCGAGAATGGAGTCGATTGCGGAAGCGACCAAATAGGGCTCTACCCCCATGTCGACCAGGCGGTTGACGCTGGAGGCAGAGTCATTCGTATGGAGGGTCGTCAGCACGAGGTGTCCGGTGAGCGCGGCCTCGACCGCGATCTTGGCGGTCTCGGCGTCGCGGACCTCGCCGACGAGTACCACGTCAGGGTCGGACCGCAGGATCGACTTGAGCACGGTCGAGAATTGCAGGCCGGCCTTGCGGTTCACCTGCACCTGGACCACCCCGGCCAGCCGGTACTCGACCGGGTCTTCCACCGTGATGATGTGCCGCGAAGGGACGTTGAGGATGTTCAGGGCGGAATAGAGGGTCGTGGTCTTGCCCGAACCGGTGGGGCCGGTCACGAGAATCGCTCCGTACGGCTTCGTGTAGGAAGTCTCGAACCGTGTCATCGAATGCGGAAGGAAGCCCAGTGCTTTGAGATCCAGCACCGCGTCCTCCTTGTCGAGGATTCGCATGACGACCTTTTCCCCATAGATGGTGGGAAGGGTGGCAACCCGCAGGTCGATGGGGCGTCCCGACACCCTGATGCTCACCCGGCCGTCCTGCGGGACGCGGCGCTCGGCTATGTCGAGATCCGCCATGATCTTGAGGCGGCTCACGACCGCACCGGAGACCGACCGGGGCGTGCTCATGACCTCGTGCAGCACCCCGTCGATGCGAAACCGCACCCGCAAGTCCTTCTCCCCCGGTTCGATGTGGAGGTCTGAGGCACGCTCGTTGACAGCGCGGCTGATGAGCGTGTTGACCAATTTGACGATCGGTGCCTCGTCGACCGCGGCCTCGATCTTGCTGAGGTCGTCCTCCGCCACCTCTTCACCCGCCAGGTCGGCAAGATCGGCCACCGAGTCGTCGAACCGGCCTGCACGCCGGATCGCGTCGTCGATCTCGCTCCTCGTGGCGATCTTGGGGATGATCCGCAGCGCGGTGATCGCCCGGATGTCATCGACCACGAGCACGTTCCCGGGATCAGCCATCGCCACGACGAGGGCATCGTCTTCGAACTTGATCGGAATTGCCGCGTAGCGCCGAGCCAGTGACTCCGGAATGAGGGCGGCGGCGGCAGGGTCGATCGCGACGTCGCTGAGGCTCACGAACTCCACGCCCATGTGGCTGGCGATCATCTTCGCCAGATCGACTTCGCCCACGATTCCCTCGGACACCAGAACGCGGGTCAGGGAGTCGCCGGTCTCTGCCTGAAGTGAACGGGCGCGGGCCATGTCGGCATCCGTCACCAGCCCGGTGTCGACGAGTACTGATCCAATCGTTTCGCGCTCAGCCAATTCGGTGGCTCCTCGGTCCATTCGCGGCGGACATACAAAGGGTTTGTCGGCACGACCCACCGTGTGCTTGAGAGGAGAGGTCGGGCGCGCCGCGGCATTGCCCAGGTCTCGAGTGGCAGTCGGTGCCGGGACATGCCGGCGACCACGGTCAGGCCCGTCGCGCCGCCCGCATCATCGCCTCGAGGGGTGCCGCGACGCCGGTCCAGATGGTGAACGCGGCCGCCGCTTGGGCCACCAGCAGATCGATCCCGTCGACGACCGGCAGGCCGCGCCGAAGTGCCTCCGTTACCGCCGGGGTCGGCTCGGCGCCGTAGGCCAGGTCGACCAGCCATCCGGCGGCGTCGACCACTCCCGGCGGGAGGGTTTCGCCGGCCATCCCCAGGGGGGTGGCGTTGATGACGGCGGCACCCTCGGCCGGATCTCCCCAGGCCACGGTGTCGAGGCCGAAGCGGACCGCCATCGCCTCTGCCGCAGCCGGGTTTCTCGCAGAAACGAGTGTGTCCCGGCCTGCCGACGCCACCGCGGCTGCCTTCGCGGCTCCACCGGCGCCGAGGATCAGCACGGTGCCCACCGAAGCGGCGAGTGCCGCCCTCAGGGCGACCACGTCAGTGTTGCGCCCTTTCAGTCGGCCACGGCCTGCCACGATGGTGTTCACCGCCCCGGCGAGACGGGCGTCTTCATCGAGTTCGTCGACCATTCCTGCGGTGGTCGACTTGTAGGGCATGGTTATGTTCGCTCCGTCGATCGCTCCGGACCGAAGCTCGTCGATGGCCGCCCCGAGGCCGGCCAGGTCGACCCGACGGGCCTCATAATGGCCGTCGATACCGGCGGTCTCGAAGGCCGCCTGGTGAATCGCCGGAGAGCGCGACCCGCCCACCGGGTCGCCGAGAAGCACGAATCGCCGCGAGCCGTTCGCGGCCACGCTCACGGGCTCAGATACTCCTCCTGGAGTTCGAGGAACTCCTCGAACGTCTCAGCGAAATGAGCCCGCCCGTCCTCATCGGCGAGGAAGTAGATATACGGGGTCTCATCGGGCGCCGCGGCGGCTTGCAGCGACGCCATGCGAACGGTCGAGATGGGCGTCGGCGGCAAACCGGTGATCAGGTAGGTGTTGTACGGCGAATCGACCTCGAGATCCTCGAGGGTCAGCCCGCCGTCAGGCAGGCCGCCGAGTGCATAGATCACCGTCACGTCGAGCTGGAGCGGCATGTCGACCGCGAGCCGATTGAAGATCACGCTGGCTATCACCGGGCGATCGTCGTCGAAGAGCCCTTCCTTCTCGATCAGCGAGGCGATCACGATCCCCTCGTAGGGGGTGAACCCCAACGCATCGAGGTAGGTCCAGTCCACCGAGCCGACCCGCTCACTCATCGTGGCCACCATCCGGCCGAGAATCTCCTCGGCGGTGGCATCGACCTCGAACTCGTAGGTATCGGGGAACAGCAGCCCCTCCCAATCCTGGAGATTCTCCGGCTCGCCCAGCATGAGACCCGACACGATCGTCCCGTCGAGCAGCGGGCGCGAGAGATCGGCAAACGGGATGTCCGTCTGGCGGGCGATCGAGTCGAGCGTCTGTGAGATCGTCAGGCCTTCGATGACGGTGAGCCGGTAGACCTCTCTGACGGGCCCCTCGATGAGCAAGGCCAGCACTGATTCCGGAGACATCCCGGTCTCGAGCTCATAGCGGCCGGCGACCAATCGGTCGCTGGCGCGGGCGTCACTCACCGCCCGGTCGAACGCCGAGGCCGAGACCACCACGCCTGCCTCCGCCAACTGGCGGGCGATCTCCGAGGCGGGCGCACCGGGAGTGATCTCCACCGTCACCGGCACGCCAGGCACCACTGTCGTGGACTCGGGTCCGGCGATCACGTCGTTCACCGCCGACGCCAGCCACGTCACACCGAGAAAGGCAACCGCGAACAGCACCAGGACGAACCCGAGGACGCCGAGCCCCCGGAGAAAGGTATTCGGACCGCGCGGACCGGTAGGCGACGATCCCGGCTCGTAGGGCTCTAGCTCGAAGCTCATTCTCTCTCCAGGTAGCCCTGCAGCAGCACGGCGGCCGCGGCTCCGTCGCGCACCTGCTGCCGCCGCTTGCGTCGGGTGCCGGTCTCGATCAGCGATCGCTCTGCGATCGCGGTGGTGAAACGCTCGTCGATCAACTCGACCGGCACGCCTGTTCCTTCTTCTACCTCCGCTGCAAATGCCCGGGCCGCGACGGCTGCCGCCCCCTCGATGCCGCTCAGCCCGGTGGGCAACCCCACGAGGATACGATCCACCGCGAGTTCCGCGACGAGGTCGGCGACCTGCTGAACGAGCGCCGGGTCGTCTGCAGCGAGAAAGCCCCGAGGATGCGCCACGATGCCCGCCGCATCGGTGACCGCAACCCCAATCCGCACCGTTCCGGGATCCAGAGCGAGGATTCGGCCCACTTCAGACCCGGCCGAGCGACTCGCGGGCGAGTCGGACCGCCTCCTCGATGGCATCCTCGATGCGGTCCCCATTGGGACCGCCGGCCTGGGCGAGCTCCGGATCGCGACTCGCACCACCGCCGACGAGCTTGGCCGCCGGGCCTGCGATCTCCGCGGCGTTGATGCCCTGTGCGACCAGATCGCTCGTCACGACCACCACCAGCCCGGCCTTGCCATCTCGGGCGCTGCCGAGGACGGCGACACCCGACCCGATGCGATCGCGCACCTGCATCCCCAATTGGCGCAGCGCATCCGGCGACAGGTCGTGACGGTCGGCCACCACCAGCCGCCGCCCGCTCACTTCCTCGGCTCGCTCCACCATCTCCCGGGCAGCCTCGTTGCGCGTCTGGGCCTCGATCTGGTCGAGTCGTTCCTCCTGCTGCCGCGACCGAGCCGCGAGGTTCGCCGCCGCTTCGTCGACGCGATCCGGTGGCACCCGCAGGCTCTCCGCCGTGGCTCGGAGCCGTCGGCGCATGTCCGAGAAGTACTCGTAACCGGCCGAACCGGTGTAGGCCTCGATGCGACGCAGGCTCGACCCGATGGATGATTCGCTCACCACCACCAGCGGACCCACCTGGCCGGTGGCGTGGACATGGGTGCCGCCACACAGTTCGCGGGAATAGGAGCCGGCTTCGACGATCCGCACCACTTCGCCGTACTTCTCCCCGAAGAAGGCCAGCGCCCCCATCTCCTCGGCCTCGCCCCGTGTCACTTGATACGCCCTGACCGAGGCGTTCTCGATCACTCGCTCGTTCGCCAACCGCTCCACCTCGATGACCTCCTCGTCGGTGAGCGCCCCGAAGTGAGAGAAGTCGAAACGCAGCCGCCCCGCCTCCACCAGCGAGCCTGCCTGCTGAACGTGGGACCCGACCACCGACCGGAGCGCCCAGTGGAGGATGTGGGTGCCGGAGTGGCTCTTGCGGATCCGCTCCCGGCGCCCGGGCTCCACGCTCAGGGAGGCGCGCTGACCCACCGCGACCGTTCCTTGCTCGACGAGGGCCCGGTGCCCGTGCAGATCCTGCACGGCGTGCTGGGTGTCGTTCACCCGCAACCGGCCGGTCTCGGTGATGGCCGTTCCTGAGTCGCCCACCTGGCCACCCGACTCGGCATAGAAGGTGGTGGTGTCGAAGAACACCTCCACCTCCTGGCCTTCGGTGGCCTGCTGGATCGTCTCACCGTCGGCCACGATCGCCAGGACCACGCCCATCGTGTCGACGTGGTCATACCCCTCGAAGCGGGTCGGCCCCGACTTGTCGTAGATCTTGCGGTACACCTGAGGCGCATCGGCAGTGGCCGCCTTGCTTCGTGCCGCCCGGGCGCGTTCCCGCTGCGCCGACATCTCGGTGTCGAAGGCGTGCCGGTCGAGGTCGACACCTCGTTCGGCGGCGATCTCGGCGGTGAGCTCCACCGGGAACCCAAAGGTGTCATGAAGTTTGAAGGCGGTCTCGCCGGGCAGGGACGCGCCGGTGTCGATCCGCTCGAGTTCGGCGCTCAGCAGCGAGTGCCCCGACTCGAGCGTCCGGCGGAACCTCTCCTCCTCGCGCTCGGCGGTCTCGGTGATCCCGTCGGCGGCCGCACGCAATGTCGGATAGGCATCGCCCAGAGTGTCGATGGTGGCCCTCACCAGGCGGGGGGTGACGTTCTCCTCCGCCCCGAGCTGCCAGGCGTGGCGCACCGCCCGGCGCAACAGCCGCCGGAGCACGTAGCCGCGACCCTCGTTCGACGGGACCACGCCATCGGCGATCAGGTTGGTGATCGCCCGCCCGTGGTCCGCGAGGATGCGCAAACTCACGTCGCTCTCCGGCCGATGCCCGTACGACACGCCCGTGGCCGCCTCACCCGCCGCCAGCACCGGTCGCAGCAGGTCGGTGAGAAAGGCGGTGTCTACGTCCTGGAGCAGCACGCAGACCCGCTCCAGGCCGGAACCCGTATCGATGTTCTTGGTCGGCAGGTCGCCGATCACGTGATACGGCTCGTCCTGGACGTACTGCATGAACACCAGGTTCCAGAACTCCATGAAGCGTTCTTCGTCGACCACGGGGCCGCCGTCCTCACCGAAATCGGGGCCGCGGTCGTAGAAAATCTCCGACGAGGGGCCGGCCGGGCCGGCCACCCCCATCTGCCAGAAGTTGTCCCGGTCCCGCCGCTGGACCCGGTCGGCCGGCACCCCCACCTGGTCGATCCAGATCTGGGCGGCCTCCTCGTCGGTGTGGTGGACCGTGTACCAGAGCCGTCCCGGGTCCATCTGATACACCTCGGTGATCAACTCGTAGGCCCACGGGATCGCCTTCTCCTTGAAGTAGTCGCCCCCGAAAGAGAAGTTGCCCAGCATCTCGAAGAACGAGAGGTGCCGTGCGGTGGTGCCGACGATCTCGATGTCGTTGGTCCGAATGCACTTCTGCGAGCTGGCGGCGCGCGGGAAGGGCGGCACCTCGTCGCCGAGCAGGTACGGCTTGAAGGGCACCATGCCGGCCACCGTGAGCAGCAGCGAGGGATCGACCGGGATCAGTGAGGCCGACGGCACGATCGGGTGTCCCCGCGTCGCGAAGAAGTCGAGGAAAGCGCGCCGAATGTCGGCGCCGGCAACGGGCGTGCTCATCGCGGAGAGGGTAGTGAGACAGTCAAGGACCAAGAATCCAAGAACCAAGAGCCAAGAATCAAGAACCAAGAACCGGGAGCCGTGAATCGAGAATCAACGCCCGGCCCACCGTGGGCTGGACGCCCGGCCGGGTTCGCCCTTCGCCCTCTGCTCTTACCTTCTTGGCTCTTGATTCTTGACTCTCGAATCTCCCTTCCCCATGGCCTCATCGACGACTCGCAGTCTCTCCGCCAGCTCGGCCTCCGCGCCGGTGGTGCCGGGCCGGTAGAGCGTCTGACCCACCAATTCGTCGGGGAGGTACTGCTGCGGGGCGATGCCATCCGGGCGGTCGTGAGGATACACGTAGCCGACGCCGTGGCCGAGGGCTTCGGCCCCGCGGTAACCGGACGACCGCAGATGGGGAGGCACCCGGGCCCCCGGATGCTCCTCGACGGCCTGCCGCGCCGCGGCGATCGTCCTCGCCACCGAGTTCGACTTCGGAGCCGTTGCCAGGTGGAGTGCGGCGTGGTGGAGGGCGTAGGAGGCTTCAGGCAGGCCCACGAACTGGAGTGCCCGAGCCGCGTCGACGGCCACGCCGAGGGCGGTCGGGTCGGCCAGCCCGATGTCCTCGGACGCGAGGATCACCATCCGCCGGACGATGAACTCCGGGTCTTCGCCTGCGGCGAGCATCGTCTGCAGCCAGTACGCGGCTGCGTCCGGGTCGGAACCGCGCAGGCTCTTGATGAATGCGGAGATCACGTCGTAGTGCTGGTCACCCGCCTTGTCGTAGCGGATCACCCGATGCTGCAGAGCCTCCTCGACGGCGTCGACGGCGATGGTGTCCGCGCCCCGACCGGCGGAGATCACCGAGGCGACCTCGAGGGCGTTGAGGGCCAGGCGGGCATCCCCGCCGCAGCGCTCGGCAAGAAGAGCGGCGGCGGCGGGATCGATCGATCCCGGCTCGGCGACCCCCCGATCAGGCTCCAGCATCGCCCGCTCGATCAGGGTGCCGACCTCATCGACAGACAGCGGCTCCAATCTGAACAACAGACTCCGGGAAATCAGCGGCGAGTTCACCTCGAAGAACGGGTTTTCGGTGGTCGCCCCCACCAGGATCACGGTGCCATCCTCCACGCCGGGCAGGAGGGCGTCCTGCTGCGACTTGGTGAACCGATGGATCTCGTCTAGGAAGAGCACGGTCCGACGCTCGTCCTGCTCCAAACGGTGCCGCGCTCCAGCCAGCACCTCGCGCACTTCCTTGACGCCGGCAGAGGTCGCCGACATGGGCTCGAACGCCGCCCCGCTGGATCCGGCGACCAGACGGGCGAGCGTGGTCTTGCCGGTCCCGGGCGGTCCCCAGAGGATCATGGAAACCGGCCGGCCCGAACGCACCATCGTCCCGAAGGCGGCACCCGGCCCCAGGAGGTGCCCCTGCCCGACCACCTCATCGAGGTTGGCCGGGCGCATCCGCGCCGCCAGCGGCTCCGCAGACCTGCGCCGCGCGGCCCGCTCCCCGGCGAAGAGGTCGTCCATCAGCCGGTGTCCGCTTCCTCCTCTAGCGCTCGTTTCACCTCCGGGAGGAGATCGATCCCCAACTCCGCCAACTGGACCCCCGCCACCGGGCCCGGAGACCCCGTGAGCGGATCCGTGCCGGTCTGAGTCTTCGGGAAGGGAATCACCTCACGGATGTTCGGCTCGTTCTGGAGGATGGCGACCAGCCGATCGATCCCCACCGCAAAGCCGGCGTGCGGAGGGGTGCCGTAGCGCAGGGCGCGCATGAACCAGCCGAACCGCGACTCGGCCTCCTGGTCGGAGATTCCGAGGATGTCGAACACGGTCTTCTGGGTGCGGGGGTCGTGGATACGCTCGCTCCCCGATCCGAGTTCGCTGCCGTTGAGCACCAGGTCATAGGCCCGCGACAGCGCGGTCTCGGGGTGATCGCGCATTTCGGCCACGTCGTAGGGCGCGGTGAATGGGTGGTGCTCCGGCATCAATTCGCCATTCGGCCCCACGGCGAACACGGGAAAGTCGACCACCCACAGCAGGGCAAGGTCGTCGTGACCGCGCGGCTTGCCGAGGTCCAGGCGCAGGGAACCGAGCACCGACTGCACCACCTTGGTCTGATCGGCGACCACCAGAAGGGTGTCGCCCGGGACGGCCCCGAAGGCGGCAACCAGGCCCTCCTGCTCGGCCGCGGACAGGAACTTCGCCACCGGTGACCGGAGGGTTCCGTCCGCTTCCACCACCAGCCACACGAGCCCTTTGGCCCCGAGCGCCACGGCCCGCTCGACCAGCGCATCGAACCCGCTGCGGGATAGGTCCTGCTTGCCGGCACCGATCCCGGCCACGGTCCCCCCGACGGCCAGGGCGCCGGCGAACGCCTTGAACTCGGTGCCGGCGAAGAGCCCGCTGAGATCCACGATCTCGATCCCGAACCTGGTGTCGGGTTTGTCGGTGCCGTAACGGGCCATTGCCTCGTGCCAGGTGAGCCGGGGGAAGGGCTGCGCCAGTTCGATTCCGCGGAGTGACAGGGCGACCGCAGCCAGCACCGGTTCGAGGGAAGCGAACACTTCCTCTCTACGCCAGAACGAGCCCTCGATGTCGAGCTGGGTGAACTCGATCTGCCGATCCGACCTGAAGTCCTCATCTCGATAGCACCGGGCGATCTGGTAATACCGCTCGACCCCGCCGACCATCAGCAACTGCTTGAACAGCTGGGGCGATTGCGGCAGTGCATAGAAGGAGCCTTGTCGAAGTCGGCTGGGGACCAGGAAGTCGCGAGCGCCTTCCGGCGTCGACTTCACCAGGGTCGGCGTCTCCACCTCGAGAAAGCCCTGGGCAGCCATTGTCGACCGCATCGCGTGGATCGCCTTGGAACGCGCCACCAGGTTCGCCGCCATCCTCGGCCGCCGCAGGTCGAGGTAGCGGAACTCGAGGCGGCGGGTCTCGTCCACTTCCGACCGGTCATCGATCTGGAATGGCAGCGGGTCGGACGGCGAGAGCACCTCGACCAGGGCGGCGGCCACTTCGACGTCTCCGGTGGGGAGATCATTGTTCGCAGTGCCATCGGGGCGTGCCCGCACCAGGCCCGTGACGCTGATGCAGTATTCGGCGCGGAGAGAATCCGCGACCGCTGCGGTTGCGTCGTCGGCATCGGGATCGATCACGACCTGCACCACTCCTGATGCATCGCGCAGGTCGAGGAACAGCACGCCGCCGTGGTCCCGGCGAGTTGCCACCCAACCGGCGAGCCGCACCTCGCGGCCCGAGTCGCCCGCCCTGAGCTCCCCGGCGCGAGCCGTCCTCAGCGGTTGGTCAGCCACCCGGCCACCTCCTCGATCGGGACGCGGGCATCCTCACCGGTCACCAGCCGCTTCACGGTCACCTCGCCACCCTCCCATTCGTCTCCGACCACCGCCACCGCAAACGCACCCGCACGGTCGGCGGCCTTGAACTGGCCCCGGAGAGAGCGACCTGGGGTCGGATCCCAGTCGACCCGCATTCCGTCGCCCCGCAGCCGGGCGACCCAACGTCGGGCGTCGTCGCGGCGCCCGACGTCGGCCACCGCCACGAACAGGTCGAGACGGGAGGCCTCGACCGCCGGCATTGCCTGGACGATTCGATCACACCCCAACGCGACACCCACTGCGGGCACCTCGCGACCGCTGCCGATCAACTTTGCGAGGGGGTCGTAACGTCCGCCCCCGCCGAGCGCATCCTGCGCCGCCTCGAAGGAAGACGAGAAGAACTCGAAGACAGTGCGGTTGTAGTAGTCCAGCCCCCGGACGAGGCGCGGTGCGATTTCGTACGGGACTCCGATTGCATCGAGGCCGGCACGCACGGCCGTGAAGTGTTCCCGGGCGCCGTCACCGAGATGGTCGAGGGGAACAGGGGCGTCGGCGACCACCGCGGTGTCTGCCTTTGAATCGAGCACCCGCAGCGGGTTCGTCTCGATGCGACGCTGCGCATCCGACGAGAGATCGGCTTCACGGGACCGCAGGAACTCCTGGAGGAGACGGCGATACGCGCTCCGATCGGGAGCGTCGCCGATCGAGTTGAGCCTCAGGGTGACCCCGGCCACCCCGACCTCGTCGAGCAGGCGGGAGGAGAACTCGATCACCTCGACGTCGGCCTCGGGTGACGCCTCTCCCAGGTACTCCAGGTCGACCTGGTAGAACTGTCGACGCCTGCCCTTCTGGGGCTGTTCGTAACGGAACATCGGCCCGCTAGATGCGAACTTCGCCGAACCCTGTCCCCCGGCCTCGAGAAAGGCGCGGACCATGCTCGCGGTCAGTTCCGGGCGCAGGGTCACCGAACGGCCGCCACGGTCCTCGAAGGTGTACATCTGCTTCTCGACGACTTCGGTGGCCTCGCCGACCCCGCGGGCGAACAGCTCAGTCGACTCCATCACCGGAAGCAGCACCAGGTCGTACCCGTAGCGTTCGGCGAGGGAGTCGAAGGCGCGCAGCAACGACCGCCACCGAGCCGATTCGGGCGGAAGGATGTCGTCGGTGCCCTTGAGTCGCGGAATCAACGGAATCTCTCGAGGAAGGGATTGGTCTCGAGCTCCCGGGCAAGGGTAGTTGTAGGCCCATGCCCAGGAAACACGGCGGTGCCGGCGGGCAGCGGGACCACCCGCTCCGCCATCGATCGCATCAGTGCACCGTGGTCGCCTCCGGGCAGGTCGGTCCTGCCGATCGAGCCTGCGAACAACTGGTCCCCGCTGAAGAGAGCACCTTCCTCCGGAACCCAGAAGCAGCAATGCCCCGGCGTATGCCCCGGAGTGTGGAGGACAGTGAGGGCGATCCCGGCGAGGTCGAGGGTCTGACCGTCCTCCAGATGCTCGTATCGCTCCGGCTGCTCGTAATCGCCCGGCGGAGCCGTCCCCCACAGGGTCTCGAGCTGACGACGCGGATCGGCCGCCAGCCACTCGTCGTCGGGATGCAGATAGACGGACAACGCGAAGGACTTCGCGACAGACCCCGCACCCCCGAGGTGGTCGACATGCCCGTGCGTGAGCACAAGGGCGGCGGGGATCAGCTCATGACGCGCCAGGAGGTCGACGACCCCGGCGCCATCCGGAGGGGCGTCCACCACCACCGCCGGCCCCCCGGCCTCCCGAGCGATCACCCAGCAGTTGGTCCCCGCCAGCCACAGCACCGACGAGTCGATGAGCATGGGGAGGAAGATAGGACACCACCAGCCACCAGCCGAACATTCCTCTTGCTGGTGGCTGGTGGCTCTGGACTGTCTTAGATCTCCACCCAGCTGGTGGCCGTCAGCAGTTCGACCGTCGCGCCCAGCTCGGTCTCCACCGGACCGTCGTTGTCCACGGTGACGTTGCCGCCGACCCGCGACATCGTCACCAGGTTGCCCGAGTCGCACGCTGATGCGGCGAGAAACCCGCCGCCGCTGACCACGGCAGTACCCGAGATGTCGATCTGCTCATGAGCCGCGGTGAGACCCGACATGGTTGGGCTCCCGCTGATATCGATGTCGCGCCCGGCGATGAATTGCAGATTGCCGGCCCCGGGGAACGGGATCATCTTCGGGCTTCCGGCGATGTCGATGTCGCCGCCCACAAGACTGCCGCAGACCCCGCGAGCCTCGGTGATGACCGTGGTCTTCCACGGGATCAAGGTCGATCCCGGGCTCGAGACGATGGTGGCGGTGCCTTCGAACACATAGAAGACCCCGTCGTTCGAGCCGGTGCTTTCGTACTTCCAGGTCGCCCAGTCATCCGAGTCGCAGCAACCCATGAAGCGCCATCCGAGGTAGGGCGAGCCCCCGGCGTCGGCTGCCAGTGTCTGGCCGGTGCAGGGCACGTTGGCGGCAGTGTTCCCGTACGCCGGATGGGCCGGCCCGGCCCGGACCTTGCCGTCGGGGCATAGGTCGTAGAAAGAGTCGTCCCAATGGTTGCGCGGGTGGACCAGGGGGATGAACTCCAGCGGCTGGGCTCCCGGCGCCGGGCACCCGGGGTCTTGTGACACCCCGCCGGTGACCTGGGCCCCGCCCGACGCCGACAGGCATCCATCCACTTCGGTGCTCCCGCCCACATCGAGGTATCCGTTGGCGTGGATGCCGACGGCGGCCCCCGTCAGGAACGTCGGGTTGCCGCGCAACTCCAGGTCATCGTCAGAGAGGAACGCAAAATGGGTGGTCCACGTGGTGTTGTACGAGATCAGCTCGTAATCGATCCGCACGACCCGAACCCGACGGTTCTCCGCATCGCGGCTCGGGGCAAACCCGGCCGAGTACAGGAAAGCGCTGTTGGACGGCTTCACGATGACGAACTCGCCGTCGGGCGTTCCCACCACGTCCTCTACGGGGCGGGCGTCGGCCGCCGCCACCACCCACGTCTTCTCGTGGCCGGTGCCGGCCAGGCCTTCGGTTGCCAACTCGCCGGTGTGATAGCCGTCATCGGCTTCAACGGTTGCCAGCCCCACACTGAGACCCGACTCGGCCGTGGCCAGCGCTTGCTCCCAGAGGGCATCGCCACTGGTGTTGCCGTACTGGGCCACGCCGCGGGCGAACACCACCGATGACATCAGCACCATCGCCGAGCCCAGCATCACGACCGCGAACATCGCCATTCCCCGGTCCTCCGCTGCGAGTGATCTCAATGACTTCTTCATGCGTTCCTCACGTGTATTCGTAACCCGATACTTCTCGTGCCGGACTCCCCCGCGACGGTGACGACGTGGGCCCTCAGCTGGATACCGATCTCGGTGATGTCCTCCAGGGTCGGTGAGTCGTAGCCGAAATAGCTCTCGCCGTAGACCAGATTCGAGGCGAGCACGCCGAATTCGCCGCCGTCGGTGGTACGGGTGAGTTCTCCGTCGTCGGTGACCGCCCAGGTGATCGCCTCCCCGATGTCCTGAAAGTCGTCGTCGTCGTCATCCACCCAGACGGTGACCGACACGGTCTCGGCGCCGAGCACACTCTCCGCGCTGCGAAGATCGCGCCCGATGACGCTCTTGGCGATGCGCAGATCCTGCATCGCCTGGTCGTCACCCCCGTGGAGTGAGGTGGCTGCCCCGGCAGTGTGCATCCAGGTGACCATCGCCGCACTCATCAGTGCGGTCACGAACATCGCCACCCCGAGTTCCACGATCGATGTACCCGAGTCACTCTTGAGTCGGTTCATCTCGTCGATGCCTCTGAGATCAGGGTGCTGTTGCGGTGATACGACACGACGCCGTCGAGGTTCCATTCGACGATGACGAGGAATCGGCGTATGCCACCTCCGGCGTCACTCACATAACGCCAGATGGTGAAGGATTGGCCATCGATCGTCTCTATCTCCTTGGGCGAGATCCAACCGTCATCGTCGACGACGAGCAACTCGTCCGCTTCCAGATCGGCTTCGCTGGCGAGGAGGACTCCCTCGGTCTGGTCCATCGCCGGCGCGCCCGAGGCCAGAGCCGTCATGGCGACGCCGTCCCATGTCAGCGAGCGGGCGTACTCGATCTGCTCCACCGCCAGTGCGGTCGCCTCCTGGGCCACATCGTTGTCTTGGGCTCCGTTGAAGGCTCCTCCGAGGGTGGTCCCAAATCCGGCGAAGATCACGAGGAGAATCGACGCGGCAACGAGTGCCTCGATGATGCTGAAACCCGAGTCGTGACTAGTTAGTTTACGCATTACTCTTAGTAGCGTTATCGACCACTACGGGTGGCATACTTGAACGCTATTCCCCAGGGCTCGCGCCAGGGCAGGGTGGCCTCGCGCCAGATGGGGATGGGGCCTCGATGATCGTGAAGCCCTGGGTAGCCCTGTCGGCTGTCGCCGCGTGCTTGAGTGAGCCTCGTTCCGTCGAACCGGCGTCGTGGCCACCCAGGCTGGCTAGAGCTCGTCCCAATCGACCAGGCGCACGTACCCAGGGCCGTCATCGGTCGTCAAGCCGGTGTCCATGGCGCCATCGAGGTTGACGGTCGGATTGCCCGAGATCTCGGTGTCGTGGATGTTCGAGTTCGGCGAGTCGCAGGCCGCTTCGGCGATGAATCCGCCCTCGACCTGGGGATTGCCGTTGATCTTGATCTGCTCATGGGCGGCGACGACCCCGGGAAGCTCGAGCCTGCCGGTGCCCGACCATTCCACGTCACGGCCGGCGATGACGACCATGGTGTTGTCGGCATGGGCCGAGCCTGCCGTGTAGGGGGCCAGCACGGCGCTGCCGGAGATGTACAGGTCACCCGCGACCACCGAGTCACACGAGCCCCGCGCGCCGACGATCATCAGGACGCGCCACGGGTTGCCGTTCGTGCCCGGGCGGTTGGGCACCCGGACGGTCCCCTCGTGGAAGAAGTACGCACCGTCGTTCTTGGTGTTCGTGTCGTAGAGCCACTTCGCCCACTCCTTCGAGTCGCAACACCCTTCGAACTTCCACCCGCGATAGGGAGAGGACGCATCCTGGTCCAGCACCTGCCCGGTGCAGGGCTCCGAGCCCACGGATGCATAGAGGGTCGGATGTGCCGGCCCCGCCCGAACCTTGCCGTCGGGACACATGTCGTACTCCGACAAGTGCCAGTGGTCGATCGGGATGACCTCGGGGACGATCTCGACGGGCTGCTGGAAGCGGGTGCCCGCCGGCGGGCACGATGAGTGCATCTTCAGGTTTCCGCTCGCGGTGCCGCCATCCGACGCGGTCAGGCAGCCGTCCTTGAAGTCGGGGTTGCCGGAGACGTCGACCGAACCGTTGGAGTGCGCCGATGCCGCCGCGCCGTGGAAGGTCGGGTTCCCCGAGATCTTGAGGTCGTCGTTGGTGAGGAACGCCCAGGTCAGCTGCCAGGACGTCACGGTGATGCCGCCCTCCCAGGTGGCGCGGATGACCCTGACCCGCGGATTCGCGGCGTCACGCTCGGGGCAGAACCCGATGGCGTAGACGATCGCCGAGTCGACCGGCCTGATGAACGCTCCCTCCCCTTCGGGGGTCGAGATGAGGTCTTCGCCCTCGACGGCCAACGCCGCCTCGCGGGCCCACGCCCGCTCGTCGCCACTGCCTACGAGGCTCGCCGGCAGGGCCTCGCCGGTGGTGAACGTCTCGTCGGCTTCGAGTTGTGCCAGCCCCCATCCCAACGCGCTGTCGGCGGTGGCAAGCGACTGCTCCCAGCACTCGTCGGCGGCGGTGTTGCCGAACTGGGCGATCCCGCGTGTGAGCATGACCGACATGAGAACGGCAAGCGTGGCGCCGAGAATTGCCACGAGGGCGAGAGCCGCCCCGCGATCGTCGGCGAAGACGCGTCGAGCGGTCGGCGTTCTCATCAACCGCTCCTCAGGTGGATCTCGGTGCTAATGGTCCGCTGCGAGTCGTCGACGTGGGCGACAAGTGTCAAGCGGATCAACGTGATGTCGTCGACGTCGACGTCATCGAAGGCGAAACCGCTCTCCGACACCACCAGGCCATCCATGATCAGGATGGACTCCCCGTCGTCCGTCGAGCGGACCAGACTTCCGCCGCTGCCAAAGGTCCAAGTCACGTGCTCGCCGGCGTCGACGACGAGGTCGGCATCGTCGTCCAGCCACACCGTCACGCTGTTCGATTCGGCACCGACCAGGCCGGCGGCACGACGAAGCTCACGGCTCATCACTTCCTTGGTGACGCGGAGGTCTTGAACGGCGATGTCGTCGGATTCATGGACGAGGACCGACTCGGCGCCGGATGCGATCCAGGTGACAAGACCGACTGCGAGCAGCGAGGTGATGAACATCGATATCCCGAGCTCGACGATCGAGACGCCCGCGTCGGCTCGGTGTCCTGCGAGCACCCTGGGCGTTGTCATCGCGTCACCGGCTCGGAGACGAGCACCGAGGTGTTGTGGCTCGACGACATCCCACCCTCGACCCATGTCACCAACACGACCACCCGGCGAAGCCCGTCGCCGGCGTCCGTGACGTACTGCCATATGGTGTAGCTCGTAGTGTCGACCGTCTCGTTGACGCGCGGCGGGATCAGCCCGGCCGGCAACTCAACGAGCGACTCGTCGGCCTCCAGACCGGCGTCGGCGGCGAGCAGCTGGTCGCCCCCGAGCATCGGAGCGTCTCCGTCGATCCCTGACATCGCGATCGACTCCCACGTCAGCGACAGCGCATACTCGATCCGCTCGGTGCCGATGGCCGTAGCCTCTTGCGCCTGGGCGTTGGTCCGCGAGCCCCGCAGGGTGGAGCCCATCATCCCGCCGAATGCCGTCACCAGGATCATCGCCACCACGGTGGCCACGGCGGCGTCGATGAGCGAAAAGCCCTCGTCGTCATGGAAGCCATACCTCATATGACAACTGTCGGTAGGCGTTTCGACCACGTTGAGGAGTATTCTGGCCATCGCCAAAGGACTAGTCCGTGCGACGAGCGTCGCCCGGCTATCTATTCGGCAAGAGCCGATAGGCGTCGTACACGCCTTCGACGCGCTTCATCTCAGTGATCGCCCGGTCGAGCGTGGCGACGTCGGAGAGCTCGATCTCGAATCTGAGGATGGCCACGCGATCGCGGCTGGTGGCCGAAGACGACGACACGATGTTGGCCCCGAGATCGGCCAGCGCCGTGGTGATGTCTCGCAGCAGCCGGGGTCGGTCGAGCGCCTCCACCTGCACCGTCGATCGAAACGACCCCACCTGGTCGGCCGACCATCCGACCTCGATCATCCGCTCCGACCGATCCCCCAGTGCGTCCACGTTGGTGCAATCCGAGCGATGAATCGACACTCCCCGCCCCACGGTGACGAACCCGACGATCGCGTCGCCGGGCACCGGTCCGCAGCACCGGGCGACCCGCACCAACATGTCGTCCATGCCCTCGACGACGATCCCCCCGGCAGGGGCTCGCCGGGACGGGGCGAAGCCGGTGCCCTCATCCCCTTCCTCCTCGTCGTCCTCGTACAACTCGGGACGCGCCAGCCGCAACAGCCGGTTGATCACCGTTTGCGCCTGGGTGTTGCCGTCACCCACCGAGACGTAGAGCGAGTCGATGTCCTGGAACCCGAGCGACTCGGCGACCGCGATCAGGAACTCATCCCGCGTGGCGGCAGTGAGGCCGAGGCCCTCCTTGCGAAGCAGTCGACCGACCTGGTCCTTCCCCTCCTGATGCGCATGCTCGCGCCGCTCCCGGGTGAACCATTGGCGGATCTTGGCCGATGCCCGCGAAGTCCGAACGAAGGAGAGCCAGTCCCGACTGGGTCCATCGCTCTTGGAGGTGATCACCTCGACGATGTCGCCGGACTCGAGACGGGTCGACAGCGGCACCAGCCGGCCGTTCACCCGAGCCCCGGTGCAGCGATGTCCTACCTCGGTGTGCACCGAGTAGGCGAAGTCGACAGGCGTCGCCCCGCGGGGAAGGGCCTTTACGTCGCCATTGGGCGTCAGCACGAAGACCTCGTCGCGGTAGAGGTCGAGCTTCAGGCCGGCGAGGAACTCACCGGGCGTCTCGAAGTCGTCAGACGAGTGAGCGAGATCGAGGACCGGGCTTTCGCCGACCTCCGCCCCCTCTTTGTACCGCCAGTGGGCGGCGATCCCGTGCTCGGCCCGGTCGTGCATCTCCCGGGTACGAATCTGCACCTCCAGCGGCTTGCGATCCGGCCCCAGCACGGTGGTGTGAAGGCTCTGATAGAGGTTGAACTTGGGCATCGCGATGTAGTCCTTGAAGCGCCCGTGCACCGGCGGCCAGCGGGTATGGATGATCCCGAGACTGGCGTAACAGTCGCCGACTTCCTTGGTGATGATCCGGATGCCGACCAGATCGTGGATGTCGTCGAAAGTTCGACCGCCGTCGATCATCTTGCGGTACACCGAATAGATGTGCTTGGGCCGTCCGGTGACCTCGGCGCTTATCCCCTGATCTGTGAGCAGGCTCTTCACCTCGACCACGACCGCGGCGATGTATGCGTCGCGCTCCGGCGCCCGGGCGCGCATCAGGTCGACGACCTCGGCATAACGGCGCGGATGGAGGACTTCGAAGCAGCGATCCTCCATCTCGTGCTTGATCTCCTGCACCCCGAGGCGATGGGCTAGCGGGGCATACACCTCCAGTGTCTCGAGGGCGATCCGCTCCTGCTTCTCACGAGGCAACGGGTGGATGGTCCGGATGTTGTGAAGGCGATCGACCAGTTTGATCAGCAGCACCCGTACGTCCTTGGCCATCGCAATCACCATCTTGCGGATGGTCGCGGCCTGGGCCTCCTCGGTGTTCGAGAACCGGACCCGATCGAGTTTGGTGACGCCGTCGATGAGGGCAGCGACAGCCGGGCCGTACCCCGCGCTCACCTCATCCAGGGTCAGGCCGGTGTCCTCCACGGTGTCGTGGAGGATGGCGGCCGCCACCGTATCGGCGTCGAGTCCGTACCGAGCGAGGATCAGCGCCACCGCCAGGGGATGGGTGATGTATGGCTCCCCACTCATCCGGAACTGCCCGTCGTGCCGTTCCGCGGCCACCTCGTAGGCGCTGTGGATCTTGCGATCAGAGGCGTGGGGGTGATGGCGTCGGAACTCATCCAGAACCGGGCCGAGCTCGGCGATCACCGCGTCGTCGGGCCGGGCCGGGGTCTCACTCATATCGAATCAGGGCCTGTACCGGGACGTCTAGACGCGATCGTCCCTGGAGGAACTCGAGTTCAAGAAGCACCGAGACCGCCTCCACCGAGGCACCGGCACCGCTGATCAAATCGACCGTTGCGGCGGCGGTGCCGCCAGTCGCCAGGACGTCGTCGACGACGACGACCCGCGACCCCGACCCGACCGCATCCTCGTGGATCTCGAGGGTGTCGGTGCCGTACTCGAGGTCATACGACTGGGTGAACGTGCGCCACGGAAGCTTGCCGAACTTCCTCACCGGTACGAAGCCCACCCCAAGACGGGCCGCGATCGGGGCGCCGATGATGAAACCGCGCGACTCGATCCCCACGATCGCGGTCGGCTCCACCACGGCGATCGCCTCGCTCATCAGTGTCACCGCCTCGGCGAACGCCCGCCCATCGGCGAGCAGCGGGGTGATGTCCTTGAACACGATCCCCGCCGCCGGAAAGTCGGGCACGTCCCGGATGAAAGCCCTGAGGTCGATCATCGGACGATTGTACGGTGACCGCTAAGCGCTACCGGCTACCCGCTGCCCGCTGCCTCCTACTGGAGACTGGGACTGGAGACTGTCTTATCTCCGCTTGCGGCGCTTGCGGGGTGGGCGGGGGGCGGCGCCGGATTGGTGGAGGACCTGGGCGGTGTGATCGACGCTGGCGGTGACGGTGCGGGGTGCGAAGTCCTCGACCCCACCCCGCCGCTCGACCCGAAGGCGTACCCGCTGCCAGTGCTCCTCGCGTTCCTTCCACATACCCAGCAGCGGGGCGGCGAGGAAGATCGAGGAATAGGTACCGACGGCGACCCCGACGAACAGGGCAAGAGCGAACTCCCGCAACGTGGTTGCCCCCAGCAGGAACGAACCGACCAACAGCAGCGAACCGATCGGCAACAGGGTGGTGAACGAGGTGTTGACCGATCGCATGAACACCTGGTTCATCGACATGTTGATTATTCCCGAGTAGGTGTGGCGATCGCCCCGCTCGCGCACGTTCTCTTGGACCTTGTCGAAGACCACGATCGTGTCGTAGAGCGAGTAGCCGAGGATCGTCAGGATGGCGACCACCGTTGCCGGAGACACCGTGAACCCGACCAGGGAGTAGACACCGGCGGTGAAGATAAGGTCGTGGAACAGGGCCACCAGCGCCGTCACCGCCATCTTCCATTCGAGCCGCCACGCGATGAACAGCCCGATCACGATGAGGAACACGACCAGGGCACGGACGGCTGATCGGGTGATCTGGTCGCCGAACGTCGGGCCTACCGTCTGCCTCGTGGCGTCCCCCGGATCGACCCCCGCCAGCGCCGCCAGTCGCTCCACCAGGAGATCCTCCTGCTCTGGGGTCAACTGCGATGTCTGCACGCGAATGCCGTCGCCCCCCGAAGTCGTTTGGATCCGCGCGGAGCCCTGACCGAGCGCCGTCATCGCGTCGCGTATCTGGGCGACCGAAGCGCCTGCAGGGTTCTCCACCTCGACCAGGGTGCCTCCCTCGAAGTCGACGCTCAGGTTGAACTGACGGAACACCAGGGAGAGGAGCGATATGAGGATGATCGCCCCGGACACCGCGAACCACTTGCGCCGATTGCCGACAAAGTCGAAGTGAGTCCGGCCCCGGTATAGGTCGCTAAGCGTGCTCATGCGCCGCCCACCTCCTCAGCAGGCATCCCCACTGCGCCGCGAATACTCATACGCCCGCCCTCGCCGAGCGACTTCGAATAGGCCAACAGAGCGACGGCAGGCCGCGTGAAGAAGATCACCACCAACACGTCACACACCGTTGCCACGAGCAGGGCGAGGGCAAAACCCTTGACCGAACCGATGGCCAGGAAGAACAGGAGGACCGCGCCCACGAATGAGGCGAAGTCGGCAGTGAGGATGGTGCGCAGCGCCCGACTGAACGCATGGTCGATGGCTCCGCGGAGGGATCGCCCCCGTTGCACCTCTTCCTTGATCCGTTCGAAGTAGACGATGTACGAGTCCGAGGTGATGCCAACCGCGACGATGAGCCCCGCCACCCCGGCGAGGGTGAGCGTGACCCCGCGCAACTCGCCGAGCAGCGAGAACACCACCAGGACGAGGCTCCCGAACACGGTTAGGCCGATGACGTTCACCAACCCGAGTGCCCGGTAATAGAGGAGCATGGCAGCGGCGACCAGGATGATTCCGATGAGTCCGGCGATCAGGCCGGCGTCGAGCGAATCCGACCCGAGCGTGGCGGACACCGACTGCACCGTCGCCTGCTCGAAGGCCACCGGCAGCGATCCATAACGGAGGACCACACTCAGATTCGATGCCTCTTCTTGCTGGTTCGGGGACGAGCCGAGAGTGATGACTGCCGAATCACCCGGGATACCGACGTTCGGGTCGACCGACGACGCGATTTGGGGCGCCGATTGGACGATCCCGTCCAGGGCGATGGCGAATTGACGCCGCGGGTCTCCGATCGGGAATGCCGCCAACTCCTTGGTGACCTCGGTGAACTTGACGCTTCCCCCCGCGTTGAATTCGAGGACCACCACCCATTCGCCCAGCCCGGTGCCGGTCTGCGAGAACTGCGCCGTGGCGCCGGTGAGATCCGAGCCGAGGACGCGGGCGGGGGCGACGTGATAGACGATGCCACCATCTTCAGGCTCGGAGACGAGGAAGGCATCGAGCAACGGATCGGGATCGGGGGTCAGTCCAGTCGCCCGATCGACGCATCCCGCCTGTTCGACCTCATCGCACCACGTGACGCCGTCGGGCAGGACGATGTGGGCCGTGGGGTCGACCGTCGTGGTGGTGCCCCCGGCTGAAGTCGTGGTGGTGCCGGCGGAGGTCGTCGTCGTAGTGCCGGCGGTCGTGGTGGTTCCCCCCGGGGCCGCCGTCGTTGTGGAACCCGACGGGACGGTGGTGGTCGTCGTGGTCGTGGGGTCTTCGGGCGGGAGTTGGAAGAAGAGCGGGCTCACCCCGGGTATCGGGCTGATGTCCCGGACCGGCCGGAACTCGAGGCTGCCGGTGGTGCCTACCGCCGCCAGGGCCCGATCTCGGTTGGTGACTCCGGGGAGTTGAACCTCGATGCTCGAATCGCCCAGAACGGCGATCTCCGGCTCCTGGACGTTGCCGAGCGCCTCGATGCGGCGACGCATGATCTCGGCCGCCTGCTCGATGACTTCGGGGTCGGTTCCCTCCGGGGCATTGAGCACGACGGCGAAGCCGCCCTGAAGGTCCAGGCCGAGACGGGGGGTGGTACCCGTCGCCTGGGTGAGGATCAGCGACCCGTAGACCACGACGAGCGTGATCGTCAGGGTCACGATGGCGCTACGACGGGACATTGTTACCTGGTCTTGGCTGCAAGGGCTCGGCGTGCCACTCGCAAGCGGCCGCCGCCTTCGATGCCGAGAACGGCCGAGTCCTCGTCGAGGTGCTCGATACGGCCGTAGATCCCACCGATCGTCTGCACTTCATCGCCGACCTGGAGCTCGGACATGAGAGCCTGGTGGCGCCGCATCCGCGTGCGTTGCGGGCGGATCATGAGAAAGTAGAAGAGCCCGCCGATGATCACGGCGTAGAGCACGAGCGTCACGAAGACGTTGCCCGAAGATTCGGCGCCTTCTTCGGCCTGGGCGAGGATGGTGAGCATCGGTCCTCCGGGGCTGGTCAGTGATGGGCCGGGCGGCGTGCGGCGCCGCTCGACCGTTCTACTTGAACGGGTCCGTAGCGTAGCCACCCGGAGCGGATTGCTGGCTCCGGGCACCCACGATTGCCCGGCGATAATCCTCGAAGCGCCCCTCTCTTATCGCCCGACGCGCCCCCTCCAGCATCTCGAACGTGTAGCTCAGGTTGTGAATGCTGAGCAGCCGATGGCCCAGCATCTCCCCGGTGACACGCAAATGCCGCAGGTACCCGAGCGAGAATCGGGTGCAGGTGGAGCACCCGCATTCGGGATCGATCGGTCGATCGGCATCGGCGAACTCGGCCCGGCGCACCGAGAAGTCCCCGAGCCGGGACAGCACCTTGCCATGCCGGGCGAGCCGTGTGGGCCATACACAATCGAACAGGTCGCACCCGCGGGCCACTGCGTCGAGTACTCCCGTCGTGTCGCCCAGACCCATCACATAACGGGGAGCGGCCACCGGGAGCACCCCACACACGACCTCGAAGGCCTCGTTGCGAGCCTCCGGACTCTCCCCGACACTCAAGCCACCGATGCCGAAGCCGACGAAGCCGATCTCCGCGGTGCGGCGGGCACTCTCCTCGCGCAGATCCAATGCCGCGCCGCCCTGCACGATCCCGAAGAGTGCCTGGTCGTCACGCCGATGGACGGCCGCGGCCCGCGCCGACCAGCGCAACGTGCGCTCCATCGCGTCACCCACCCTCTCGCGGGGTGCGGGAAGCCCGACCAGGTGGTCGAGTACCATGGCGATGTCCGCCCCCAGGCGCTCCTGCACCTGCACCGCTCCCTCCGGGGTGAGGCGCGCCACGGAACCGTCGTAGGTCGACCGGAAGGTGACGCCGTCCTCGTCGATGATCGGATCGAGCGAGAACACCTGGTAGCCACCGCTGTCGGTGAGTATCGGCCCGACCCACGCCATGAACTCGTGGAGGCCGCCGAGGCGCTCCACGACCGTGTCCCCCGGCCTCAGCATCAGGTGATAGGTGTTCGCCAGAATCATCTCTGCCCCCGCCTGGCGGAGGTCCTCGGGATCGAGGGCCCGTACCGTGCCCCGGGTGCCGACCGCCATGAAGGCCGGCGTCGCCACCGGGCCATGGGGAGTGCTCAACACTCCGGTGCGGGCCGCGCCGTCGGCCGCGTCGACCCGGAGGCTCACGGGGACCGTCATGCCCGCTCCGCCAGCATCGAGTCGCCGAACGAGAGGAACCGATACCCGCGCTCGAGGGCCAGCGAATAGGTATCACGCCACCGCGGGCCCATGAAGGCCGCCAGTAGCACCACCAGCGTGGAGCCGGGGACGTGGAAGTTGGTGAGCAGCAGGTCGACCACGGTGAACCGATGGCCGGGGGTGATGAATAGGGCGGTGTCGGTCTCTACCGGCTCGACTTGCCCATCCCCGGTCGCTGCCGTTTCAAGTGCCCGAACCACGGTGGTTCCCACAGCCACCACCCGCCCTCCGGCTACCCGGGTCGACTCGATGGCGGCGGCCGCGTCGCTTCCCACCTGCATCCGCTCCCGGTGCATCTGATGCTGACCGAGGTGGCTCGCCGTGATCGGCCGAAAGGTGTCGAGGCCGATGTCCAGTTCCACCGACGCCATGCCGATTCCTGCATCGTTCAAAGCGGTGAGCAGCGCGGCGGTGAAGTGGAGCCCGGCGGTCGGGGCGGCGGCAGATCCGGCCCGGTCCCCGTAGACCGTCTGGTATCGCTCGGAGTCGGCGAGCTGTCCGTGGAAATACGGCGGGAGCGGAACCAACCCGACCGCGGCGACGGCCTCTTCGAACGACCCCTCTTCGGCCCGGAGAACGACCTCGCCCTCGACGGGACCGTCCACCACCGAGGCGACGAGCGGCCCGAACCGAAGGAGCACGCCATTTCGCAGTCGCCGCGCCGGACGCATCAGTGCCTCCCAGGTGCCGTCGCCGCGGGCCCGTAGAAGCAGCGCCTCCACCTGGCCGCCCGAGCCCGCCTTCTCGCCGATCAACCGCGCCCGCCGCACCCGCGTCCGGTTCACCACCAACAGGTCGCCGGGACGGAGCATCCCGGGAAGCTCTGCAAACCTGTGATCGGACAAGTCCCGCGTGTCGAGCAATCGCGCCGAATCCCGCGGCTCGACCGCAGATTGCGCGATCGCTTCCTCCGGAAGCTGGTAGTCGAACTCCGCCGTCTCCATCGGCGGAGTGTTGTGTTCGCAATTCGCAATTCACAATTCAAAGAGCACCGAAGCCGAGAATCTTCGTCTTGCGGAAGGCGGAGGGCGCTTACGGCTCCTCGCTGGAGACTGGAGACTGGAGACTGGAGACTCTCAAATCAGCCTCTGCTGCGCCGGATCGGGCATTGGGGCACCGAGGTGCTCGTAGGCGAGGCGGGTCGCCACTCGTCCCCGGGCGGTCCGCTGCAGGAAGCCCATTTGAAGCAGGAATGGCTCGTATGCGTCCTCGACCGTCTGCGGCTCCTCCGACACCGCGATCGCCAGCGTGGAAAGGCCCACCGGCCCGCCGTCGAACTTGTGGATCACGGCTTCGAGGATCGCTCGATCGACCCGGTCGAGCCCCGCTGCATCCACTTCGAATACTGCAAGGGCCTGATGAGCCGTCTCCTCGTCGGCGGTACCCGCCGCCCTCACATCGGCGAAGTCCCGTACGCGTCGTAGCAGCCGGTTGGCGATTCGCGGAGTCCCCCGGGACCGCGTGCCGATGGCGCGGCGGGCAGCAGCGCTGATGTCGATGTCCATGAGCCGGGAAGACCGGGCGACGATCGACTCCAGTTCCTCGGGCCGGTAGTAGTCGATACGGGCGACGTATCCGAAGCGATCGCGCAGCGGAGGTGACACCCGGCCCACCCGGGTGGTGGCACCCACCAGGGTGAAGGGCGGCAATTCGAGCCGAATCGAACGGGCGCCGGCTCCCTTGCCGACGACGATGTCGAGTTGGAAGTCTTCCATCGCTGTGTAAAGGATCTCCTCCACTGCCCGCGGCAAGCGATGGATCTCGTCGATGAACATGACGTCGCCCGATTCGATGTTGGAGAGAATGGCGGCGAGGTCTCCCGCTCGCTCCAACGCCGGACCGGAAGTGGCACGGAACCGCGCGCCGATCTCCGAGGCAACGATCGCCGCGAGCGTGGTCTTGCCGAGCCCCGGAGGACCGCTGAAGAGAATGTGGTCGAGGGTCTCCCCTCTCCCCCGCGCGGCCTCCACCAGGATCGAGAGCCTCTCCTTCAGGTCGTCCTGACCGATGAACTCGTCGAGCGTCGAGGGCCGCAGACCCTCCTCGAACGCGGCGTCCTCCGGGGACGGCCGGGCGGCGAGGAGGCCCTCCTCCCTCATGCGCGCCCCAGCCTCTGCAGAGCAGCGCGCAGCAGTGCCTCCGGACCCTGAGTGGGGTCGAGGCCGTCGAGCGCCTCACGGATCTCGCCGGATGCATAGCCGAGCCCTTCGAGGGCACCGCGCACCTCGGTGACGCTGCCGGCCACCGCTCCGAGTTCTCCCTCGGGCATGGTGAGACGGGCGCGTAGGTCGAGGATCAACTTCTGGGCGCTGCGCTTGCCGATACCCGGCACCGCGGTGAGCGTGTCGACATCCTCGGCGGCCAGGGCGCCCCGCAACTGCGACGGCGTCAGGGTCGCCAGCATCGCCAGACCGAGTTTCGGCCCGACCCCACTGGCGCCGATCAGGTCGCGGAACAGATCACGACCCTCCATTGTCGAGAATCCGTACAGCGCCATGGCGTCCTCGCGCACATGGAGGTGGATATGAACGACCACCTCCTCCCCCACCGCCGGCAACTCGCCAATGTCTCGCGGTGGCATCGCCACCTCGTAACCCACCCCGCCCACGTCGACGAGCAGACCGGTCGCGGTGCGACCCGCCAGCACACCCCGGAGCCGCCCGATCATCGCGGGGCACCTTCAACTGCCCGGCGGAGGGTGGCAGATTGCAGATGGCACAGCGCAACTGCGAGCGCGTCGGCGGCATCCGCCGGTGATGGTGCTCCGGCGAGCCCCAGACGCCGCGCCACCATCACCTGTACCTGGTCCTTGGTGGCATCGCCGTAGCCGGCGACGGCCATCTTCACCGCCGACGGGGTGTATTCGAACACGGCCAGGCCCGCCCGCGCGGCGGCGAGCATCGCCACGCCCGATGCCCTCGCCACCGATGTGGCTGTCTGCAGATTGCGGTTGACGAAGACTTCTTCGATGGCAACCTCCTCGGGAGCGAACTGGGCAACCACCCCCTCGAGGTCGTCGTAGAGCTCGCGGAGCCGGGAGGCAATGGTGTCACCGGGAGCCGTGGAGATCACCCCGGCGGCGACGGCGCGGATCGTGGTGCCGCTTGCCTCGACCACGCCGTATCCGGTACGCGAGAGCCCAGGATCGATGCCGAGAACGAACATATGTACGGGAGGTTAGAGGGTGTCGGTGACAGTTTCAGTGATTGAGCCCGCTCCAGCCAAGGCCCCAGCCCCCGCCCCACCCGTCCGGATTCCTTCTGGCCGTGGCCGGGGCTGGAGCCGGGGCTGGCGGTGGTGGCCGGCGCTAGCCGGCTACCGCCGCCAGTACTTCGTCTGAAATGTCGAAGTTGGCGTAGACGGTCTGCACGTCGTCGAGGTCTTCGAGGGCGTCGACCAGGCGAAGAACAGACCGCGCGGTCTCTTCGCCGAGCGCGACGGTGGTCGTCGGAATCTGGGTGACCTCCGATGCCTCGACGGTGAGGCCGGCATCCTCCAGGGCCTGGCGAACCGCCCTGAAGTCTGCTGGGGTGGTGATCACCTCGAACTGATCGCCCGACGGCCTCACGTCCTCGGCTCCCGCATCGAGCGCGGCGAGCATCACGTCGTCCTCCGGGCCTGAGGCGAGGATGTAGCCCCGCTGCTCGAACAGGTAGCCGACCGATCCCGGCTCACCCAGGCTGCCGCCATTCCGGCTGAACGTCGACCGCACGTCCGATGCGGCCCGGTTCCGGTTGTCGGTCAGCACCAGCACGTAGAGCGCCACTCCGCCGGGGGCGTAACCTTCGTACCAGATCTCGTCGTAATGGGCCCCTTCGGTATCGCCGATTCCGCGCTTGATCGCCCGGTCGATGTTGTCGTTGGGCACCGAAGCACTCTTCGCCTTGTCGATCGCCTGGGCGAGCGAAGCATTGGCGGCAGGATCACCGCCACCGGCGCGGGCTGCTACCTCGACGGCCCTCGCCAGCTTGGCGAACACCTTGCCGCGCTGAACGTCCTTGGCCCCCTTCTTGTACTTGATGGTGGACCATTTCGAGTGCCCCGACATCTAGCCCTCCTCGGCCATCTGCAACAACAACGCATGTATCCGGGTGTCGCCCGTCAGCTCGGGATGGAACGACGTCGCGATGACATTCCCTTCGCGGACCATCACCGGGTGGCCATCGACCTCGGCGAGCACCTCCACCCGTTGACCCACCTTTTCGATCCACGGCGCTCGGATGAATACGGCGTGCACCGGTTCGCCAATGCCCTCGACCGGCAGCTCCGCCTCGAATGACTCGGTCTGGCGTCCGAACGCATTGCGTTGCACGACGACGTCGAGGACCCCGAGTTGAACCTGAGGCCGATCTTCGGTGGTGGACCCCGAGAGAAAGATCATCCCGGCACAGGTACCAAACGTGGCTAGGCCCCCTTCGATCGCGGCGCGCAGCGGCTCGACCATCCCGTAGCGGTCCGCCAGCTTGCCGATCGTCGTCGATTCCCCACCCGGGATCACGAGGGCGTCGAGACCATCGAGGTCGTGGGGCAGGCGGACCTCGGTGACCTCGGCTCCGAGCCGAACAAGGATCTCGGTGTGCTCCCGCACGTCACCCTGTAAGGCCAACACCCCGACGCGCACCGACGTCACCAGCCCCGATTTTGCAGCAGGTCCTCGTCGGCGAGCCGGTCGATCTCGATGCCAGGCATCGCCTCGCCGAGCCCGCGTGACACCTTGGCGAGGATCTGCGGGTCCTGGTAGTAGGTCGTCGCCTCGACGATGGCGCGGGCTCGGGCCGCGGGATCAGCGCTCTTGAAGATTCCCGATCCGACAAAGACGCCGTCGCAGCCGAGCTGCATCATCAGGGCGGCGTCGGCAGGTGTGGCCAAGCCTCCAGCCGCAAAGTTGACCACTGGCAACCGCCCGGCCTCGGCCACCTCCTGGACCAGCTCGAACGGTGCCCCCAGGTCGCGGGCCGCACTCATCAGCTGCTCGCTGTCGAGCGACTGCAGCCGCCGAATGCCATCGGTGACGGTCCGCATGTGGCGGACCGCCTCGACCACATTGCCGGTACCAGCCTCGCCCTTCGTCCGGATCATCGCCGCGCCTTCACCGATGCGCCGCAGGGCTTCCCCCAGATCGCGGCAGCCGCATACGAACGGCACGGTGAACTTCCACTTGTCGATGTGATACGCCTCGTCGGCCGGCGTCAAGACTTCCGACTCGTCGATGAAGTCGACGCCGAGAGCCTGAATTATCTGCGCCTCTACGAAGTGGCCGATCCTCACCTTGGCCATGACGGGAATCGAGACTGCGGCGATTATCTCCTCTACCTTGGTCGGGTCGGCCATCCGGGCCACACCGCCATCCCGGCGAATATCGGAGGGGACTCGCTCCAGCGCCATAACCGAAACGGCGCCCGCCTCCTCGGCGATCTTGGCCTGCTCGGCGTTGGTGACATCCATGATCACTCCGCCTTTGAGCATGTCGGCCAGGCCCCGCTTGACGCGATCGGTGCCCTTGTCCATGGTTGCTCCTTGGTCCTTCACTCGATTGTACCGGCAGGTCCCCCGGGCAACACCGGGCGGTGACCCAGGGCGGACCGGGGGCGAGCGAATAGGTCGCTGGCTCGATCAGCTTTCGGCTTGTGGCAAGCCGAAACCTGGTCCCGGGGCGAGCCTATTCGCTCACCCCCGACGAGGCCCCGATCGCGTCACGATATGCGGCCAGGTAGGCGCTCCGCACCACTTCCGGGCCGAAAAGCCGCGCCCGCTCGAGTCCCCGCTGGACCAGGGCGGCCCTCCGCGCGTCGTCGCCGAGAAGGCGCCCCACCTTCTCGACCAGGGCAGGCGGCTCACCCGCCGGGGCATACTCGGCGGCATCGCCGGCTACGGCGCGAAACGCCGGGAGATCGCTCGCCACCACCGCGCAACCGGCGGCGAGCCCTTCTAACACCACCAAGCCGAAACTCTCTCCGCCCAGGTTCGGGGCGACAAGGACCGCGGCATCGCGCAACTCTGAAATCTTCGCCGGACCGCTCAGCCGACCGAGGAACTGCACTCCGTCCGGCCCCTGCGACCGCAGCGTGCCGATGACCCGCAGGACCGCCTCCGGCGCCATCCGCCGGACTAGCGGCCAAGCCTGAAGCAGCACGTCGAGGCCCTTGCGCGCCTCGTCCCGGCCGAGGAACACCACTCGACCAGCAACCGGCGCGGCGGTCGGTCGATAGTCGTCGATGTCGATGCCGTTCGGGACGATCCGAATACCCGGGAGTCGGTCGATTGCCAAGGCCGCCACCGGGCTGACGGCAGTGACCACCCGCAGGCGCCTGGCGGCCAGGTCGAGGAGGGGGCCGCCTGCCCGGTATGCCATCCGCACGGCCCTGCTGGGGTCGGCATGGAATGTGCCCACCTTCGGCGGGGTGGCAGCGAACAGCGCACCAACGGAGACCATGGGCATGAGCGGTTCGTGGATGTGGACGACATCGGCATCCCCTACCGCCTCACCCACGCGCTTGATGGCTCGGGGATCGACCGACACCGGGGCGCGCGACCGGTTCACCGACAGCGACTTGAAGGAACCGACCGACCGGGTTCCCTCCGGCCCTCCGCTGCCTGGCGCCACCGCCCACGCCGTGTGGCCGGCATCGTTCAGCCATCTCACGATACGCGTCACCTGGTCCTGCACCCCGCCGGGAGCGTCGAACGCGTAGGGGCAAACGACGGCGATCCTCATCCCGTCACCCGGTCGCTGGGCCAGTTGGGCACGATCAGGTGCCACTGGGCAGGCGCTTTGCGAATGATGTCTTCGACCACTCCAGCCAGCAGGGCAACCCCGGCGGCGATTCGGGCATCCTGGTCGGGCAGTTGGGGTAGCTCGATGGGTTCGCCCACCTCGATGGCATGGCCGGCGCCATCGGCGAAGTAGGTGCCGGCAGGAAGCAGCACCGCCCCGGTGCGGTCGGCGAGCGCGACCGGCCCCGCCGGAAGGGTGGTGGTCTCGCCGAAGAACTCGACCGGCACACCGGTCCCCGTGATGTCACGATCGCACAGGAGTGCGACCACTCCCCCGGCGCGCAGGCGCTGGAGTAGTTCCTTGCTGACCTGCGCGCCTTTTCGGGCGATGACCACGTCGATCGACATCATGCGTCGCATCTCGATGAACCACTCGACGATCCGCTCATTGCCGAGTTCCTCGGCGACCGCCAGCACCCGGAGGTCCTCCTCGGCAGCGCGCATGCCCGCCATCTCCCAGTTGCCCACGTGAGGCAACGCCACCACCACCCCGCGCCCGGTCGCCACTGCGGCGCGGAGACGCTCGACCCCGTGGAACTCGGTCCTCGCCAGCGCGGCGGCGCGCCGCCGGGGCCGCATCCAGAAGGTCTCGGCCCAGTACCGGCCGTAATACCCGAAGACCTTGCGCGCCGACCGTTGCGCCTCGGCGCCGTCACCGAGCACCCGCGATTGGTGACGGACTGCCATCGCGAAGCGGTCACGTGCGATGAACGAAGCCACCCAACCGGCGGCGTGGCCCAGCCGACGCATCGCAGGCTCGGGCAGCAGGCCGAACAGTCCGGAGAGCACCCGGTAAAGGAGGTAGCCCAGATTCCGCTTCACTCTTGCAGTTGGGCCCAGGTGCGATGGAAGCGCTGCAGGACCGTGAGCCATGACAGGATCGCCAGAATCCAGATGGTTGCCGGAAGGGTGGCGAGGCCGACACCGTGGAGACCGACGCCGATCCCGAAGACGAGCAGGCGTTCGGCTCGGCCCATCAGGCCGCCCTTCCCATCGAGCCCGGCGCCCTCAGCCTTCGCCCGGAGGTAGGGGATGAGCAACGAGCCGCACACGGCGAGCAGTGACAAGAGGACCAGAGTCGCCTCAGCGCGGCGTCCGAGGTAGAAGGCCAGCCCGGTCCAGGCGGCGACCTCACCGAGACGATCGGTGAACGAATCGAGCAGGGCACCTCGCGCCGTTTCCTGGTTCGTCAGGCGGGCGAGTACCCCGTCGAGGATGTCGAGCACAGCCCCGAACCCGAGGACGGCGGCTCCGACCGCCAGGTATCCCATGGCGATCAGCACCGCCCCACCGACCGAGATCGTGAAACCGGCGACGGTGATCATGGTCGGGGTCAACCCCAGCCGGGCGAGGAGGCGGGCGAACGGATCGGCGACACGCGAAACCTGTTTGCGGGCTCTGATGTCCAGCATGGGGGGAACCTAGCAGTGCGGCTACTCCGGCCGACCTTACCCGATCCGGTCTTTCGGCCCAGAGCGACCCATGACCCGTTAGTACACTCCGGCCGCACTCGATCTCCGGAAACCTCGGGAGGCTGGATGGCTTCGGACAAGATCCGCAACGTCGCCCTCGTTGGCCACAGCGGCAGTGGAAAGACGATGCTCGCGGAGGCACTGCTCTTCACCGCCGGGGTGACCACCCGCATGGGCCGGGTCGAGGACCGGAACACGGTCACCGACTTCGACGCCGAGGAGGTGGCTCGCGGTTCCTCGGTCAGCCTGGCGATGGCGCCATTCGAGTGGTCCGGTCACCGGATCAACCTCATCGACACGCCGGGGCTGTCCGATTTCATGGGCGAGGCCCTGACCGCCCTCCGGGCAGCCGACCTCGCCCTGTTCGTCGTGTCGGGCGTCGACGGCGTCGAGGTACAGACCGAAGCGCTGTGGAACATGGCCGGGGAGGAAGGCATCGCGCGGGCGGTCTTCGTCAACAAGCTCGACCGCGAAAGGGCTTCGTTTTCCCGCACCCTCACCCAACTCAAAGAAGTGTTCGGCACAGGGATCGCTCCGCTCCAGATTCCAATCGGCGCCGAGGCCGATCTCCGCGGGGTCGCCAACCTCGTTGGAGGTCGCGCCTTCACCTACTCGGCAGGAAACAAGGCTACGGAAGGCGACGTCCCTGAGGAGATCCATGCCGAGGTAGCCGCACTGCACACGGCGCTGGTTGAAGCAGTGGTGGAAACCGACGACGCGATGCTCGAAAAGTACCTCGACTCGGGCGAGGAGCCCACCGGACCGCAACTCATCGCGGGAATGCACCGCGGGATGGTCGAGCGGACCGCATTCCCGGTCCTCTGCGGCTCGGCCACCGGACTCATCGGGATCGACCGGCTGGCGCAATTCCTCATCGACTACGGCCCGAGGCCCTCGGAGCGGCCGGCGCCGCCTTTGGCCGAAGGTGAAAGCCTCGACGGTTCCGGGGTCGTCGCCTACGTCTTCAAGACCATGTCCGACCAATACGTCGGCCGGATTTCGATGTTCCGGGTGTTCCGGGGCGAGATCAACCTAGATGCCGATCTGCAGAACCCCAATCGGGGCGTCGCCGGCCGGATGCACAACATCTTTACGATGCGCGGCAAGGAGCACGCGGAGACCAAGCGCGTCGAAGAAGGCGATATCGCCGCAGTCGCGAAGCTCGAGGCGACGCTCGCCGGTGACACCCTCCGTTCGCCAGGTTCGAAAGTCGTCATCGATCCGGTTCGGTTTCCCCGCCCGACGATGTCCCTCGCGGTCTTTCCCCGCTCGCAGCACGATGAGGAGAAACTGTCCACTGCATTGCACCGCGCGGTCGAAGACGATCCGACCCTGCGGTCCGAGCGCAATGTCGAAACCCATCAGACAGTGCTGTCTGGCCTCGGCGATGCCCACCTCGAAGTGGCCATCGCCCGGCTCCACTCCCGCTTCGGGGTCGACATCGACACCGCCCTCCCGAAGATCGCGTACCGCGAGACGATCCGGGGGACGGCCGAAGTCGAAGGCAAGCACAAGAAGCAGTCAGGAGGGCGGGGCCAATATGGAGTCGCCAACCTTCGCTTCGAGCCCCTGCGAGCCGACTCGGTGTTCGAGTTCGCCAACGAGATCAAAGGCGGTTCGATCCCGAAGCAATACGTCCCGGCCGTCGAAAAGGGGGTGGTCGAAGCTCTGCAGCGCGGGATCCTCGCCGGGTTCCCGGTGGTCGGAGTGAAGGCCACGGTCTTCGACGGCAAGTACCACCCGGTCGATTCCGATGAATTGTCCTTCCGGATGGCCGGTATCCTGGCGGTGCGCGAAGCGGCACCCAAGCTCAACGCCACGCTGCTGGAGCCGATCATGAGAGCAACCGTGCGGGTCCCCGAGGACCTGATGGGCGAGGTGATCGGCGACCTGAACGCCAAACGGGGCCGGGTGCTGGGGATGGATTCGGAAGGCGGGACAAGGGTGCTGACGGCCGAGGTCCCCCTCGCCGAGATGCAGAGGTATTCGATCGACCTCCGTTCCATCACGAGCGGCCGGGGTTCGTTCGAGATGGAGTTTGCCCGGTATGAAGAGGCTCCACCGAACGAGGCTCAGCGAGTCATCGCAGCCACTCGTGACGAGGACTGAACCCTGAAAGGGAACAATGGCTGATCGCAAGGTCGTCCTGAAATACGACGGCGGGGAACTCGAATTCTCGATCGTCCCCGGAACCGAAGGGGGCGACGGATTCGACATCGGGAACCTCAGAGCCCAGACGGGCCTCGTCACGCTCGATTATGGGTTCGCCAACACCGCAGGGACGATGAGTTCCGTCTCGTTCGTCGATGGGGCGGCCGGAGCGCTGCGGTACCGCGGCTACTCGATCGAGGATCTTGCCGAGAACTCGACGTTCCTCGAGGTGGCCTATCTCCTGTTCCACGGTGAGTTGCCCACCGACGCTGCGCTCGAGGCGTACGTCCACGACGTCACCCGCCACACGCTCCTCAACGAGGAGATGAAGCGGCTCTTCGATGCGTTCCCCAAGAGCGCCCACCCCATGGCGATTCTCGCCTCGGCCACCAACGCCATGGCCACCTTCTACCCCGATTTCCACAACCCCACCGATCCCTACTCGGTAGAGCAGTCAGCGCTCCGGCTCGTCGCCAAACTCCCCACCGTGGCGGCGTTTGCCTACAAGAAGTCGATGGGACAGCCATACATCTATCCGCGCAACGACCTCGACTACGTGTCGAACTTCCTCCACATGATGTTCGCCCTCCCGGTCGAGGAGTATCTGGCGAATCCGGTGGTGGCGAAGGCACTCGACGTGCTGCTCATCCTCCACGCCGACCATGGCCAGAACTGCTCCACCTCGACCGTGAGGCTCGCCGGGTCGAGCCAGGCCAATCTCTTCACCTCGGTGGCGGCAGGGATGAGTGCTCTGTGGGGCCCGCTGCACGGCGGCGCCAATCAGCGGGTTGTCGAGATGCTCGAAGAGATCAACGAAGACGGACGCGACTTCAAGAAGTACATCAAAAAGGCGAAGGACCCCAACGACCCCTTCCGGCTGTGGGGCTTCGGGCACCGGGTCTACAAGAATTACGACCCGAGGGCGAAGATCCTCAAGGGCTTTGCATACGAGGTCATGGACCTGGTCGGCGGAGACGATCCGCTCCTCGACATCGCCGTCAAGCTCGAGGAAGCAGCGCTCGCCGACGACTACTTTGTGGAGCGTCGGCTCTATCCCAACGTCGACTTCTACTCCGGCCTGATGTTCCGGGCGCTCGGCTTCCCGGTGAGGATGTTCACTCCGCTGTTCGCCATTGGACGCCTCCCCGGATGGGTCGCCCAGTGGCGTGAGATGACCGGCGATCCCGAGACCAGGATCGGCCGCCCCCGCCAGATCTACACGGGTCACCCCGAGCGCAAACTCGAGAGGTAAGAACGGTCAACCGTGTCGGCGGCCCTCCTGCAATGGGCGCGAGGCGACTGGCCACGGTGGACTGGCGACTGGAGACTGAGGACTGGGGGCTGACTTGTCTGATCTCACCGCTCGCGACGGACAGAGCGAGGACGGCGAGCCGATCGTCGATCTGACCGAGGAGGGTCGGACCGTCGGGTACGTCTACCTCGATGACGGGACGCTCTTCGCCGAGTTCCTCTCCGACGCAGAAGGCGCGCCATGGGCCTTCGACGTCGACGACCTGCAGCGCTCACTTGATGCGGCGCGGGCGATCCTGGATCCCGAGCCACTCGAAGGCACCGGAATCGGGCCGACCGACGGCGACCACCCGGTCGACACCCTCGCCACCGAGTTCGATGCCCTGGCGGTGAGGCGGGGCGAGGAGGACGAAGGGTTCTATCCGGTGGCCGTCGCGGCCAGCATCTTCGAACGGTGCACCGTGCTCGACCTCGCGGTCGTCAGCCTCGAGGGGTTCATCGTCCACCCGGAGTGGATCGAGCCGGCACCCGGGCACTCGGTCGACATGGGTGACGCCCACGACGGCGAGCCCTGGCCCACCTTCAAGGCTGGCTGCCACGTCCAGGGCCTCGCCGTCCTCGAAAAGTGGGCCCGACGAGCCGACCTCGCCGTTGCCCTGGAGGTCGGCGACCGGGAAGGCGACCGCTTCGTGCTGTGAGTCAAGAATCAAGATTCAAGGATCAATGGCTGGTGGCTGGCGGCTCTTGAATCTTCTCCACATAGGTGCCCACCACCGTCCCTTCCACCGCGTCGACCCGGACCAGGCCTCGCTCGGTGGGGGGGTCATCGGCACTGAACACCAGGACGTTCCACACGGGGCGCGCCCGCCAGCCGTCGAACCCGACGGCGGCCGAAGCGTGACCCACCGCCATCGGGACCTCTCGATTGGCTACTTCGAGAGCCTGGGGATCGAGGACGGCAATGTCCCAGGCGGAGAGCGTGTGCCATAGAGCGATTGACGCCAGCAACGCCGCCGCAAAGATCATGCCCGGGTGGGAAATCGCGGCCAGCGCCGCCAGCGCCGCGGTCACGGCGTAGACCACGGCAGCGTTCCTCCGGCGGCGCGTCGACGGGATGGCATAAGGCGCTCGCTGGGTGGAGTCGAGATCCGGGGGCAGGTCGACCGCGCGCGCCACCTCTCCAGAGATCTCGATCCGGCGGCGGCGGCGCTCGCTCACGAGCCGTTCAGGTCCATCGCCCGGCGTACGGCCCTCGGGTCTACCGGGTCGTCACCCCGGCGGCGATGCCAACGGTCCCACAGCACCAACATGCTCGGCAGCACGAGGATCGCCCCGACCAGGGCAAGCAAGATCGTGTAGGCGGTGACAAGGCCTAGCTGCTGGAACGGCACCAGTGACGCGGTCATCAGGATCCCGAAGCCGGCCACGGTGGTGAGCGCCGAGCCGGCGAGGGCCCCACCGGTGTTGGTGGTCGTGGAACGGATCGCCTCCTCGGGAGAGGCACATCGAATCCGGTCCTCCTGGTACCGGTGGGTGATGTGGATCATGTAGGGCACGCCGATCCCGATCGCCAGCGCCGACACCGTCGCGGTGACGGGGCCGAACGTCAGACCAAACACCGGGAACAGCCCGAACGCCCACAGCATCACCAGGGCCACGGGGGCGATCGTGATGAGCCCGAGGAATGGGCGGCGCGACTCGACCCAGAAGTTGATGACCAAAAGCAACGCCGCCGCGATCACCGCGATCACCAACGAAGAGAGCTGCGAGTCGCTCATCGACGAGATGACCACGTTGGTGATGATGTAGTCCGATGTGGGGACCGCCCGCACTCCGAGGTCAGATACCGGCGCGAACGCTTCGCGCACGTCCCCCTCGAGGGTGCTTGCGCCACGCTCCCCCGCCTGCGTCGTGATCGACACCAACGCGGCGTCATACCCGCCATCCGACACATGGATCAACCGGCTCGCCTCCTCGGGGGTGGCGGCGAACAGGGCGTCATAGAGGGCGCCGACGTCGGCGCCCGGTGACACCGTCCCGTCGGGGCCGAATCCGGCGTTGGCGGCCGCAGCCGCCAGGGTCTCGTCGTAGCCCGGGAGAGCCGGGTCGAGATGTGATGCGATCAGCGAGATCACCGACTCCGCGTCTGGGAATCCGCCATACAGAACGACATTGGGAACGCCGGTCAGGTTGGCGATCGATGTCGCCATGGCATTGTGAATCTCCGCGGTGGCGAGGTTCCCGTCGGCGACCAGCACATCGGTGGTCTCCCCGAAGCCGCCGGAGAAATCGGTGATGAGGGTGTCGAAGGTCTCGAGAAGCGGGTTCGGCCGTGGCACGAAGTCGGTGATGGAGAACTCGGAACGGAGCTTGGTGACGCCGAACATCCCGGCCGCTCCGAGCAACAGAGCCACGATCACCGTCGGCACCGCCGCCTTCTCGGCAAGCACCGAGGTCCGGCCGATCAGCTTCGGAAGGAATCGTTCGCGGGTGGCCCCCATCCCCTGGCGGGGCAGGCGACCGCCCCGCTCCGCCCGCCGGTCGAGCAGGATGCGGAAGGCGGCGACGAACGACATCATGATCAGGAACGAGGCGACGATGCCGACGGCAGCGAGTATGCCGAAGTCCCGGAGCGCTGGTATCGGGCTCACGAGGTTGGTGAGGAATCCGACGGCGGTGGTGACGGTGGCCAGCACCAGCGCCACCCCCACGGTGTGGATCGCCCGCTCCATGCCCGCGTCGACCCCTGCGCCGTTACCAACCTCTTCGCGGTACCGGGTGGTGAGGTGGATGGCGTAGTCCACCCCGAGCCCGATCAACAGAATGGGGACGATCTGATTCATCGGCCCGAAGTCGTCGATCCATCCGAGGTACTTCGGCCCGAACAACACGCCGATGCCGTTCATCCAGGTCACGGCCATGAAGATCGCCGCCATCGTCAGCGCCATGTCGGCAACCGTCCGTCGAATGCCGGCCAGGCGGGACTCGTCCGAGCGGGGACGCACCCAGTAGACGAATAACAGGATCAGCATGATGATCCCTGCCGCCATGCCGAAGAGTCGACCGACTTCGGCTTCGAATTCGTCACCGCTGGCGAAGATCAACTCGAACGAGAACGGCTCGGCGGAGTAGCCGGTAGGGAGTGCGGCGGTACGAATCGCCTCTGCGACGTCTACCTGGACGTCGAGGAAGTCTTCGTAGTCGATTGCCGGATCGAAGTCCGGGGTGGAGGTCGAGTCGTCGAAGCGCGGGGCGTTGAGGAACACCAGCACGAGCCCACGCGACGCGGTGGGGTTGTCGAGGACGCGGTCGGACGACATCAACTGCAGTGCGACCCCCGAAACCTCGGGTGGAAGCGTCTCGAGCGCGGCAGCGTACGCCTGCTTGAGCTCGGCGTCGGTGGCGGGCGCGTCGATCTCGCCGTTCGCGATCGCCTGCCGAATCGGGAACACGTACGAGACGACGGCGGGCTCGCCGGGCCGGGTGATCAAGAGTGGGGCAAGGTCGCTGCCTTCGACGATGCCGGCGACAGTCTCGACCGTGTCGAGGCCATCGAGGTCGACCACGTCGCCATCGTCGGCCGAGATGAGCACCTGGAACACCGAAGAAGACGACTCACTCCCGAACAGTTCGCTGATCTCCTCTGCCGCGATAAGCGCCTCGGCATCAGGAGCAAAGCCGTCGTTGCCGTCGGTGAGCACGATCTGCCCGGACATGTATCCGAGGAATCCCGTGATGACCAGCATCGCCACCAAAACCGCCAGCGGGCTCCGGACGACCATCCGGGCCAAGCCTCCAATGACCGTCTTCACGCCCGATTCCTCCTGGACTGCCTGATAACGGCCGCAAGGCTACGACGAGTCGACGCCGCGTCAAAAGACCCGCTGCCCGCTACCCGCCGAGTCTCCTCTCGGAGATCGCCGAGCATGCGGGAGAGTGCCTGCCGGGCGGGCTGCGGGGGCCAGCGTTTTCGCCGCGCCCGGCCGCCTCAGGCGTTGGGGTTGTCGTAGTAGACGAGAACGCCACCGTCGACCGTGCCGAGGATCTCATATGGGGTCTCGGTCCACTTGACCTGGGCCAAACCGCTGTCCGCGTCAGCCTGCTCCAGTGCCATACCCTCGACGGAGAACCCGTCGACAACGATGGTCGCGCCGCCCGGTTGCGGGGGGTACGACTCCAAGATCATGTCGGCCAGCAGCACGGTCCCGTCCTCCAACACGAACAGGTACCCCGTCACCAGCACGGGAGCATTGCCATCCAACGCCAACGCGTCCGCCACGGAGATCGGGGCGCCCACCGCCACCCGACCGCCGTCGGGTCCGGAGGTCGTGGTCGGCTCGTCCGCAGTGGCATCGCCGCACGCTGCCACCACCAACGCCAACGCCAGCAGGGCGATATATCTCTTCATGGGTCTCCTTTGGCCGCTCTGACGGCCGAAACCGCCAGGCGGTTCCCGACCAACCGCCTGGGTCGGTTCTTGCGCAAGGCGGAAGGCGGATGGTGGAAGGCTGGCGGCTACCGCGGCGGACGGCAGAGCTCCAGCAACTCGTCAGCCGCCTCGGACACGGCGATCCCCCGTCGTTCTTCCTCACTCCCGCGAAGGCGGATCCCGACGGTGGAGGCCTCGACGTCGTTGTCGCCCACCACCAACACTGCCGGGTGCTTGGCGGTAATGGCACGGCGCACCTTTTCACCCACGGTGTCGTCGGACTGATCCACCTCCACTCGCAATCCGGCGCGGCGCAGGTCGGTGGCGACCTGGGTGGCGTAGTCGCCATGCCGATCGGCCACCGGGACGACCGTCGCCTGGACCGGCGACAGCCACCCTGGCAGGGCGCCGGCGTAGTGCTCGAGCATCACCGCGAAGAAGCGCTCGATCGATCCCATCAGCGCCCGATGGATCATCACCGGGCGCTGGCGGCTGTTGTCAGCCGAGGTGTATTCGAGGTCGAAATTGGCCGGCTGCCCGAAGTCGACCTGCAGCGTCCCCATCTGCCACCGACGGCCGATCGCATCGCGGATGTGGATGTCGATCTTCGGTCCGTAAAAGGCTCCCTCGCCCTCGGCCACCTGATAGTTCAGCCCGGCATTGTCGAGAGCCAGCCGCAACGCGTCGGTGGCCTTCTCCCACAGATCGTCGCTGCCTACATACTTCTCGGGCTTCGTCGACAGGTCGGCGTCGAATTCGACGAACCCGAAATCGCGATCGACCATCAGCACGAAGTCGAGGAGGGTCTGCAGTTCCTGCTCCACCTGATCCTCGGTGCAGAAAATGTGGCTGTCGTCCTGAGTGAAGCCCCGGGCGCGCAGCAGGCCCTGGACCACGCCCGATCGCTCGTAGCGATACACGGTGCCCAGTTCGAAGAGCCTCATCGGCAGCTCGCGGTACGACCGCGGATGCGCCTGATAGATGAGGATGTGGCCCGGGCAATTCATCGGCTTGATCATGTAGCGCTCGCCCTCGTCGACCTCGATCGCCGGGTACATGTTTTCGGCGTAGAAGTCGACATGCTTGGAGATTTCCCAGAGCCGACGGCGGGCGATGTGCGGCGTCGCCACCAACTGGTAGTCATGGCTCAGGTGCGTGCGGCGCGAGTAATCCTCCATCACCATCCGGGTCAACGCGCCCTTCGGATGCCACACCGCCAGCCCGCTGCCCAGCTCCTCGGGGAAGGAGAACAGGTCCAACTCGGCGCCGAGCTTGCGGTGGTCGCGTTTGCGCGCCTCCTCGATTCGATATAGGTACTGCTCGAGCGCGTCGCGGCTCTCCCACGCCGTGCCGTAAATGCGCTGAAGCTGCGGGTTCTTCTCGTCACCCCGCCAATAGGCCCCGGAGGTTCGCAGCAGCTTGAACGCGGAAAGCCGCCCGGTCGACGGAAGGTGCGGGCCCCGGCACAGGTCGGTGAACCCGTTGTTGCGATACACCGATACCGCTTCGCCGGAGGCACCCTCGGCCTCTTCGACCGACTGGATGATCTCGGTCTTGAAGGGATGGGCGGCGAACTCGGCGAGGGCCTCCTGTTTCGACAACTCGTCTCGTACGAACGGCTGGTCGAGGGAGACGATCTCGGCCATGCGCGCCTCTATCGCCTCGAGGTCCTCTGGAGTGAACGCCCGCCCGATGTCGAAGTCGTAGTAGAAGCCGTCCTCGATCGGGGGCCCGATGGCGAATGTCGCCTCCGGGAACAAGTGCAACACAGCCTGGGCGAGGATGTGCGCAGCCGAGTGACGCAGGATATGGCGCCCCTCTTCGGTGGCCGCGGTGACCACCTCGAGGCGCCCCGTTTCCGGGAGCGGCCGCGAGAGGTCGAACGCTTCTCCATCGACCTTCACCGCCACCGCCGCCTTGGCAAGGCGCGGGCCGATGACGAGAGCGGCGTCCAACCCGGTCGCGCCGTCCTCGACCTCGAGGACCTTTCCGTCGGGAAGCGTCAGCCTGGGCATGGGAGCGCAAGGGTAGTGAGGCCCAGCCCGAGCCCCGGCTACCGCTCGAGCCAGACGAGATTCCGGCTGCGGATGTCGCCGGAACTGGTGGTGCCTACTCGTCCTGTCGCATGTCTCTCCGAGACGCGCTTTCGGGTTCCGGCTGTGGCTGGGGCTGTGGCCGTGGCTGTCGCTGCCACGGCACTCCCAGCTTCGGAAGCAGGTAACGATCGAGGCCGTACCAGCCGGCATTGCGCCAGGCGAGCACCAGGAACAGCGACACCAGCACCATCCCCGGGTTCGCCCCTGAGCTTCCGGCGAACATGAACGAGAAATTGAGCAACGCGCCGAGAAAGGCCGCTATCCCGGTGAATGCTCCGACGATCAGGGCGATTCCGATGGCGAACTCACCAATTGCCACCATCGGGCCGAGAATCGGATGAAAGTCGTCACGCACGAACTCGAGGAAGTTGACGTACCAGGAGTAGGCGACATCGGGGTGCGGGCCTTGGGATGCTTCGATCGCCCTGGCGGCGAATCCAGCCACCGAGTCGCCGACACCCCGGAAGACCTCGGTGCCATCGGCGGTGACGACGGTTCCCGAGCGAACCCATCCGATGGAACCGCTACCCGTCAGCGAGAACTCGCTGCCCCACTCCCATACCTTCCAGGTGATGTTGCCGCCAAAGACTTTGCCCCAGCCGGCGTGCAGCCATTCCCAACCGAGCCACAGGCGGGCCCCCAACCAAAGCCACGCCGTCCTGCTGGAGCCGAATAGCCACTTGGACCATCGGGGCTCGTCGAACTGAACCACGGTCGTCGTCATGATCACCCCTCTTCGATGACGGGCAGGATAGATGGAGGCGCCGATGGACAGCCACCAGCGTTCCGACCAGGCCGTGGGCTACCGGACGGACGAGGCCCGGCCGGTGCTATCCGAAGTGCTTGCCGCAGCCGGGGCAGGAGGAATCGTCTTCGAAGGTGCTCGTGCGGCACCACGGGCAGGGCAGGTCGGGGTCGATGGGATCGTGGAGCAGTACCAGGCGATGCGATCGCCCGCCGACAGCGGCCATTCCGATGATGAGCGTTGTGACGATCGCGAACATGGTTTCTCCTCGATCGACCGAAGGACGAGCGTAGAACGCCGTCGCGCGCCGACCAAGGACCTCCGCGCCCGCCGGGCAGGCCGGTCCCTGCCCTCCCTAGAGTCTGGGCTTCATGTCACGCGTCGGATTGGTCCTGGGTGGTGGTGGCGTCACCGGAGCCGCCTTCAATTTCGGATCCCTCTTCTCGTTGCGAATGGCCACGGGGTGGGAACCCAATGACGCCGACGTCATCGTCGGCACCTCATCGGGGGCAGTGGCGGCCGCCCTCATTCGGTCGGGCCATCTCGACCTGGAGTCGATCGTTGGCGACGTCCGCGGCGCCCCGCAGCTGTCGCGGCTTCTGGGTCGCATCATCTACCGGCGGATCCGGCCGACGGGGATGGGCCGCTGGGTGAGGCACGGCCTGATTCCCGGCCTCCGCAAGCCGGGGGTGAGACTGGCACTCGGTTGCCCGGCCCGATACAGCACCGCCGGTATCCAGGAGTGGCTCGAGCGAGCGATGGGCGACGCCGCCGCCAGCTGGCCCGACCGTCCGACGACCATCGTTGCGTATCAACTCGAGGCAAAGGAGCGGGTCGCCTTCGGTACGGTCGGCAGCCCGGATGCCGGCCTCGGAGTAGTCGTGGCCGCTTCGACCGCGGTGCCGATGGTCTTCGAGCCCGTGCTGATCGAAGGCCGTCATTACGTCGACGGTGGTATCGCCAGTGGAACCAATGCCGACCTGGTGCTCGGATCGGCCGAGCCTCTCGACCTGGTGATCGTGGTGGCTCCGATGGCCTCGATCGAACAGCGTCCTGACGCCCGCTTCTATGAGGGCGTCGTCGATCGCCTTGGGGGCTCCGCCCTCACCGCCGAGCTGGACGCCATCCGCACCGCGTGGCCCGAGACCGAGATCGTGGTGCTTCGTCCCGACCGGTCGGTCCTCGCCGAGACCCGACCCAATCCGCTGGATCCGGCGGCTGCCTTGCCGGCCTTCTTGCGGACCCTGCGCTCGATGCGGAGAACCCTTGGATCGCCTCAGGTATGGCCGGTGCTCGAACGCCACCTCGTCGCCCGCAAGCGGCGCTATCCCTGGAAGCGGGAACCGCAGGTCGTCGCCAAGGTCAGATGACGAGGGGCAATGGCGGCATCGGGCTCGCGACCGATCAGCCATCTACGCTTGCATCCGCAGGCAAGCCGAGGAGACGAGCCGTGACCCAGATACCGAACGAGAAGCCTGTCTGGCAGACCCGACGCTTTCGCCTCATTGTCTTCTACGGGTCCCTGGGGCTGCTGGCGCTGATCCTGATCCTGCAGAACTTCGACACCACCGAGGTTCAATTCCTCTTCTGGCGCGCTGAAGCAGCCCTGGCCTGGGTGCTGATCACATTCATGATCCTCGGGGCGGGAGTCGACGAGCTCGTCCGGGTGCTGGTTCGGCGCCGGCATAGCAAGAGGGCCGCGGCGATGCCACGGGAACACCCCGACTCCGAGTTCTGAACCGCCCGGGGTCACACCCGCGGGGCTGGAAAGAGTGCGGGCGCCTTTCGCCCGGTGACTTCCTCGTCACCCCATGTGTCGTGGTACCAGACGTGGCGCAGCATCAGTCGAGCCTGCTCGATCCATTGGACGATCTTTGCCTTCGTCGGCAGTCGCTTGATGTCACGCTCCACCGCTGAGGCCACTTCGATCTCGTCCGCCAATTGGGCAGGGTTCCGGGTGCTCAGGTCGGCGATATCGTCGACGCCGGCCCTCACGAGGAGACGGGCGTAATCATCGCTGACACCCTTGACCCGCATGAGGTCGGCGCGCTGAACCCAGTTGGCGACACGCTGGATCGGGATCTTGGTCTCGCGGGCTATTTCCCGGCGCCCGTCAGGAGTGCTGCCCCAGGTGAGCAGTCGAGCCGTTCCCTTGATCCCGGCGGACTGCAGCCGCTCGATCTGCTTGTCGGTGATCCCTTTGAGGCTGGTCAGGCTGGCCATCTGATCTCGGTTTCTGTTGCCTGGCCTCAAATTACCAAGATCGCACCACCCGGGCCGGTATCAGACCGCCCAGCGCTGCTGTTCGGCGGCGAAGTCAGGCTGGTAGGCCTCGTCCTGGTCGTCGAGAAGCACCGCCGAGCCGCCCGGTCGAAGAATGATCGCCCCTGCGGGAAAGGGGCCATCGACACCCCACAATTCGTCGATGCCGACCGCACGCGCCAGATCGTGGTTGCAGCGGCCTCGCTCGCAACTGTCGTAGGGGTCCGGAGTGTTTGCAGGTTCCACCGAGTGGCAATCGGCACCCTGCCGAGGGGCCTTTACCCATCCCTGGGTGTCGCTGCTGCCCATCGCCGCGACTCCCGGCTTGCCGCCAGCGGACGGGTAGGGTTGGCGGGATGAAATTCGTCCTCGGCGTCGCCATCAACGCATTCGCGGTCTGGGTGGCGGTCGGCGTGGTGGGCGGCCTCGAGTTCAGCGGCGACTTCTGGAAACTCGTGTTGATCGCGGTGATCCTCGGCGCCGTCAACGCCGCCATCAAGCCGGTCCTGAAGGTGCTCAGCATCCCTCTGATCGTGGTCACCTTGGGCCTATTCCTGCTGGTGATCAACTGGTTGATGTTCGCCCTCGTCATCTGGCTGGCCGCGCCCAACCGACTCGACCTCGGCCTCACTTCCACCGGGTTCTGGGCCACCTTCTTCGGCGCTCTCATCGTGTCGATCGCCAGCTGGATGGCGTCGGCGGCTGTCTCCAAGTGAGCCTGGCAGCCTACTGAGGTCGATCTAGTACCCCAGCTCGTGAAGACGCTCGTCGTCGATCCCCAGATGGTGGGCCACCTCGTGGAGCACCGTCTTGCGGATCTGCTTCTTGAGCCGTGACGGCGGCAGCCGCAGGGCCAGGTGGGGGCCCATGAATATGGTGATCCGATCGGGCATCGCGCCGGAGTAATGGCCCGCCCGGTCGTGGAGGTTCACCCCGTGGTACAGACCGAGCAGGGTGCCCCCTCCGCCGTACTCGTCGTCCTGGTCGGGTGACGGCCAGTCCTCGACCACCACATGGACGTTGTCGACCGCCTCGACCACCCACTCGGGAAGTTCTTCGAGGGCGGCGTCCACCAGTGCTTCGAACTCGTCGCGTCTCACCGGGGGGCAGGATACGACCGCCAGAAGACAGGCCTCGCCGTGACTCGAGCGATGCGCAGCATGGGATCCGGTACCTTCCCGGCGTGCATTGGGATGTCACCTACCCAAGCGGCCTCTTGAGCGCGGCGCTCGACGAGTATGGCCTGACAGGTGCGCGGGTGGAGCCCATCAGGGCGTTCAACAACGCGGTGTTCCGCGTGACGACCCCCACCGATGACCTGGCGCTACGGATCCACCGATCCGGATATCGCACCTCGAGGCAGATTCGATCCGAACTGGTCTACCTCAGCGGCCTGGCTGCAACCGGACCGATCGAAGTCCCGACTCCTCTCCCGACCCGGCATGGGCGCCTGGTGGCCGAAATCGATGCCGGCGACGAGGCTCGGCTCTGCAGTGTCATCACCTGGCAACCAGGAGCAGTCCGCCGGCCCGGTACTGGTGCCGGACAGGCGACGCTGTCTCGGATCGGAGAGGCACTCGGGTGGATGCATTCGTTCTCAGAGTCGTTCACTCCGCCGTCAGCCTTCGAGAGGCCGAGGTGGGAGGTCGGGGCGCTGCTCGACCGCGACGCCTCCCAGCTGGCCCGAGGGCGACATCTCATCGACGAAGTGCACCAACGCTCTGGGGCCGCCCTTGGCGGCATCGCTCGGACGCCGGCCAATCACGGGATGATTCACAACGACTTAATCCTGCTCAACTGCCTTCACCGTGGTCGCCGTACTGCCGTGATCGACTTCGACGACTGCGGCTGGGGTTTCTATCTCCAGGATTTTCGGGGGCATTCTCGGAAACCTCAAGGACTACCCCAATCACCGAACACTCTGGAAGTCGTTCCTCGACGGGTATCGGTCGGCGAGACCGCTTCCGTCAGAGCACCACGCGGACCTCGAGCTGATGGTCGCCCTGCGACACGCCGCCACGGCGCTGTGGATGATCGATCGCGATCGAGAGCACCCCCTGCCGGGCGAACGTCTCCGCGAGAATCTGGACTATCGGCTGGAGGAGATCGAACGCTCTCTGCGCGCAATTGATCGGTAACAACCCACGCAAATCGCGACGAGCCGGTTTCTGTCACACCCCGGTGGCATTGTGCTGACATGGAAAGGCACTTCCTGGCCGAGGCGGTCGGGTTCTTGCACAAGGCGAACGACGCGCTGAATCCGAACCGGTGCGACGACGCCGAGGCTCGGGCGCTCCTGGCGCACTACGCCGAGGCGAAGAAGCTGGCCTCGTTCGGTGAGGCGGCGCTCGCCGCCCGACTCGCCGATCCCGGCCATGTGGCCCGGGTGACCGGCACCTCGGTCCGCCGGGCCAGGGAGACGCTGCAGACCGCCGAGCAGGCGGCGAAGACACCCGCGTTGGGCAAGGCGATGCGGGCCGGTCAGATATCGCTCGAACAGGCAGCCGAGATCGCCAGGACCGAGCGGGTGGCTCCGGGTTCGGCGGGGGCGCTGTTGGAGCGAGCCCGGGGCGGTGCCCCCTTCCAGGTGCTGCGAGACGAGGGTCGCAAACGGCGGCTCGAAGTTCAGTCCTTTGAGGGTCTGGCAGAGCGGCAGCGAGAAGCACGATTCCTCAGCCACGGCGTCACAGAGGACGGAATGGTTCGTTTCGAGGGTGAGTTCGAGCCAGAGGTGGGCTGCCGCCTGGTCAACCGACTCGAAGCCGAAGCGCGGCGCTTGGCCCGAGCCAATCGTCACGAGGAGCCGTTCCCGCGCTATCTCGCCGACGCCCTCCCCAACCTCATCGCAGGGACCGGCGCGGCAAAGGGACACACCGAACTGGTCGTGCTCGTCTCGCACGGCGTGGCCGAGCGAGGCTGGAGAAGCGTTCAGGATGGCGAGTTCTGCAAGATCCCCGGGGTGGGACCCATCGATCCCGAGACCGCCCGTCGTGTAGCCGACGACGCCTTCCTGTCTGGCATGTTCTTCGACGGTGAAGACCTGCGGCATATCAAGCGCTGGACCCGACACATCCCCGCCGCGGTCAAGGTCGCCCTCAACCTGGGCGATCCTCCGGAATTCGACGGACCCCGGTGCGACGACTGCGGCAACCGCCACGGACTGGAATGGGACCACGACGACCCAAAGGCCAACGGGGGCGAAACCTCGCTTGAGAACCTGAAGCCCCGCTACCGAAAGTGCCACCAGAAGAAGACTGCCCGCGACCGGGAGGCGGGGAGGCTCAAACCGGCGCGCGCCGGTCCCCGCTGATCAGCGCCGTCCCGGCGAGTCCCAACCCTCCGGCCGCCTGCTCTTCGGCAGCTTCGAGACGACCAGGTGATACGACTCGTCGACCGCCTCGATGATCTCGGCTTCAGGAATGGCTCCGTCGAGGGCGAGCGTGTTCCAGCCCGAGCGCCCGATGTAGGCCATCACGGAGGCGTCGTTCGGGTAGCGCGCCAACCACTCGTCGGCTTCCTCGCGGGTCCCGCACTTCACCCCGACCGAGCGGTCCCCGAAGAAGACAAAGATCTTGGTGTCGACCTTGGCGACGACGTCGTCCTCCCAGGGTTCGTCCTGCCAGGCCCCAGGCATGGACAGGCAGTAACGGAGGAGCTCCGCTGACGTCACATGGCGCTTTCCACAGATCGAGGATACGACCGGCCCGAACGGCAGAATGACCGGATGACGGAAGTCACCTTCGTGCCCGCCTCCCTCGAGCGCCTCGACGATGTGCTCGAGGTGGTTCCGTCCGGGCGCGGCTGCACCTGCCAGTACTTTCGGATGTCCTCTGGCGACTACTCACGATCCGACGAGGAGACGCGGGTGGGAGCCCTGCGCCGCCAGCTCCAAGACACGCCGGCGCCGGGGATGATCGCCTACGCGGGCGAGATCCCGGTCGCCTGGTGCGGCTTCGGCCCCAGGACCGACCTGGAGCGGCTGGTGCGGTCGCGCACCATCCCGAAGGTCGACGATCGCGCGGTGTGGTCGATCGTGTGCTTCAACGTGCGCCCCGGTTACCGCCGCCAGGGCATCACCAAGGGGCTCCTCGCCTCGGTCGTCGACTACGCCCGGGCGATGGGCGCCCCCGCGCTCGAGGCCTACCCCATCGACCCGGAGGACTCGCGGGTCAGCACGGCGTTCCTCTACGTGGGCACGGTCACGACCTTTGAGGAGGCCGGGTTCCGCAGGGTTGCCCAGACCGGTTCGGTGAGCGCCGGCTTGCCGCGCTGGCTGATGCGGCTCGACCTGTCGTGATGGGCCCCGGCCAGCCCGGTACAATCCCGCCTTCTCCGGGCGCTTAGCTCAGCGGCAGAGCGCTGCCTTCACACGGCAGAGGTCACTGGTTCAATCCCAGTAGCGCCCACCACGCGAAACCCCAAATTTCATAAGGGATTTTAGTGCCCGCTTCACACTGCCAAACGAAATCGAACGGCAGCTTGGCCGCATCGCAGACATCCTCAGCGACCTCTGCCGGGTCTACTACCCCCTCCGCTTGGACGACGTCACCCTCGGGGCCACAACGTGCTGACCTACTCAAACCCACCTCAAACCCACTCACCCCACCTACACGAAGAAAACCCACACCGCATATAGGGATTCGGGGGGAAGTGGCTTCTGACCTGGGGTTATGCGAATGGGCCTGTTCTTCCCTGACACGGAAGAGGTCACTGGTTCGATAGCGCCCACCAGTAAGACCCCTTGTCGCTGTTGGGTCCAGTCCCTCTCCGACCACGGCGCGATTACCTACGTTCAAGTACCAGGCCGCCTGAAACCGCGAGGGGTCCTGATCGGCAATCACCGTTGTCCCTCCTTGAAACCCGAAGCGTGCGGCTGTCACCCACCGCTGATCCAACCGCGACCAGCACGGGGTCTCCTGCTGCTTCGGCCTGTAGCGCCGGCACCGGGCGAACCCGGAAGCGCTGCGCTCAGGCCTGGTCAAGGGCGAGGTCGATCGTCTGCTCTACGGTCAGAGTCCGGCCCTGCTCCCACGCGGCAGTGAACGCCGCATCATCGAGCCGAACTCGCACAGCAGCAAGGGTTCGGTCCCTCCTCGCGATGAGGTACTCCCGACTGCCACCGGTCCTCTCGCGAATCGCCTCGGCCGAGGAGAGGAGTCGGGTGGCTGTTGTCGCGTGCCCTTCGGCGGCGAGGATCTCGGCTATCTGCATAAGGATGGCGGCCAGCGTGAGTGGCTCGTTTAGCTCAAGGGTAAGGCGTACGGACTCCCGGAGCATCGCGTAGGCGTCCGCAAACCGCTCTTCCCGCAACGCGTGGGTTGCCAAGCTTGAGAGTGGGTCGAGCTCCATCCGCCGGTTGCCCGCGGCGCGGGCTCTGACGAGGTTCTCCTCCATGAGGGCTCGTTCGCGCGCGAGGTCACCGAGGTCCCCATACGCCCAGGCCAGGCTGTTGTTCACGAGCATGATGTAGTGCTCGTCGCCGAGGCTCTCGAAGAGGCGGGCACTTTCCTCGAGAAGTGGCAAGCCCTCTGCGGACTCAGGTATGAACCCGAGCATGAACAGAGAGTTGGCGATGCCCCATTCGTCATCGAGGCTGCGATGCAGGGCCAAGGCCTCCTCGGCATAGACCCGCGCTGCGGCGGCGTCGCCTCCCTCGCCCTCCATTGCGGTCGCCCCGTTGAGGGCGCGAGCCCGTGCTGGCGTCGGGGCGGGGTCGGCGGCGAGGGCGATCTGGAGGCGGTGGCGGCCTTCCGTGTAGTGCCCACGTTGGTACCAGTACTTCCACAGCGCTCCAGCGAGCTGCAGGGAGAGCTGAGTGGCGCCGCCACTCTGGAGGCGGTCGAGGGCAGCTCGAAAGTTGTCGTATTCGGCCTCGAGCCGGTCGGTCCACTGCCTGGGGTTGCCGGTGAGATGCGGATACGCCTCCTCGGCCAGAGCCAAGAAGTGCTCGGCGTGGCGCCGCCGCGCCCACTCTGCCTCGTTCGACGTATCGAGTCGCTCGACGGCGTAGTCGCGAATCGTCTCCAGCATCCAGAACCGCGGTCCGGTGCGACGGACCAGGCTCTTGTCGACCAGGGACTGGAGCACGTCGAGATCGGCCTCGGCGACAAGTTCGGCCGCCTCCAGTGTCCAGCCGCCTCGAAACACGGCGAGGCGGGCGAACAGCCGTTGCTCCGCTTCGGAGAGCAGCTCGTGAGACCACTCGAGCGTCGCCCGCAGAGTGCGCTGGCGGGGATCGGAATCCCGTCCTCCCTTCAATAGGTCGAGCCGTCCCGTAAGCCTCTCGAGGATCTGTCCCGGCGTAAGCACGCTGGTCCGGGCCGCGGCCAGCTCGACCGCCAGGGGGAGGTTCTCGAGCGCGCCACAGAGTCGATGGATCGTGTCGTCGGCTTCTACTCCCGCCCGGGAGCAGAACAGATCGACTGCTTCGGTCTCGGCGAGTGGAAGCACCGGATATTCGACCTCACCCCTGATCCGGAGCAGCTCCCGACTCGTAGCCAGCATGCGCAGTCTGGGGCAGGCTTCGATCAGGGCCGAGAGCTGCGGGGCCGCGGCCACCACTTGCTCCAGGTTGTCGATCACCACCAGCAGCTGCCGATCCCCGATGTGGCCCGCCAGGTCGTCCCGGGTCCCCAGGGTCTGGGCGATGGTGTCGGGCACCAGGGCGGGGTCGCGCAGCGCGGCAAGTCCAACCCAGAACACCCCAGCGGCGAATTCGGGCACCAGTTGGGTGGCAGCCTCGATCGCCAGGCGGGTCTTTCCCGATCCGCCTGGTCCGGTCAGGGTGAGCAGCCGGGCTCCGTTCCCTAACAACGCCGCCACCTCGGACACCTCCCGCTCTCTGCCGACGAATGAGCTGGCCGGTCGGGGCAGGTTGGTGTTCGAGATCGTCTTCAGCGGCGGGAAACTTTGCGAACCGAGCTGAAAGATCGCCACCGGGTGGTCGAAGTCCTTGAGTCGGTGCTCGCCGAGGGAGGTGACCTCGACCGAAACCAGCTCCCGGGTCGCCCTGGAGAGCAGCACCTGGCCCCCATGTCCTGCGGCCGCGATCCGGGCCGTCAGGTGCACGTCGGCCCCGGTGTAGTCGCCGTCGGCCACCAGCGGGGCTCCGGTGTGCAGGCCCATCCGTACCTGCATCGAGCTTTCCGCCAATGCCTGCTGGCTTTCTCGGGCCGCCTCCACTGCTCCCGAGGCGGTGGGGAAGGCCACGAAAAAGGAGTCTCCTGCAGTGCTCACCTCGACGCCGCCGTGGTGGACGAAGGCCTCCCGCAGCATGCCGCGGTGCTCCTCGAGGGCCTGGGCATATGCCGGCAGCCCCATCAAAGCCAGCAGCTTGGTGGAGCCCTCGATGTCGGTGAACAGGAGGGTGACCGTTCCCTCAGGAAGAACGACGCTCAAATTCTGCCTCCAGTTCGGATCGTACCGCCCTGACCGCGCCAAGCCCGGGGTGACGGACAGCCGCGGAACCGAGTCGCGGAGTCACCGCCACGCACGGGTCGACTCCACATCGAGGCTCGTCGGCCTTATGGCTTCGCTACACGACTCCCTCGGCGCGGGCGGCGGCGGCGAGCACCCGCCTGGTGCCAGCGACGTTGACCTCGAGACGTCCCGGGTCGCACATCGCCACCTCGCCGGCGACGTGGAACAGGGTGACTTTCGTCGAGAGAATCGGTCGGTAAACGGAACCAACCTCTACGTCGACGGCGGATGGATGCTGATGTGATCCACGGAGGGACCCCCGCAGCAAGAGACTCCGACGACGGCCCGAACCACCACCTCGACGGAATCGGACAGCGGCTCCGCGACGAGCGGGTCAAGGCGGGTCTGAGCCAACGCGAATTGGCTCGCCGCATCGGCCTGTCCGCCAGCCTCATCTCTCAACTGGAGTCGGGTCAATCGAACCCGTCGGTCGGGACTCTCTACGCGATCGTCACCGAACTGGACATCTCCCTCGACCGGGTGATGCGTGGTGAGGAGTACGTCGAAGGAAGCAACGGCAGCGCACCCCGCGATCCCGAACACCACCCGGTCGTCAGACCCGCCGAGCGGAAGGCGGTCGAGCTGGTGTCGGGCGTGCGGTGGGAGCAGCTCTCGGTGGGCCCCGACGACGACATCGACTTTCTCCACGTCATATACGAGGTCGGCGGGTCGTCGACGCCCGACGAATCCTTGATGCGACACCACGGACGCGAGTACGGGTTCATCATCTCGGGGACCCTCGGCGTGCAGATCGGCTTCGAGGAGCACCGCCTCGAACCGGGAGACGCCATCGGCTTCGACTCCACCCGCCCCCACCGCCTGTTCAACCTCGGCGACGAGCCAGTGCACGGCATCTGGTTCGTCGTGGGGTTGGTCCTCGGCCGGGACGACACCCCGGCCTCCTGACGAACGGACGCGTCTTCCACTCCGGTCCAGTTACCATGCCGCCCAGTCGAGGGGCGGGAACCCAACCTTGGAGCGGCCGGTCTACGAGGGCAAGGCAAAGCGAGTCGTCTCGCAGCCTGATGGCACCGCGCACATCTATTACAAGGATGACGCCACTGCGTTCAACGGCCAGCGGCACGAGCAGTTCGAGGGGAAGGGCACCCTCAACAGCCAGATCACCGAACGCCTCTTCGGGTACTTGACCGGCCAGGGCATTCCCACGCACCACATCGGCCGCATCGACGACCGGACCCTCGCGGCCAAGTTCGTCGAGATCATCCCCATCGAATCCGTCGTCCGCTACAAGGTGGCCGGGAGCCTCGGCAAGCGAACCGGACTCGATCACCTCGCCGAATGCGACCCCCCGGTCATCGAGATGTACTTCAAGCGCGACGATCTCGGCGATCCCTTGATCAACGATGACCATGTGCGCCTCCTCGACCTGGCGACCCCGGAAGAGGTCGCCTGGCTGCGGGCGATGTCCCGCCGAGCCGCCGACGCCCTGCGCGACCTATTCTTCAAGGCGGGGGTTGACCTGGTCGACCTCAAGTTCGAGTTCGGCAGGACCGCCGACGGCGAACTGGTTCTCGCCGACGAGGTCTCCCCCGACACCTGCCGGTTCCGCGACCTGGCGACCGGGGAGATCCTCGACAAGGACCTATTCCGCTTCGATGAGGGCGATCTCCTCGCCGGATACCGCAAGCTCCTCGCCCACCTCGACCGCGCCCTTGCCGCGGAACCGGGTGCCAGTGTTCAGAGTTGAACTGGCGGTCCGCCCCCGCCCCGGCGTCAAGGACCCGCAGGCGGAGGCAGTTCAGGAGAGCCTCGCCCGCCTTGGCCATGACGGGGTGACCGTGGATTCCGTCGGCCGGTCGCTGTCCCTCACGATCGATTGCCCTTCCGCCGAGGAGGCCGAGCGGATCACCGCTGACCTCTGCGAACAGCTGCTGGTCAACCCGAACCTGGAGACCTACACGGTGTCGATCGCGGGTTCGACGTGAGCGGCCCGCGGGCAGCCGTCATCGTTTTCCCCGGCTCCAACGGGGACCGCGACCTCCTCGAGACACTTCGCACCGCCGGATTCGACGCCTTTCCCCACCCTTCGGGACGCGCACTGCCGGAAGACGTCGTCCTCGCCGGACTTCCCGGAGGCTTCTCGTTCGGCGACTACTGGAGGGCGGGGATGCTTGCCAGCCAGGAGCCGGCGGTGCGCAGCCTCGACCATCTCGTCGATCGGGGCGGACTGGTGATCGGACTCTGCAATGGCTTCCAGATCCTCGTCGAGGCCGGGCTGCTTCCCGGGGCGCTGTCCTACAACGACCCTGCTGGGTTCCGTCATCGATGGGTCACGCTCGAGTGCGCCTTCGACTCCAGCAGCCCGTGGTTCGAGGCCGTGCCCGCAGGCTCCAGGCTGCGTATGCCGATCGCCCACGGCGAGGGCTCCTACTTCCACCCTGGGGGATTCGACGCGGTCGCCGCGCATGCCCCGCTGCTCTACGAGGACAACCCCAACGGCTCCGTGGGCGGCGTGGCGGCGCTCCTCGACGCTACCGGCCGGGTGCTGGGGATAATGCCCCACCCCGAGCGTGCCTCGGATCCCGACCTCGGCAGTGGCGACGGGCTCCGGCTGTTCCAAGGCGCCTTCGGCGCCGCCTCCAGCCTCCAGCCTCCAGCCTCCAGCAAGAACGCGCCAAGCGTCCTAGTCGGCAAGACGGGAGGCGGGTCTTGACGCTTTCAACCGAGAACTCGGCACGCGAGATCGGGTTGGCGATGGGGCTCACCGAGGCCGAACTCGACCACATCGTCGCCGAGTTGGGACGCGAGCCGAACCGGGTGGAACTGGCGGTGTTCGCCGGCATGTGGAGTGAGCATTGCTCCTACAAGTCCACGAAGGCATTGCTGGCGACCCTCCCCACGACGGGACCGGGTGTCCTGGCAGGCCCGGGAGCCCACGCCGGTACGGTCGATATCGGCGACGGATGGGCGATCGCCTTCAAGATCGAGAGCCACAATCACCCGAGCGCAGTCGAGCCGTATCAGGGAGCAGCAACCGGGGTGGGTGGAATTCTCCGCGACGTCGTCGCCCAGGGCGCCCGCCCGGTAGCCGTCATGGACGCGCTCTGCTTCGGTGACCCGGCCTCCCCCCGCACCCGATGGCTCCGGGACGGGGTCATCGGCGGCATCGGCGGCTACGGCAATTCGTACGGGGTGCCCAATATCGGCGGCCTCACGGTCTACGACTCCGGCTATGAGGGGAACCCACTCGTCAATGCCCTCGCCGCCGGGTTGGTCCGCCACGAGGGGATGCGTACCGCAGCCGCCACCGGCCCGGGCAACGCCGTGCTCGTCGTCGGCGCCACCACCGGGCGCGACGGCATCCTCGGCGCGGCCTTTGCGTCAGAGGAGCTCGGCGAGCACCACGAGCACACCGCGCGCCGATCGCACGTCCAGGTGGGCGACCCGTTCATGGGCAAGAAGCTGATGGAGGCGATGCTCTCGTTCGACGATGGGCTCGTCGCCTGCCAGGACCTCGGAGCGTGTGGCATCGCCTGCGCCACCGCTGAGATGGCGGCCGCCGGCGGCACCGGCTTCGACATCGATCTCGACCTGGTGCCGCAGCGAGAGGCCGGCATGGAGCCCTTCGAGATCCTGCTGTCCGAGTCGCAGGAGCGCTTCATGCTGGTGGTTGCCGAGGGCCGCGCAGAAACCGCTCTCGCCCATTTCCGCGGCCACGGTGTCCACGCCGCGGTCTGCGGCACCGTCACCGACTCGGGCCAGATGCGGGTGCGCCACGACGGCGCGATCGTCGTCGACGTGCCCGCCGCCCTGGTGGCCGACGGCACCCCGCGCCAGGAGTGGGAGACAGGGACGCTCCCCGACCCGCGGCCGTACCCCGACTTTCCGATTCCGGACGACCTCGCCGCAGTGCTCATCCAACTGATCGCCCAACCAGGGATGGCCGATCATTCGCGGCTCTACGAGCGCTACGACCAGACCGTGGGGAATCGCACCATCCGCGGACCGGGCCAGGGCGAGGCGGCGGTGCAGAAGTTGCCCGGGTCGACGGCCGGCTACGCGATCAGCCTGGTGGGTGGCGGTGAACGCTGCGCCGTCGACCCCTACCTCGGCACCCAGGCGCTGCTCGGCGAAGCAGTTCGTAACCTCGGCTGCGTCGGAGCGAGGCCCGTCGCGGTCTCCGACGGGATCAACGCCGGGTCGCCTTCCGATCCGGTCGAGTTCGCCCGCCTGGCGGCGTTGATCAAGGGTCTCGGCGACGGTCTCCGCTCACTCGACCTCCCGGTGACCGGTGGCAACTGCTCGCTGTACAACGAGTCGCCCGCGGGGGCGATCCCCCCCACTCCGATGATCGGGGTCGTCGGCACCGTCGGAGACATCCGCCGCATACCCGCCGTTGCGATGGAGTCCGGCGAGGTCCTGCTTCTCGCTGGATCACCCCCCGGCGAGCAGGGTCATGCCGCCTACGGACGCATGATCACCGGATCGGCCGGACCTGCCCCCTCGGTCGATCTCGCCGCCGACCAACGCCTCGCAGCATTCTTGGTGGGGCAGATCGCCGCCGGGAGGATTCGCGCGGCGAAGGACTCCGGGCGCGGAGGCCTCGCCGTCGCCCTCGCCAAACTCTGCATCCGCGGCGGCGTCGGCGCCGAGGTCGGGGGCGAGTGGGGTAGCCGACCCGACTGGGCGCTATTTGGCGAGGGGTCAGGGGCGGCGTGGATCACCACCCGAGCTGAGGACGCCGGAGCGGCGATCGCCGACGCGGCGACTGCAGGAGTTCCGGTGCAGCAGATGGGGGTAGTCGGCGGGAACCGCCTCACGATCGGTGGCCTCATCGACCTCGGCGTCGGGGATCTGGCGACCGCCTACGCGAAGGAGCCGGCGTGATCTCGGTCCCCCTCGACAAGCTGCGAGAGAACTGCGGAGTCGTCGCCGTCTACAACGTCGACGGTGCCGCCCCGCTGGTCCACCGAGCGCTCTTCGAGCTCCAGCACCGGGGGCAAGAGGCCGCGGGAATCGCTTCGACCGGAGCCGACGGCGAACTGCACACGGAAAAGGGCCAGGGCCTCATCGCCGATGCCTTGCCGTTCCATCGGATCGAAGCGATGGCGGGGACTCGAGCGGTGGGTCATTGTCGGTATTCGACCGTGGGACCGGAGCAGAACACCCAGCCGTTCATCGCCAACACCCCGTACGGCAAGATCGCCCTGGCGCACAACGGCAACATCAAGAACGCCGACGAGTTGCGCAAGAGTCTCGAGGCCGAAGGCTCCCTGGTGGCCACGTCGCTCGACACCGAGTTACTGGTGCACCTCATCGCCCGGTCGCAAGCACCCGACTTCGCGGGCGCGCTCCGCTACATGGCAGAGCGGGCGGTCGGCGCATACTCGCTCACCATGCTGTGCAACGGCACGATCTACGCCCTGCGCGACCCCAACGGGCTCCGCCCCCTCGTTCTCGGCGAGATGAAGGGCGGCTGGGTGATCGCCTCCGAGACCTGCGCTCTCGACGTCCTCCATGCGGAGCACGTCAAGGAGATCGCACCGGGTGAACTGGTGACGATCGGCCCGGAAGGGGTGACGACTCTCCAACTCCTCGAGCCCGCCCAACCGAGCCCGTGCGTGTTCGAGCTGGTCTACTTCTCGCGTCCCAACTCGACGGTGTTCGGCCAATCGGTCAACAGTGCGCGGATCCGGATGGGAATGGAGCTGGCGGTTGCCGACGAGGAGTCCGGCTCACCGCGGCCCGACGTGGTGATCCCGGTGCCCGACTCGGGTGTTCCCGCCGCCATCGGGTATTCGCGCCGCAGCGGGGTGCTGTACGAGAAGGCGATCCTCCGCAGCCACTACGTCGGCCGCACCTTCATCCTTCCGGACCAGGACTCGCGCACCGCTCAGATCGAACTCAAGCTCTCGGTGATCCGGGACGCAGTGCGGGGGATGCGGGTAATGCTCGTCGACGATTCGATCGTACGAGGCAACACCTCGCGCCAGATAGTCCAGATGGTGCGCGACGCTGGTGCGTCCGAGGTCGTGATGCGCGTCGCCAGTCCTCCCCTTGCCTGGCCGTGCTATCTGGGGATCGACACCCCCAGCCGCGAGGAGCTGGTGATCAACCGGGCAGGCTCGGTCGAACGGGTGGCCGACATGATCGGAGTAGACGACCTGCGCTACCTGTCGGTGGAGGGACTGCGCCGGGCCACCGGCAACGGGGAGTTCTGCATGGCGTGCATGACCGGGGACTACCCGGTGTGACCCGGCCCCTCTCGTATGAGGCGGCGGGAGTCGACATCGCCGCGGCCGAAAGGTTCATCGAAGCGATTGGCCCGCTGGTCCGATCCACCCACACCGCCGGCGTGGTGGCGCATGATTCGCGTTTCGCCGGGCTGATCCGTCCCGACATCTCGGGAATGACGGATCCCCTGATTGCCGCCACTTGCGACGGGGTCGGCACCAAGGTCCTGCTCGCGACCGAGCCATCGCACTATGAGGGCCTGGGACGCGATCTGGTGGCGATGAACGTCAACGATCTGCTCCCCCTCGGTGCGCGGCCCTTGCTGTTCCTCGACTACCTGGCGGCGGGCAGGCTCGACCCGGCTCGCCTCGAAGCCGCGGTGCGCGGGATCGCCGCCGCCTGCCGGGAGGCCGGCTGCGCGTTGCTGGGCGGCGAGACCGCTGAGATGCCCGACGCCCTCCACAACGACACTGTGGAGATGGCCGGATTCTCGGTGGGTGTGGTCGACGCCACCACCCTGCCCGATCCCGCCTCGGTTCGCCCGGGCGACACGGTGGTCGCCTTGCCATCGACCGGACTGCACTCCAACGGGTTTTCCCTTGCCCGGCGCGCCCTGATCGACCGCGGTGGTTTCGGTCTCGACGACACCCTGCCCAGGCTCGATCGAACCGTCGGCGACACCTTGCGTACCCCGACCGCCATTTACGTCGATCGGGTGCTCGGCACCGCCTTCAAGGCGGCGGCCCACATCACCGGGGGCGGCTTGCTCGGCAGGATCGCGGCGATGCTCCCCCAGGGACTCGGTGCCAACGTCGACCCCAATGCCTACGCGCGGCCTCCCGTGTTCGATCTGATCGCAGAAGCGGGAGAGATCGCGGCGGCGGAGATGGCGGCGACCTTCAACATGGGCCTGGGATTCGTTGCCATCGTCGAGCCCGGATTGGAGCCCGCCGACTGGATTCGGGTCGGAGAGGTCGTCGAAGGCGGAGTGACCGACCTCGGCTATGCCGCCCGCTAGGCCCCGCTTCGCCATCCTCGCCTCGGGACGAGGATCGAACGCCGAGAGCCTGATGGAGGCGTTCACCAACGACCTCTCCGATGCCGAGTTGGCCCTCGTCGTCAGCGACAACCCCGACGCCCCCGTGCTCGAGCGCGCCACCCGGCGGGGCGTAGCCACGGTCGTGGTGGCCGCCTCCGACACCCGGGCGGACCACGAGGCGCGCCTCCTCGAGGCCGTCGCCGTCGTCGACCACCTGCTGCTCGCCGGGTACATGCGCGTCCTTTCCCCCTGGTTCCTCGACCGGTTCCCGGGGACGATCCTCAACATTCACCCCTCGCTCCTCCCCGACTTCCCCGGGCTCGACGCGGTCACCCGACAATGGGAAGCGAGGGTGACGACGGCGGGGGCGACGGTCCACTTCGTCGACCGGGGGGTCGACACCGGGCCGGTGTTGCTCCAGGGATCGATCGAGGTGCGCGGGGATGAGAGTGCCGACGGCCTCGCCCAGCGGATTCTCACCGAGGTGGAACATCGGATCTACCCCGAGGCTGTCCGAATGCTGCTCGACCGTCTGCAGCCCAGGGTCGCCCGGGCCTTGTTCAGCGTCTCGAACAAGGCTGGGATCGCCGACTTCGCTCGCCGGCTCGCCAAGGCAGGAGTCGCCCTGATCGCTTCGGGCGGTACCGCCCGCGATCTCGAAGAGGCCGGGGTCACCGTGCGCGCCGTCGAGGAGGTGACCGGGGCAGCAGAGGTGCTCGGCGGGCGAGTGAAGACCCTCCATCCCGCCATCCACGCAGGCATCCTCGCCGATCGTCGCGTCCGTGCCCATCTGGCCGAGATCGAGGAACGCGGTTACCAACCGATCGATCTGGTGGTCTGCAACCTGTATCCGTTCGAACAGACCCTCGCCGCCAGAGTAGACCGCGACACGATCATCGAGACAATCGATATCGGCGGCCCCACCCTGGTGCGCGCTGCCGCCAAGAATGCCGACGGCGGGGTCACGGTGGTGGTGGATCCGGCCGACTATGACGAGGTGGCGGAGGAGATCGGCACCCATGGGTCGGTGCCCCGGGCGCTTCGCCGCCGACTCGCGGCCAAGGCGTTCCGGTTGATCGCCGATTACGACACCGCCATCGCTGTCTGGGCTGCGGACCGGCCGCTTCGTTACGGGGAGAACCCCCACCAGGAGGCCCGCCTGGTGCCCGACGGCACCGGTCGGGGAGTCGCCGCCGGCAGGCTGCTCCACGGCAAGGACCTCTCGTACAACAACCTGCTCGACCTCGACGCCGCCTACCGGGCGGTGGCCGGCCCCGGCCCCCATCGATGCTCGGTGGTGAAACACTCCAATCCCTGCGGTCTCGCCGAGGCCGAGACCCAGGCCGAGGCCTTCCGCCGGGCGTTGTCGGGTGATCCCGAGGCGGCATTCGGCGGGATTCTCGGCTTCAACCTGGCTCTCGACGAAACAACTGCCCGGGAGATCATCGAGTCGGCATTGTTCGTCGAGTGCATCGCCGCGCCCGGCTTCGACCCGGGTGCGCTCGACCTGCTCTCCCAACGCAAGAACCTGCGGCTGCTGGCGGTGCCGCCCGGCGATCCGAACCCCGCCCGGGTGGTCCACTCGATCGGAGGGGGCACTCTGGTTCAAACGTCCGATCCGGGACCCGCGGACCGGACGTCGTGGACCGTGCCGACCCGGCTCCAGCCGGACGACTGGGGCGAGGCGGAGTTTGCCCTTCGCGCCGCGGCCATCCTCAAGTCGAACGCGATAGCCGTGACCCACGACCGCACCCTGGTCGGCACCGGGGCCGGGCTGATGAGCCGGATCGACGCCTGCCGCCTTGCACTGGAGAAGGCCGGAGATCGCGCCCGGGGGGGCGTGCTCGCCTCCGACGGGTTCTTCCCCTTCGACGACTGCGTCCACCTCGCCGCCGCCGCCGGCGTCACCCTGATCGTCCAGCCGGGGGGATCCCGCCGCGACAAGGAGGTGATCGCCGCATGCGACGAACTCGGCCTGGCAATGGTGTTCACCGGACGAAGGCACTTTCGGCATTGAAGAAGCCGCCAGCCTCCAGCCTCCAGCCTCCAGCAAGAGGGCGGGCGGCCTCCGGCCGCCTTGGGCCCTCCGCATGAAAGTCCTCATCGTTGGTTCAGGGGGTCGGGAGCACGCTATCTGTCGGGCGTTGGCGACCGCTCCAGGGATCGAGATCCTGATCGCTCCGGGAAATCCGGGGACTGCTCAGCACGGACGGAACATCGATGTTCCCGCCGATGACATTGGCGGGCTTGTCGAAGCGGCTCGGGGTGTGGACCTGGTCATCCCCGGGCCGGAGGGGCCGCTCGTCGCCGGGTTGGCGGATGCGCTCGCCACCGCCGGAATCCCGAGCTGTGGGCCGACGGCGGCGGCGGCCCGACTCGAGGGATCCAAGGCGTTCACCCGACTTCTGACCGCAGCCGCCGGGGTGCCCTCCCCCACCCATCGGATCGTCACCTTGCCTGCAGCCGTCGACGACGCCCTCCGGGCTTTCGAGGCTCCGCCCGTGATCAAGGCCGATGGCCTTGCCGCCGGCAAGGGAGTGTTCCTCCCCGACACCTTCGACGAGTGCGCCGCGATCACCCGCGATCTCCTCGCCGGGCTACTCGGGCCGGCCGGATCGACGGTGGTAATGGAACAGCGGCTCGGAGGCTTCGAGGCATCTTGGTTTCATGCGTGCCGCGGCACCGAGGCGATTGCCCTCCCCAACGCCATGGATCACAAGCGGCTGCTGGACGGTGACCTCGGACCCAACACCGGCGGGATGGGAGCGGTGAGCCCCAACCCCAACGTCGGCCAGGACCTGGAGAACGCGGTGCGAAGCGACTTCGTCGTGCCGACGCTGCGGTCGCTGGCCGAGGGCGGCACGCCCTTCAACGGGTTCCTCTTCAGCGGGCTGATCCTCGATGGCGACCGTCCATACCTCCTCGAGTACAACGTCCGACTCGGAGATCCTGAAGCCCAGGCGATCCTCCCCCGGCTCCCCGACGGGGTCTTTGCCGAGGTGTGCGCCTGGGTGGCAGGGCTTCGGGACAATCCGCCCCGGTTCGAATTCGATCGACGCGATACCTGCGCGGTCGTGTTGGCAGCAGCCGGTTACCCCGACCGGCCGCGACGGGGTGATCCGATCACTTTCTCGCCCGGTTTGGAGACGGCGGACCGCTGGTTCATCCATGCCGGAACCGGCGTCGACGACGGGCGACTGCTGACCCACGGGGGCCGGGTGGGTGCTGTCGTCGCCCGCGGCGACACGAACGTTGCTGCGCGCGACTCGGCCTATGACGGAGTCGGCCACGTACAGTGGGAGGGCATGATCCACCGCACCGACATCGGAAGCCACGATGGCTGATCCCGTCCTCGTGGCCGTCATCGTCGGCTCGGCCTCGGACGGCGATCAGATCGCCGGGTGCCGCGAAGCGCTTGGTCGGCTCGGCATCGGCCACGAGGCCCGAGTGATTTCGGCCCATCGAACCCCCACCGAACTGGCCGAGTACCTCGACGGACTCGAAGGCCGCGGCATTCAGATCGTCATCGCCGCCGCGGGGATGGCCGCCCATCTCGCCGGAGTGGTGGCCTCCCACACCAGCCTCCCGGTCCTCGGGGTGCCGATGGCGTCGGGAACGCTGCAGGGCATCGACGCGTTGCTGTCGACCGTGCAGATGCCACCAGGGGTACCGGTGGCGACGCTGGGGATCGGATCCCCGGGGGGCAAGAACGCCGCCTACCTCGCAGCCCGAATCCTGGCGCTGAGTCATCCGGAACTGAAGGCGAGATTGGCGCAGGTGCTGGAGGAAGATCGGGAGAAGGTGCGCGCGGCAAAGCTGCCGGACGCGTAGTGCCTGGCGGCCTGCCGCCACCCGCCTCCCACCACCCGCAAGAGGGGGGCCTTGGCCCAGCCTGCGGCTGGCCACGCGTGAAGCGAGGCGTTTTGTGAGTCGCCGATCGCTGATCGCTTTCCGTACAGTCCCCACATGATCAGAGTTGGCTCGATCGTGATTCGGGTGGATGACCTGGAGCGGCAGAAGGCGTTTTGGACTGCGGCGTTGGACTACGTGCCGCGCGAGGGTGATGACGACACGTTCGCTCTCCTGCGGCCGCGGGATGGCAAAGGGCCGAACCTTTCACTCGACCGGGTGAGCTCGGAGGTACAAGTGCCGCCACGAATCCATCTCGACCTGTATGCCGAAGACCAGGGGGCCGAGGTCGAGCGACTCATCGCACTGGGGGCCACCGAGGTGCATTGGGACAAGCGGCCGGCGGACGCCGACTACGTGATCCTCGCCGACCCCGAAGGCAACCGCTTTTGTGTGTTCGACGCGGGTTGAGGATCGCCGAGTCGCGTGGCGCGCCACCAGGCTCGCCATGACTACCTAGCGGACTCGCCAAACGCCAAACGCGAGCCGACCGGAGCGGAGCCCTACGCCCTCCACTCCTGCAGGCTCTTCACTTGGAGCACGTCAGCGGCGGCACCTTCGAGGGTGCGGGCGACGGCGAGGCCGCCGCGCACCGTGGTGATGCAGGGGATGGCGCCTGCTTGAGCAGCGGCGCGGATCATTCGGCCATCGCCGCGGGCCCGGCGTCCGAGCGGGGTGTTGACCACGAGGTCGACCTTGCCCTCCTGGATGAGAGTCACCGGATCCCAGGGGCCCTCGCCTACCTTGTCGACGTGCGCCGCGGGCACCCCCCGCTCGGCCAGGAAGGACGCGGTACCGGCAGTGGCGAGCAGACGGAATCCGCGCCGGGCGAAGATCCGGGCCACCTCGAGACCGGCCTCCTTGTCGCGATCCGCCAGTGAGAAGAACACGGTCCCCTTCTCGGGAAGCCGAACCCCGGCGCCCAGCAACGCCTTGGCGTAGGCAGTGCCGAGGTCGGCGGCGATTCCCATCACCTCTCCTGTGGCCCGCATCTCAGGCCCGAGCACGATGTCCTGTTCCGGGAATTTCGGCCAGGGGATCACGGCCACCTTCACCGAGACGAACCCCGGCACCTGCTCATCGGGCAACGGGAACCCGGCATCGCGCAATGACTGGATGCTCTCCCCCATCATCACCCGGGTGGCGAGCTTGGCGAGGGGCACCCCCGTCGCCTTCGAAACGAACGGGATCGTGCGCGAGGCGCGAGGGTTGGCCTCGAGCACCACGACATCGTCACCCCGCACCGCGAACTGGATGTTGAGCAGCCCGCGCACCCCGATGCCCTGCGCCAGCGCATCGGTGTAGCGGACGATCAGCTTGCGAGCCTCCTCGGACAGGGTCTGCGACGGAATCACACAGGCCGAGTCGCCGGAGTGGACACCGGCCTCCTCGACATGCTCCATGATCCCGCCGATCACCAGCTCCGCCCCATCGAACAGCGCGTCGACATCCACCTCGACCGCGCCTTCGAGGAACCGGTCGATCGCCACCGGGGCGCCCGAGGCGTCGACCTCCGAAGGCGCTGCCCCGTAAAGGCCGCGCAAGTATTCGATCAACTCGTCGAGGGTGTACACCACTCGCATCCCCCGGCCGCCCAGCACGTACGAAGGGCGAACCAGCACCGGGAAGCCGATCTGGTCGGCGACCTCCTCCGCCTCCCGCACCGAAGTCGCCTCGCCGTTGGGAGGCTGGGGCACGCCGATCTCGCGGCAAAGGGCCGAGAACCGCCGCCGGTCCTCGGCAGCATCGATGGCATCGGCCGAGGTGCCGGCGATGGGCACGCCGGCATCGGCCAGGGCACGCGCCAGCCGCAGCGGGGTCTGCCCGCCCAACTGCACGATGACCGCCTCGGGGCGCTCCCGCTCGATCACCGCCATCACGTTCTCGAAATCCAGGGGTTCGAAGTACAGGCGGTCGGACGTGTCGTAATCGGTGGACACGGTCTCCGGATTGCAGTTGATCATCACCGGCTGATAGCCCGCTTCGTGCAGCGCAAAGCAGGCGTGGACGCAGCAGTAGTCGAACTCCACCCCCTGCCCGATCCGATTGGGGCCCGACCCGAGCACCACCACCGTGCGCGGGCTCGGCGGGGCGGCCTCGTCCTCGTCCTCGAAGGTCGAATAGAAGTAGGGGGTCAGCGCCTCGAACTCTGCGGCACAGGTGTCGACGGTCTTGAACGTTGCCTCGATGCCCCATCCAGCCCTCCGGGCACGCACCTCGGCCTCGGTCAGACTCCAGAGCCCGGCGAGCCTGGCGTCGGAGATTCCCAGACGCTTGGCAGCCCGAGCCCCGTCTTCCGATGGGCCTTCTCCTTCCACCTGGTGGGCCAGCTCCTCCACCAGGGACATCTGGTCGAGGAACCATGGGTCGATCGCGGTCGCCTCCGCCAGCTCCGCCACCGATGCTCCCCGCCACAGGGCGGCCGCCACCCGCAGCAACCGGTCGGATCGCGGCAGCGCACAGGAGGCGACGAGTGCGGCAAGGTCGAGCTCGGCGACGCCGGCGACCCTGTCGCCGATCTCCAGACTGCGCATCGCCTTCTGGAGGGCCTCCGGGAAGGTGCGCCCGATCGCCATCACTTCGCCCACGCTCTTCATCGAGGTGCCCAGTGCGTCGTCGGTGTCAGGAAACTTTGCGAAGTCGAATCGAGGAAACTTAACCACCACATAATCGAGCGCTGGCTCGAACGAGGCCGGGGTCTTGCCGGTGATGTCATTGGCGATCTCGTCGAGGTTGAACCCCACCGCCAGCAGTGCGGCAATCTTGGCGATGGGGAAGCCCGTTGCCTTGGATGCCAGCGCCGAGGATCGGGACACCCGTGGGTTCATCTCGATCACGAGCCGCCGACCGGTCACGGGGTCGACGGCGAACTGGACGTTCGATCCGCCCGTCTGCACGCCGACCGCTTCGAGACAGCGGATCGCGTCGGTCCGCATCTCCTGGTACTCCGGGTCCGAAAGGGTCATCGCCGGCGCCACGGTGACCGAGTCGCCGGTGTGGACCCCCATCGGGTCGACGTTCTCGATGGAGCACACGATCACGGCGTTGCCCGCGCCGTCGCGCATTACCTCGAGCTCGAACTCCTTCCACCCGACCACTGACGCCTCGACGAGCACCTCTCCCACCGGCGACGCCGCCAGGCCGAGGGCGACTGCCCGATCGAGGGCCGCGGGGTCGGTCACGATCCCGGTGCCACCACCTCCCAGGGTGTAGGAGGGGCGCAGCATCAGCGGAAAGCCGACCTCTTCGGCGGCAAGGCGGGCATCCTCGATCGAGCGAACTGCCCGGGAGGGAGGGCACTCGAGCCCAACTGATTCCATGAGCTCGCGGAACCGGCCCCGATCCTCGGCAGCCTCGATGGCATCGAAGGACGCCCCGATCACCTCCACGCCGAGCCGCCCGAGCTCACCCGAACGATGCAGTTCGGCAGTGACGTTGAGGGCGGTCTGGCCGCCCAGCGTCGGCAGCAGTGCGTCGGGGCGCTCCTTTTCGATAATCGCCGCGACCACCTCGGAGGTGATCGGCTCGATGTAGGTGGCGTCGGCGAGGTCGGGATCGGTCATGATCGTCGCCGGATTCGAGTTGACCAGGATCACCCGGAAGCCATGGGCACGGAGTGCTTTGATCGCCTGAGTGCCGGAGTAGTCGAACTCACTGGCCTGGCCGACGACGATCGGGCCCGACCCGATCAGCAGGATCGAATGGAGGTCATCCCGGCGCGGCATGACCCGCCCCCATCAGTTCCATGAAGCGGTCGAACAGGCCGCGCGCATCGTGCGGTCCGGGTGCCGCCTCGGGGTGATACTGGACCGAGAAGGCGGGAACTTCACGGCACCGCAATCCCTCCAGCGTTCCGTCGTTGAGGTTCTGATGGGTCGCCACCACCTCACCGAAACGGCTCGTCACCGAGCCGGGGAGGCGATCCGGGCCTGGAAGGCCATCCGATGATCGCGGTGGAGCATCGACAGAGAGCGACCAGAGGTCGACGGCGAAGCCGTGATTCTGCGATGTGATCTCGATGCCGCCGTCGACCAGGCGCCGCACCGGGTGGTTGGCCCCGTGGTGGCCGAACGGAAGCTTGTAAGTCGTAGCCCCGAGGGCGAGCCCCATGATCTGGTGCCCGAGGCAGATCCCGAACATCGGCACCTTGGCCAAGAGAGCAGCGACCGTGGCGATCGGACCCACGAGCGGCTCCGGATCGCCGGGCCCGTTGGACAGGAAGACGCCGTCGGGCCCGATGGCCATGATGTCCTCTGGTGTCGCTCCCGCCGGTACCACATGGACGCCGCAGCCTCGGAGTGCCAACTGGTCGACGATGGCCCGTTTGATGCCGAAGTCGAAGGCGGCGACGGTCGCCCGCCGCTCACCCACCGGCGGGACGAAGTAGGCCTTCCTGGTCGTGACCGCGGAGACGAGGTCGCGGCCCGCCATGTCGGGCGATGACCGAGCGAGCTCTTTCAACTCTGCGGCATCGACGTCGGAGCCCATGGCCGCCGGCATGGCCCCTCGCTCGCGGACGTGCCGGGTCAACCTCCGCGTGTCGATCTCGGCGAGCGCGACCACCCCGGCGTCCGTGAGGTACTCGTCCAGTCGCCCGGTGGCGCGGGAACCGCTGGCGAGCCGTGACATCGAGCGCATCACGAGACCGGCGCAGTGCGGCCCACGTCCCTGGTCGTCGGCGGGGGTCACCCCGTAGTTGCCGATGTGAGGCGCGGTCATGACGACGATCTGCCCGGTGTAGGAAGGGTCGGTCACCACCTCCTGGTATCCGGCCATGGCGGTGTTGAAGACCGCCTCACCGACGGTCACTCCCTCGGCGCCGACCGCCACTCCCCGGAACTCGGCGCCGTCTGCGGTTACGAGTAGGGCGCGCCTCATCGCTTGCCGTCCGCTGATTGGGAAAAGGCCCGGACCGCCGCTCCGGCGAGCGGCTCGTCACCATCGATGTGGATGGCGCCGCCGATCGGTCACTCCCCCGTCGTCGTGGCCTCTATCCGGGGGCACGGTAGCAACACGCGCGTCGCGGAGAGGAGCACCCGCTACTCGTCGATCATGCTCGTCATTGGCGAAGGTCAGCGCCGGGCGTCGCGGCGGATACCCTGAGGCGAGTGATGGAGAGATACGACCTGGTGGTCATCGGATCGGGCCCGGCCGGCGAGAAGGCCGCGGCCCAAGCGGCCTACTTCGGGAAATCGGTGGCTCTGGTGGAGCGCGCCGCGCGCCTCGGCGGGGCCCCGGTGAACAGCGGCGGCATTCCCGCCAAGACCCTGCGCGAGACCGCCCTCTACCTGACCGGTCACACCCGTCGCCACTTGTACGGCGTCGGAATGGAGTTGAGCAGTGACATCATGCTCGACCGGCTTCGCAAGCGTTCGGCCGAGGAGTCGGAACGCGCCGGCGAAACCGTGCGCGTCAACCTGGAACGCCACGGGGTGGTGGTGGTGCACGGAGCCGGGCTTCTTGGACCCGATCACGCCGTGTCGGTCGCACTGGCCGGCGGCGGCAATGAGGCGCTACATGGCAAGGTGATCCTGATCGCCACGGGATCACATCCGCTCCGCCCGCCGAGTATTCCCTTCGACGACCCCGACGTAGAGGACTCAGACTCGATCCTTGCCCTCGACCGCATCCCCGACAGCATGGTGGTCATCGGAGGCGGACCGGTGGGATGCGAGTACGCGTCGATCTTCGGTGCGTTAGGGGTCGAAGTCACGCTCGTCGACATGGCCGCGCGGCTCATGCCCTTCCTCGACTTCGACGCGTCGGAGCAGCTCGCCGTCTGCTTGAAGGATCTCGGCATCGAGGTGTTGGTCGGGTCTCCGCCCGCCACGGTCGATCGCGTCGATGGCAAGCTCACCGTCACCATCGGTGACAGGGTGATGAGGCCCGGCAAGGTGTTGTTCGTCGCCGGGCGCAAGGGCAATACCGACGGTCTGGGGCTCGAGGACGCCGGGGTGAACCTCGACGACCGCGGGCGGATCATCGTGGACGCCGAGTACCAGACGACGGCGCCCGGGATCTACGCGGCCGGCGACGTGATCGGCCCGCCTGCCCTCGCCTCCGTCTCGGCTGAGCAGGGGCGGGTAGCGGCCTGTCACGCCTTCGACATTCCGTTCAAGGAGGGGGTCGACGAGTTGGCCCCGTCCGGGATCTACTCGATCCCCGAAGTGGGAGTAGTGGGGATGACGTCCGAACAGGCGGCCGCCGCCGGAATCGATTTCGAGGTCGGCCGCTACGACTTCTCCGAGAACTCGCGAAGCCGGATCGCTGGCACCACCTACGGGATGATCAAGCTGGTGTTCCGCCGCGAGGACCGCCGGCTCCTCGGCGTCCACATCGTCGGTGAAGAGGCGGCCGAATTGGTGCACATCGGGCAGGCGGTGATCCACGCCGGGAAGACGATCGACCAGTTCATCGACTCGACCTTCAACATCCCCACCCGGAGCGAGGCCTACAAGTACGCCGCTTACGACGGGCTGCAGCGGCTCCAGGGGCGGGACGCCTGAGTCATTCTTGCTGGTCGTGTCGGCCAGTTCAGTGCGGGGGAGGGTCGGCGTGGTCGAAGACGGCCGTGAAGGAGATCGGCTCGCCTCCGCGGATGTCGGCGAGTTCGGTGCAGATGACATGGCCGGTGAGCAGCGATGTCGAGTCCCGGCGATGGGAGGAAGTACCGGCCGGCAATGAACGCCGCACTGAACACCAGGGCAAACCCGATGAGGGCAACGAGAAGGTCCGTGGCGAGCGCGCTGCGCCGGACCGGCATCAGATCCTCCGCGAGCCCCGCCGCGGGTCGGTCACCTCGCGCAGCCCGGAGCTGATCATGTAGAAGGATGAGGCCAGCAACGAGATCGAAAGAGCCCCTGCCATCAGGGCGCTCCAGGGAACCGACGTCCCCAGCGCGGTCCGGTAGGTCAGCGCGTTGTAGACGAGGTTCCCGAGCCCGAACCGGTACTCGGCGATGCCGAGAAACTCGACGAACCCCTGGGTGACCAAGGCCCCAACCACTCCCGCCAAGACCACCACGGCCACGTGGGGGATCACGTGCGGCACCACATGGTGGGTGATGATCCAACTGGGGCTGCCACCCACCGAACGAGCCGCATCGATGAACGGCTTCTCCATCACGGACAGCGCACGGGACCTGACCACGATCGCCGCCGGGCCGAATCCGAAGAATAGGCCATAGAGCAGTCCCAGCGCGAGAGGCCCCAGCAAGCCTCGTTTGCTGGCGATGAGGAAGATCAGCGGCGGAGGCAGCAGGACGAACGCGTCGGCGACCTGAGTCATGACCCGGTCGTATTTCCCGCGGAAATACGCCGAAGACGTCCCGACCACCAGGCCGATCACTCCGGCGCTGATGGCCGTCGCCACCGCGACCAGGAAAGTGGGACGGAGGCCGAAGGTCATCAGGCTGAGCACGTCGCGGCCCAGCGAATCCGTGCCCAGGAGATGATCGAGCGTGGGGCCGGACGGATGGCTGATAGCCGGGTCGTGCCCGGTCTCCGGTCGATAGACCCCTTGTTTCGAAGACCAGATGGTGGCCTGGAGGACCGGATGAATGAAGGTGAGCACGGCGAAGACGGCGAGGATCGACACCCCGGCGACGACCATCTTGCTCTGCCGAATCTTCCTCCTGGTGTCGGCCCATCCTTCGATCTCGTGGTCGTATTCGATCTCGACCACAGGGTCGTGGGTCATGCCGCCTCCCCCTCGATGCGGATTCGGGGATCGATCGTTGCCTGGATGGCGTCTAGCGCGATCCTGAGCACCAGACCGAGCAGCCCGACGATCGTGAGTATCCCGATGATGATCGGCGTGTTCCCGGACTCGATCGCCTGGAAGAAGAGGCTCGCCACCCCGTTCAGTCGAAGCTCGCGTTCGATGATGATCAGGCCGGTGATCAAGTAGGGCACACTGGTGACCAGCCTCGAGATCGCCGGGAGCACCGCATTCGGCGCCACATGGCGGTCACGGATGGAACGCTCCGGCAAGGCCTTGGCCCGAGCGGTGAACACGTAGTCCTCGGTCATCTCCGCCGAGACCCCGGCACGCATCACGAGCATGCTCTCCCCGAATGCGATCAGCACGATGGCGATGGTCGCCATCACCGCACTGGGCCACAACAGCAGATCGATCGCCGCCGCCCAGACGCCGAGTGAGAGCAAGGACGTCACGAAGGCCGCCAGGCCGATCGGGATGGCGAGCATCCCCAGCACCCGGCGATCGTTACGCCGGGCCCATCCTCGCAAGAGGATGCCACCCACGAACGCCGCCACCAGCCCCACCGCGAGCACGTTCAACAGCGGCCCCTCCGGCACCGGGCCGTATGGCATCAGGTCGAGCCCGAACCACCCCCGGACCTGGAAGAGGCGGTCCGTGCCGAAGTAGATGAGGAGGAACACCAGCCACGGTGGGAATGCGGTGAACAACAGCACGCTCCCTGCGCTCGAGGCGCCGCTGAAGAAGCGGTTTCGGCTCCATGCCACCACCCGCCCAATCCACTCGCCGACCAGATACGCCACCATCCCTCCGACGGCGAAGATCGCCACGGTGGTCGGGAGCACCGACGCCACCAGCGTCGACACGCGTTCGCCGTCGTAGGACTCGCCGAGGTCGGCCCGAACGAAGTTCGCCATGTAGTCGAGCCATTGGACCACCAGGGGACGGTCGGTCCCCAAGTGCTCGCGGATCGCCTCTATCGCCCGTGGCCGCTGCCCGACACCTACGGCAAAGTCGAACGGCAGCAACAGGTTCACCGCGAAGAATGCGATCGAGGCGACCAACATCAGCGTCACCACGGCCCACAGAACCCGCCTGAGTACGAACCTCGTCACGAGGCGCCGGACGGTAACACCGAACACCAGACGGATGACTCCGAATGGAGTGACCGGCGGACTGCCGACGCAGGCACGATGAGATGAAGTCCTGGTGGGGGCTAGTCTCGCGGCGGCCTGACCCGGGTGGTGAGCTTGCGAGGAACCGTGGACGCTCCTTCCGCCGCAGGGGGTCCGATCCGGCGCGTGATGGCGGCCACCGATCGTTCCCCGACCGGCGACGCCGCCGCGACCTGGGCGGCGGCCCTCGCCAATCGTCATGAGGCTGTCCTCCGGCTGGTACAGGTGGTGGTCCCGCACCCCCCTACCGCAGAGATGGTCGCCGACGCTGCGGCCGGGACGAGTGCCCTGACCGAACGGGTCGACCTCCTCGCCGATCAACTCCGCCGCTTTGCCGCCGAGCTCGCTGGACCCCGGGGGGAGTCCATCGTCGTAGTCGATGACGATCCGGCGCGCGCCCTGCTCGAGGAGGCGCACCGGGCGGAGATCGACACGCTCGTGGTCGGCAATGCCGGCATGAGCGGCCGCAAGGAGTTCCTGCTCGGGAACATCCCCAACCGGATTTCGCACAACGCCACCTGCACCGTGATCATCGTCAACACCGCCGGCGCTGCGCAATCCCCTGGTTCGATCCCCACCCTCCCCGGGCTGCTCAAGCCCGATCCGGAGCCCGTCGAACCCCACCTGCTCGGCCGCGCCACCCACCTTGCCACGGTGATGGCGAAGCACGGGTTGCAGAGCCTCTTCGGACGCGGACCCGACGATCCGCTCGAGGCACAGCGGGCTCAAGCGCGCCGTCTCCGCACGGCCCTCGAGGAGCTCGGCCCCACCTTTGCGAAGCTGGGCCAGATCCTCTCGACCCGCGCCGACCTGCTTCCGCCGGTGTTCATCGAAGAGCTCTCGATGCTCCAGGACAATGCCCGACCGCTCACCGAGGAAGAGGTGGTCGGCGTCGCCGAGGCGGAGTTGGGTGTTCCTTGGGAAGACGTGTTCGACAGCATCGAGCGCCAGCCGATGGCTGCCGGCACGATCGCCCAGGTGCACGGAGCAGTCACCGCCGACGGACGCCGGGTCGTCGTCAAGATCCAGCGCCCAACTGCCCGCGAAGACATCATGCAAGACCTCGCGTTGCTCGAGGTCCTCGCCGAGAAAACCGAGAAGCGCCCCGCACTGCGCGAGGTAGTGGACATGCCGGCCGTGTTCGAACACCTTTCTGCTTCGTTGCAGCGGGAACTCGACTTCCGGAACGAGGCGGCCAACATCGAGCGCATGCGGCGAGTCCTCGAGCCGTACCCCCGGATCGACGTGCCTCAGGTCGATCATGAGCTGACCACGGAGCGCCTGCTGGTCATGGAACGGATCGAAGGGGTGGCGATTCGGAACGCCCCTGACAGCCCCGCCCGCAAGGAGGCGGCCCGCCAGTTGCTCGAGTCGTTTTACCGACAGATCATGTCCGAAGGCTTCTTCCACGCCGACCCCCATCCGGGCAATCTGATGTGGGCCGATGACAAGGTGTACCTGCTCGACCTCGGGATGGTCGGTTTACTCGAGCCGGACCTCCGTGAGCAGCTCATGCTGTTGTTGCTGGCCTTCTGGCAGGAGGACGTGAGCTTCCTCACCGATGTCACCCTGATGCTGGCTGCCGGCGCCGAGCGCGACGACCTCGATGTCGGTGCGATCGAGGCCGAATTGGGATCGCTGATGGCGAGGTATCGCGATGTACCCCTCAGCGAACTACAGCTTGGCCCAATCCTCCAGGAGATGACCGAGATCTCGATTCGCCACCGGATCCCACTTCCCGCCTCGATGACGCTCACCGCCAAGGCGATGGCGCAGATGCAGCTGGCGACCGGAGAGTTGGATCCCGACCTCGACCCGTTCGATGTGGCCGGGAAGTTCCTGATGCGGACCCTGACCGGGGGCATCCGCGAGAAGATCAACCCGCAGCGGATGTTCTATCAAGCCCAAAAACTCAAGGTCAGGGTCACCCGCATGGTGGAGGCCATCGAGCGCCTCGTCGGGGCGCGGCCCGGTCCTCGGATGAGGATCGACTTCGGCGCCGAGAAGCTCGAGGCGACCGTTCGTCGCGCCGGATATCGGCTGACGTTCGGCCTGATCGCCGCCGGTGCGCTGCTGGGCGCGGCGATCGCCTCGACCGCCGAGCGGACCTCTGACTGGCTCCCGGTGACTCTGGTGGTCACCGCGTTCGCCGTTGTGCTCGCCCTGGTGCTGGACATGCTCCGCCGTCGGGACTGACCGGCCAGGGGGTCAGCGGCGCGCCTTCTTGGTCGACTTCTTCAGCTTCCGTTCGGCGATCCAGACCAGCGCGGACATCCACAAGCCGACAAAGCGGCGTTCGATACGCCGCCAGATGGATCTGGGCGGCGGCCCCTGGTTGGTCCCGGCCATCGAGCGAGCCTATCCGGTCAGTCGGGATCGGGTATTCGGTACGCCACCAAGACCGCTTCCGGGCCGCCGGAAGCAACGACCACGGGAACCTCGAGGGCAACCTGATGCACGAGGCAGAGCTCACTCGACTCTTCCGTGCAGTAATACACCGTGAGCTCGCCGCGCAGGGTCGCTTCCCCGGTGGACCAGGTGACCGGGATCTCTAGCGGCAGCCCGGGCTCCACGATCGAAACGAGTGCGTGGTCGCCGAAATCGGCCGCGTCTCCCTCGACCGACCAGGCGATGGTCAAGGGAGCGATGTCGTTCAGCTTGTAGCCCGCCGGAAGCATGAGGTCGAGTACGACATGCCCCGCCCCGGGTCCGGCTGCCACCGCCGCCACCTCGAAGGTGGCCGGGCCCCCATCTGAGCCGGTGTAAGGGAAGCGCTCGATCCCATAGAACACCAGGGTCTCGGTTTCGCCGGTCGCCGCATCCACCCGGCGAATCACGTGGTTGTTCGTGTCGGCGACGTAGAGGGATCCGTTGGCGAACGAGATGCCTCCCGGCTCTGAGAAGCGCGGGTCCAGCCCGTCGGCCCAGCCCTGATCTCCGCCGGCGAGCGTGGTCACTGCACCGTTCGCTAGATCGATGACCCGCAGGGCTGAGTTGTAGGTGTCGGCGACGAAGAGCAATCCGTCGACGTGGACGACCCCGAGAGGATGCTGAAAGCGGGCTGCCGGTCCGACGCCATCGACCAAACCGAAGTCGAAGAGGTTGTTCGGCGTACCGGCCAGGAGACCCACCTCGCCGTCCGCGCCGGGGTCGGCCCAGCGGATCGACGACGACTCCGAGTCGGCGAAATAGATCCGCCCCGCATCATCGATGGCGAGCCCGCTCGGCTGGGCCAGCTCGGCGAAGAGGCGCGGGCCATTCAGCACGCTCTCACCTCCGGTGCCTGCAAAGGGGTCGAACCTGGCCGAACCCAGGTCCAGCGTCCATAGTTGGTGCGAGCCGGCCATTGCGATGTAGAGCACCTCGCCGTCCACCAGAAGATCCCACGGGGAGGAGAGCTCCACATCCGGGGCAATGCCCGAACGAGGTGGATAGGTCGAGGACTGATCCCCATTGCCCACCAGCGTCGTCACCGACCTCGAGGCGAGGTCGAGAGCACGGATCGAGTGGTTGCCGACGTCGGCCACCAAGAGGGTGCGCCCGTCATCGACGAGCGCCATCCCCTGTGGTTGGTCGAAGGACGACGTCGCGAAGTCACCTCCTTCGAGGCCACGCCCTCCGGAGCCGGCAACGTCGATGACCTCGCCGGTCTCCAAGTCGGCAACGACGATGCGATGGTGATTGGTGTCGGCAACGAACAGGCGGCCCCCGACAGGGTCGGCGAGAACCTTGCCCGGGAACGACAACACGGTGTCGGGCGCTCGCTCGACATCGAGGTCGATCGGGGTACGGTCTATTTGTCCTCGCTCGTCGAACTCCTCGACGAGCGAGTCGATCACGGGCTGGAAGATCGGGTAGATCCCCTCGCCGGCATGGCCACCCACGATGTTGCCGGCCGGGTCGATGAGCACGACGGTCGGCCAGGCGCTGGCGCCCCAATCACGCCACACCGCAAAGTCGCTGTCGTTGACCACCGGGTGCTCGAGCCCGTAACGCCGGATGATGTCGCGGATGTTCTCGGTGTCGCCCTCATTGGCGAACTTGGCACTGTGGACCCCGATCACGACCAACTCGTCGGCGTACTCCGCCTCGAGTCGCTTCAGGTCGGGGATGATGTGGATGCAGTTGATACACCCGTAGGTCCAGAAGTCGAGCAAGACCAGCTTGCCGCGCAGCTCGGCGAGGCTCAGGGGACGCTCGACGTTGAGCCACTCGAGACCGTCGGGAAACTCCGGAGCGGGCGTCGTGCCGGCGAACGATTCACCGCGGTCGATGGTCGTGACGGTCGTTTCGGAGGGCGTGAGGACGCTCTCCCCACCCCCACTCGAGCCGCCGCAGGATACGGCGACGAGGGCGAGGAGCGCGAAAGGTGTCAGGCGACGGGTCACGGTGGGAGCAACGCCGGGTGGCAATGGGGCGTTCCCATTCTTGTCACACCCAGGCGATACGTTGTCGGAATGTTGGGACTCATCGATCATCCCCTGAACGGGCCCTCTGCGCTCAGCGACACGGAACTGTTCGACGCGTACGAGCACGAACGCCGTGAGATCAGCCGGCACGAGGCCCGAGCCGCCAAGCTGCTTGCCGAGATCGACGAACGTCGTTGTTACCAACCCTACGGCTATCTCTCGACCGCCTCCTACGTGGCGGAGCGCATCGGCGACTCCCATCAGGCTGCCGCCGGCCGGGTACGCACCGCTCGCGCTCTCCGCAACATGCCTGCCACGGCCGAGTCGTTCGAGAGTGGGGATATCGGTCCGGAGCGGGTGCGCTGGCTGGCGAGGGCTCACGAGTCCGCTCCTGACGCCTTCCTCGAGGCCGAACCCTCCCTAGTCCGCAAAGCCTCCACCCTGACCGCGAAGCAATTCACTGGTGAGGTGGAGATGTGGCGTCGTCGCGAAGCGCTTGCCGTCACGGAGAACGAGGAGCGCGAGCGTTTCGCCCGGCGCCGCTTGTCCATCACCGAGACGTTCGACGGGATGATGCGCCTCGACGCCGAACTCGATCCGGTCTCCGGGGAGACGGTGCTCGCCGCGATCCAGTCACTCGCCGGGCCTGCCAACCGTGACGGCAACGACGGCCGCACCCCCGCACAGCGGCGGGCCGACGCCCTCCATGAGCTCTGCCGCAACCACCTCGACTCCGGCACGGCCCCGATCGTGGGCGGCCAGAAGCCACACCTCAATGTGATCGTCGATGTCGACACCCTCCACCAGGGAGTCCGGTCCCGTAGCGAGATCGGCGAGGGCCGGATGATCGGCCTCAAGACCATGGAGTTCTTCGCGTGCGACTCGAACGTGTGCCGGGTCGTCATGGACGGCCCGTCACGACTGCTCGATATGGGACGAACGGTCCGCACCGCGACCCCACTGCAGCTCAAAGCACTCGCAATCCGGGATCGGGGATGCGTGATTCCGGGCTGCGGACGGCCGCCGTCCTGGTGCGACGCCCATCACAAACTCCCCTGGGTCGAAGGCGGACTCACCGATGTCTGCGACATGTGCCTGCTCTGCCGACCGCATCACCTCGCAGTCCACCTGGGGTTTCTGGATTTACCGCAGTTGGAGTGAGGGCAGGATGCCTGGTTGCATAGGCGTCATCCGCCGGGGATGGTCGTTCATGCGTCAGCGGCAAATCTCGTGCCCCGTCCCGATCCTGGCGACGGGCGGCAGGGCGGATCGTGCCCGGGTGCTCAACCGGGCACGGGCACGGCCATCCCTTTACTCCGGATCGCGGTAGAGCGCTTCGATCTCGTCGGCGAAGTGCTCGACGACCACGTTGCGCCGCACCTTGAGCGTTCCGGTGAGTTCGCCTTCGTCGATCGAGAAATCGCGAGGCAGGATGGCGAACTTCTTCACTTGTTCGACCCTGGCATAACGCGAGTTCACCCTGTCGAACGTCTCCTGGATCCGGGCCCGAATCGCGTCCGACTTGTGGAGTGGTCCCGAGACCCCGTGCTCCGAGGCGTAGGCATCGGCGACGTCGGGGGCAAGAGTCACCAGAGCGGTGATGAACTTGCGGCGGTCGCCGATCAGCACCGCCTCGGAGATCATCATGTCGTCCTTGAGGTGTGTCTCGATGTCGCTGGGGGCGATGTTCTTGCCGCCGGCAGTGATGATGATGTCCTTCTTGCGACCGGTGATTGTCAAGAAACCCTCGTCGTCGAACTCACCGATGTCGCCCGAGTGAAGCCACCCATCCTTAACCGTTTCAGCCGTCGCGTCTGCGTTCTTGTAGTACCCGGCGAAGACGTTCCCACCCCGCACCAGCACCTCACCGTCGGCGGCCACTACGACATCGCAACCGGGAAATGCCAGCCCCACCGTCCCGAACTTCGTTGCCCCCGGCTGGTTGAACGTGCTCGGACCAGAGCCTTCCGATTGCCCGTACACCTCGAGGACGCTGAGGCCGAAGCCGGCGAAGAACTCGAGGACTTCGGTGGAGATGGGCGCCGCACCGGTCACCGCAGCGGTGCAGCGATCCAGGCCGACCGCGGCGCGCACTTTATGGCCGACGAGCTTGTCGGCGACGCCCTGCTGTACCGCCAGCCCTGCGGGCAGCCGCTTGCCGGCGTTGATGTGGTCGACGGACTCGCGGTTCACCCGCTGCGCCCAAGAAGCGATCCGTGCCTTCGGTCCATGGGCCTCACCGAGCTTGGCCGCGATACCAGCGTGGAACTTCTCCCAAACCCGCGGGACCGCAAAGAACACCGTCGGGCGGACTTCCTTGAGGTTTTCGGCCAGCGCTTCGATCGACTCGGCGAAATAGACCGGCCAGCCCACGGAGATCGGGAGGTGGATCGAGAACATCTGCTCGGCGATGTGACTGAGAGGCAGGTACGAGATGGTGCAGTCGTCCGAGGACAGACTGGGCAGCACCGAGTGCGCCTGGTCGGCCGTCCAGGTGAGGTTGGAGTGGGTCAGCATAACGCCCTTGGGAGGGCCAGTCGTGCCGGAGGTGTAGATGAGGGTCGCCAGACCCGACGATTCCAGCGATGCGACGCGGGCGAGAAACTCGGAGTCGCTCACGCCGTCCCCCATCGCCAGGAACTCGTCCCACGAGAGCACCTGGGCATCATCGACCACCGGGGCACCGCGCATGGTCACGATCCACGCCAGGTGCGGTAGGTCACTTCTGACGGCGAGCACCTTCTCGAGTTGGACCTTGTTCTCGACCAGGATCACCGGAGCCTCGGAGTGCCCGGCGACATAGGCGACCTCCTCCGGTGACGAGGTGGTGTAGATCCCGGCCGGCGCGCCGCCGACGGCCATGCAGGCGACGTCGAGTATCACCCATTCGGGACGATTGAAACCGAGGATCGCTACGTGACGCCCGGGATCGAACCCGGTCGCGATCAATGCCTTTCCCGCACGCTTTACCTGATCGGCGAATTCGGACCACGACGTGGCCCGATACTCGCCATCGATCTTTTCGAAGTAGGCCGGGCTACCCGGCCGTATCTCGGCCTGCCGCAGCAGCCGGGCGGGAATCGTGTCGGCCACGTGACCTCCGTTGGGAAACGAGCAGATCGTACCCGGCCCTCGAACGAGGAATCAGATGCGGGCTCATTTCGCGCTCCACGGCCCCGATCTGACATTCGACGACGCCTCGCAGGATCGTCCCGGCGCGGTTCGATATCCTCGGGGCCATGAGCACCCTCGACCGGACATTCACGGCCATCCTCCACAAGGGCACCTCAGAGGGGGCGTGGACCTACGTGATGATGGAAGGCTCGGCGAACTTCTTCGGCACCCGTGGCCTGGTCAAGGTGGCCGGCACGATCGATGGCCATCCGTTTCGCTCGTCGTTCATGGCTCGAGGCGATGGCACTCACATGCTCCCGGTGAAGGCAGACATCCGCGCCGCGATCCGCAAGCAGGCGGGCGACACCGTCACCGTTCACCTCGCCCCCAACGGCTGAGTTAGAAGTCGCAGTCGATCAGCGCGGTCAGGCCGAGCAACTCGGTGAGCGCCGCCCTCGTCCCCCGACCGATGATTCCGTCGACTCCCAGGCCCCTCGCCTCCTGGAATGCCCGCACCGAGTTGTAGGTCTTCGCACCGAAGTGTCCATCGGGCGGGCCAGGATCGTGTCCGACGACTGCCAGCAAGCCCTGGAGCTGGGCGACGTCCGCACCAGAGGCGCCGTACCCGATTGAGCGGCTATCGGGGTTGAGGACCGATGCCTTGTCGGCGAGGTCGGACAGTTGGATGATCGCCGACCTGGTGGGCTTCTTGACCTTGCCGTTGACCTTCAGGTCGTACGCCTCCTGGAACGCCTTCACCGCCCGCTTGGTGAGGCTGCCGAAGATTCCGTCGATCGGTCCGGGCTGGAATTCGAATGTGTTGAGGAACACCTGGAGGGCGCGCACCTGCTCACCAGCGCTCCCCTTCATCAGCCGACCTCTGCCTTCTACCAACGCCGACACATCGCTCAGCTCCCTGACGGAACAGACCGAGAGGCCCTGTGACTTGCGCAACGCATCGAATGGGTTGACGAGGACGCCGTCGGGGTCATAGAGCTCGAAGTGGAGGTGGGGTGCGGTGTTCTCGGCGTTGCCGGAGTCGCCGACCCAGCCGATCACGTCGCCGGCGTTGACCCTCGTTCCAGGGACGATGCCGGGGGCGATTCCCCACGCCTGGCCGTCGTCGGTGCCCGGAGTGTCGTTGTTGAGGTGGATGTACCAACTCTGCCAACCGTCGTCGTGGCGAATCACCAGGTTGCAGCAACGGTGCGGGTTGAGGTTTGCGGGGTCGGTCGACCAGTTGACATAGGTCACAGTGCCGGTGGCAGCGGCGACGACCGGCACCATCTTCTCGGCCATGATGTCCTGGGCGTGATGGAGTCCGTTCCCCCGATATGCCCAGAACCAGTCGTAGTACCAGTGGTCTCCCTGCACCGGAAACACCAGTGGATAGTCGACCATCTGACCGTACGAATGAACCGTCCCGCCGAAGGGGGTCTGGTGGTTGGCCGAGGCGACAGGCGCCATCCCGATTCCCGACACCGCCAGTGCTCCAACGATCATCAGCCGCAAAAATCCTCGCATGATCCTTCTCCGCTAGCTCCGCCGGCCACCCGGCGTCACAGATCGAATCGGCGGGAAAGTCGCGAAACCTAAGACAAGTCGCGCGGGAGGATCAAAAAACTCGGCCGGAGGGCGAGTGGCCTCGCAGGGCCCCCAAGGAATCCCGCAGCAAACGGGGCCCGGAATAAACCAAGCCCGTGTACATCTGAACGAGCACCGCCCCCGCCTCGAGGCGGTCCCGCACGTCATCCGGGCTCATCACGCCGCCCGACGCGACGATCGGCAACGAGGTCGCCGCCACGGCGCGCCGAAGCCGGTCGAGCGCGATCGGCGCCAGCGGGCTGCCGCTCAGCCCACCATCCGGACTGTCGACGATGCCCGGCCGGGCGGTGGTGGTATTGCCCACGACGAAGCCGTCGACGCCGGTGGACTCGGCGGCGCCGATCGCCGTCTCGAACTCCTCCGAGTCCGGCGACAGCTTCACCAGCAGCGGTAGCCGCCGCCCGAGACGTCGCGCCCATTCATCGCGGCGCCCGACGATCGGGCCGAGCAACTCCGCTAGATCACTTTCCAGGTCACGGAGACCAGGGGTGTTCGGTGACGAGACATTGACCGCCAGGTAGTCGGCGAGCGGACTGAACCGATCGACGAGGGTCAGGTAGTCGGCGATCCGCTGGTCGGGCGGGGTGTCGGCGTTCGGCCCGATCGACACTCCCACCACCACCCCACCGGGCCGGCTCCGGCCGGCAAGGCGCGCCGCAACCCGATCGGCCCCGACACTGGGGAACCCCATGCGATTGATGAGCGCGGTCTGTTCCGGCAGCCGATGGACCCTCGGCCGGGGGTTTCCCGGCTGCGGCCGAGGCGTCACGGTCCCGACCTCGACGTGTCCGAATCCGAGTGCCGCCAGGGCCCTCCAGGCCGATCCGTCTTTGTCGTATCCGGCAGCGAGGCCGAGAGGGTTGCGGAAGCGCAGGCCGAACGCCTCCACCGGTTCGACCACGAACCGGCTGCGGCGCCGCGGCGCCCAGCGGGCCAGACGAACTCCGCGAAGAGCCAGACGATGTGCCCGCTCGGGATCCAGCCGGAAGCCGAGAGCGCGTAGTGCCCGGTACATCACCGTCCCGCGAGAAACGAAGCGACTGCCCGCCGCTCGTCTTCGCCGATCGCCCCGGCTTCTCCTAGTTCGTCGACGAGGGTCTCCAGGTTGGTGATGGCGTGCATCTTGATCCCTTCGCCGGCAAGGGCCGCCCTCGCTCCGCTGTCCCGCTCGATCAGCACCACCAGGTCCTCGACGACCAGTCCGGCGTCACGCAGCAGACCCGCCGCTTCGATCGCGCTAATTCCGCTGGTGACCACATCGTCGACAAGCACCACCCGATCCCCCGCTCGCCATTCGCCCTCCACCCGGGCACCGGTGCCGTGCTCTTTGGACTCCCGGCGCGGCCATACCAGCGACTTCGATCGCTCGAGGGCAACCGCCGTCGCCAGGGGCAGTGCCCCGTAGGGAACTGCGCCGACGTGGTCATACGTGAGCGTCTCGAGAACCGAGCCGTACGAGGCGGCGACCCGACGAAGGAGACCGGGCCGGCCGGACACTCGCCGGAGATCCACATAGATGGGAGAGACCACCCCCGACCGGAGAGTGAACTCGCCGAAGCGCACGCATCCAGAGGCGTGGAGATCGTAGGCGAGGCCGCGAGGCCGGGGGACAGCCTCACGGGGTCGGACCCCGCGAAATGCATCCCGCAGATCCGTGGCCATGACGCCCGGATCCGGCGAGTCTCCGACGAGGCGCGAGGAAGGGATCAGCACCCCGCGGCCGTCGGACCGCAATGCCACCCCGATTGCCTCAGGATCGGCTCCCTGCGGGCCGACTCCCGGTACGAGGATCCAGTGCTCGGGCATCATCGCCCGCACTTTGGCCATGGCGCCCGGAAAGGTTGCTCCCACTACGACTCCCAGCCGATCGGATTCCGCCCACCCCGCGGCGAGCCGAGCCACACGCTCGTAGATCAACTCGCCGGTGTCGAGAGTGGCGTCCTGGAGATCGGCACTGCTCGGGTTCGACGTGCGGCACAGCAACCAGACCCCCCGGCCGGGGTGGGCCAGAAAAGGGTCCACGGCGTCGCGGCCCAGGTAGGGGCTCAGTGTCACGGATCCGGCCCCAACGACGCCAAAGCACGCCTCGGCGTAGGCGGCCGCAGTCGATGCGATGTCCCCGCGTTTCGCGTCGAGGATCGTCGGAATCTCGTCGGGGACCGATGCCACCACTTCGATCAATGCCTCGATGCCGGCGGCCCCATGGGCTTCGAAGAACGCCGAGTTGAACTTGAACGCCGCGGCGGCATGGGCGGTGACGGCGATCAGGTCGAGCGACACCCGACGCGCCTCGACGGCATCCTTGGCCCGCGGGTCGATCCCGACGCACAGCAAGGAGTCGACCGCACGCGACCGCTCGTCAAGGGCCTCGAAGAACGCCTTCACGCCTTGCCCAGCACCATCGCCAGCAGCGCCATCCGCACATACATGCCGTACTCCATCTGTCGGAAATAGGCCGCCCGGGGATCGGCGTCGACCTCCATCGCGATCTCGTTCACCCTGGGGAGGGGATGCATCACGATCATCCGCTCCTTTGCGGCTTCCAGTGTGGCGGGTGTCACGACGAACCCGTCCTTCACTGCGTCATAGGCGGCGGGTTCTTCGAAGCGCTCCTTCTGTACCCGGGTGACGTAAAGCACGTCGGTCGCCGGCAACACCGAGTCCAGCGAGCCGTGCACCGCGAACGGGGTCTTCGCCTCTTCCAACTCCTCGAGTATCTCCGCCGGCATCTGGAGGATCTCCGGCGAGACCAGGTTGAGGGTCACCTCGAACTTGGAGAGCAGGCGGGACAGCGAGTGCACCGTGCGTCCGTACTTGAGGTCGCCGACCATGGTCACCGTGAGCCCGTCGACCTCCCCAAGCTCTTCCCGGATCGTGAAGAGGTCGAGGAGGGCCTGGGTGGGGTGCTCCCCCACACCATCACCGGCGTTGATGATCGGCTTGGTGGCGTACTCGGCGGCGAGGGCGGAGGCCCCGACATCGGGATGACGGAGCACGATCACATCGGCGTACCGCTCCAGAGTGCGGACGGTGTCGGGCAGCGACTCGCCCTTCGACACCGACGAGTAGGTCACCTCATTGATCGAGATCACGCTCCCACCGAGCCGCTCCATCGCTGCCGCGAAAGAGGACGAAGTCCTGGTCGACGGCTCGTAGAACAGGTTGGCGAGAAGCTTGCCCTTCAGCAGGTCGAAAGTGCCGACGCGGGCGACCATCGCCTGCATCTCGTGCGCCACCTCGAAGATGTAGTCGAGGTCGTCCTTGTCGAACTGCCGTACCGACACGATGTCACGCCCGTAGAACGGTGCGTCCTGCCTGTCCCCAAAGGGAAGGTGGCTGCGCGCTTCTCGATCCATCAGCTCTCCTTTGTGCGTACGTCCTGACCGAACCCCGGATCGGCGAGAACCTCACCGTCCCGAAACACCTCCACCCCTCGCAGCGTCACCCGTGTCACCTTGCCGCGCATCGGGCGCCCCTCGAAGGGCGTCCACCCTGCCCGGGTGTGCTGCTGCGACCCGATGACGGTCCAGGCCTCATCGGGGTCGACCTCCACCACGGCCTCCTGCGGCGGAAGCCCGAAGATTCGCCGGGGACTGTCGTGGAGTCGGGCGGTCACCTGATCCAGGGTCAGCCGGCCATCGTCGACGGCGCCCAAGAAGAGGGGAAGGACCGTCTCGAGCCCGGGGAACCCCGGTGGCGGGGCATCCCCGGCCTTCTCCGCGCTGGTGTGGGGGGCGTGATCGGTGGCAAAGCAGTCGATGTCATCGAGATGGCGCCACAGCGCCTCGCGGTCGGCGGGCGAAGCCAGCGGCGGGCGCACCTCGGCGAGGGGGCCGAGATCCGCGGCAATGGCCGTATCGAGGAAGAGGTGGTGAGGGGTCACCTCGCAGGTCACCGCCAACCCGCGATCCCGGGCCCGCAGCACCATCACCATCTCCTGCTCGGTGGCGAGATGGCAGACGTGCACCGGGCGCTCGAGCAGGGTGGCGATGAGAAGCAGCGCCCCGAGGGTCGACCCCTCGGCGTGGACCGCCACCGGGCGATCCGTTGGCCAGGCCTCCAGGTGGCGCGACCAGGATTCCGGATCGAGCAGACGGAGGTCGCCGAAGGTGGAGTCGAGGTACATCTTCAGCCCGGCGGCGCCGGGGGCGAGCGCCGCCGCGTCGGCAAAGTTCGTCTCGGTGGCCCCGACGAAGAGGCCGTAGTCGCAGCGCGCCCGGGCCTGAGCCGCCTGCTGCGCCTCGTCGAACGAGGCTCGATCGACCACCGGAGGCTTGGTGTTCGGCATGGCCAGCACCGTGGTGAAACCCCCCGCCAGCGCTGCAGCCGTGCCCGACGCCCAGTCCTCCTTGTGGGTCTGACCAGGGTCGCGCATGTGCGTATGGACATCGACGAGGCCGGGGAGCCGGATGGTGGTCATCGCTCCTCCCCCAAGAAAAGGACCCCCACATCGGGGGCCGGGGAGGTTCGATCGCCAACGGATCGAGAGTCAGCCAAGGTGACCTTTTCCGTTCGTACTCACTCCACTCCCTGTTCGGGCGACAGGATTCTATGTCATCGCGACTTTCGCGCCAAGAGGCGAATACTCAACGCATCCAGCGAACACCCAAAGTAACGTTGGTTGTTGGGTAGGGTGGATTGGAAGATAGAGGGGACCATTCGCGATCGTGGTCTCGATCGCGACCGAGAGGAGCTTTCTGATGAGACGATTCAACACGATTTTCGCTGTCGCCGTCCTCCTACTGACGGTGATGAGCCCAGTGCACGCCGGTAACGACACACTCTGGGTGGACGACGACGGTGGCCAGTGCAAAAGCGCCGATCACACCACCATTCAAGACGCCATCGATGCGGCGGTCGCAGGAGCCACCATCCGAGTGTGCGCCGGCACCTACGCCGGGGCCACCGTCGACAAGATGGTGAACCTCGAGGCCGTCGGCCACGTCGTGATCGACACTGGTCCCTACTCGCACCCCGGTTTTCTGGTTGCTGGATTTCTGTTCCCACCCGACTACAGCGGCAGCGGCAGCTCCATCAGGGGCTTCCACTTCCAAGGCACTCAGCAGACCGGCGGCGATGACGGCGAGCTCGACTTTCCCATCTTCAGCCGGGGCGCCAATGGAGTCGCGGTCAGTCACAACACGATGAACGACTCTCTCCAGGGCATCACCAACTGGAACGGGAGTGACTGGGTGATCGACCACAACACCCTCACCGATCTGTGGACCTTCTGCGGAGGGGGTATCGGCATACTGGCCGGCGGCTTCGACGGCGGAGCACATGGCGACAACGAGATCTCGCACAACGAGGTCAGTGGGACCCTTCATGTGTCGTCGGGTGACTGTGGTGGCTACGACGGCACCGGCATCGTCCTCTTCGCAGACTTCCGCTCAGGTCGGGCAGGCGCCACTTCCCTGAGTGGGAACACGATCCACCACAACACGGTGGAGCTGGTCAGCGACACTCCGGGAGTGGTGAACGTCAACGGGTTCGAACTCACCGACACTCGGGACACGGTTCCCGTGATCACCGGCAACAACCTCTCCCACAACCAGGTGCCCTCGATCGGTGACGACGGCTTCACCGTTAGCGGAGCTCCAGGGAACTTCTTCGGATTCAACAAGATCGGAGTCAGTGGCGGATTCGACATCTCCGACGACACCCTCGGCGCTGGCACCGGCGGCACGGCCAACACCTGGGACAAGAACCGGTGCGACACCAGCTCGCCGGGAGGGCTCTGCAAGTAGACGTCGACCCTCGACACAGCTGCCGTCTGAGCAGTAGAGGGGATCCGCGCCTGTGAGCTGAACATGCGTTTCCGACGGAATCGGGCCGCCTGAACCGACGAGCTGACCAATGCGATAGAAGGGGCCGCCATTAGGCGGCCCCTTCCTCGTGATCCCCCGGGTACCCTCACCCAATGGCGTGGCAACCCGGTGACCCCATCCGCGACGGCACCGAGTACCTGGAGAGCCTGCGCGGCCGTGACCTCGCCGTCTACCTCTTCGGCAAACTGATCGCCGAGCCGGTGGACCACCCGATCATCCGGCCCTCCATCAATGCCATCGCCGCCACCTACGACCTGGCGGTCGACGACCCCGAACTCGCCGCGGCGAAATCCGAACTCACCGGCGGCACCGTCAACCGGTTCCTCCACATCACCGGCAGCGCCGATGACGTGGTGGCGCAGAACAGGATGCAGCGGCAGCTGGGCCGAATGACCGGCACCTGCTTCCAGCGGTGCGTCGGCATGGACGCGGTCAATTCGCTCTTCTCGCTGACGTTCGACCTCGACGCCGCCCATCAGACCGGGTACCACCAGCGCTTCACCGCGTGGCTCACCGAGATGCAGCGGCTCAATGTGGTCATTGGAGGTGCGATGACCGACGTCAAGGGCGATCGCAGCAAGGGCCCCGGCGGCCAGGTGGACCCCGACCTCTATGTCCGAGTAGTGGAACGGCGCGGCGACGGCCTGGTGATCCGGGGGGCGAAGGCCCATCAGACCGGAGCGATCAACTCACACTGGATGCTGGTGATGCCCACCGCCCGGCTCGCCCCCGAGGACCGCGACTACGCCGTGGTGGCTGCGCTCCCGGTGGAGGCACCCGGGATCACCTATGTGTACGGGCGCCAGTCGAGCGACACCCGGAGCATGGAGGGCGACATCGACGTCGGCAACGCCCAGTTCGCCGGCCAGGAGTGCCTGGTGGTGTTCGACGACGTGTTCGTGCCGACGGAGCACGTGTTCATGGACGGCGAGACGGAGTCCGCCGCGGAACTGGTGGACCGGTTCACTTCGTACCACCGCCGGTCATACGTCTGTAAGTCCGGGGTGGGAGATGTGCTCATCGGAGCGGCGGCGCTGATCGCCGACTACAACGGCGTGCCCAAGGCTTCGCACATTCGCGACAAGCTGGTCGAGATGTCCCACCTCAACGAAACGATCTACGGGCTGGGGATGGCGGCATCACACGAGTCGACCGAGCGACCCGCCGGCAACTGGGAGCCTGAGCCGCTACTCGCCAACTCGTGCAAGCTCAACGTCACCCGCTATCCCTACGAGATCGGCCGCCTCGCCCAGGATCTCGCCGGCGGCGCGGTGGTAACCCTTCCCTCGGAGCAGGATTTCGACCACCCCGACGTCGGCCCGCTGCTCGAGAAGTACTTCCAGGGCAGGCCGGGCGTTCCCACCGCCGACCGGGTGCGGATCCTCCGGCTCATCGAGAACATGACGATGGGCCGCAACGCGGTGGGCTACCTGACCGAGTCCCTGCACGGGGCGGGCTCCCCGCAGGCGCAGCGGATCATGATCGAGCGTGGCTCGGACATCGAGGGCAAGAAGCGGCTCGCCGAGAAACTGGCAGGAATCGACGTCGGCGGGTAGCGGTGAGATCAGGGCTCCCGTTCGATCTGATCCGGCCCTTCTCCGAGTCGCGGACTCGCAGGGAGATACTCCAGGTCCGTGCCGTATCGGCCTGGGGAGGCTTCCGCCGCCAGTCATCTTTCGGCTCCGTCCGGACATTCTGCTTGTTCGTCGGCTACCCGCGCAGCGGCCACACCCTCGTCGGGTCGTTGGTGGATGCCCATCCCAACGCGGTGATCGCCCATGAACTCGATGTCATCGCGTTTCTGGCGGCCGGGTTCGGGCGTCTCCAGTTGTACGACCTGATCCTGCGGAACAACCGCGCCTTCACCGAGATGGGCCATCGGTGGGCCGGCTACGACTACGCGGTCGACGGTCAATGGCAGGGCCGGCACGACGAGATGCTCGTCCTGGGTGACAAGAAGGGAGGCCGTTCGACGCTGCGACGCCAGGAGACCCCTGCGCTGCTCGACCGCCTGCGGGCGACGGTGGGCGTTCCGGTGCGACTGATCCATGTCGTCCGTAACCCCTACGACAACATCGCTTCGAGTCATGCCAGAAAGGGTGGTCGCGGCAAGGTGACGCCGAGGATCGAGCGCTACTTCCAGCTGTGCGACGGGGTCAGCGAGATCAAGCGCCGAACCGACCCGCAAGACATCCTCGACGTTCGACTCGAGCAACTCACCGCGGCTCCGGTGGCCACCCTCCGGGTCGTGATGGATTTCCTCGGCCTCGAACCGACCGAGGAGTACCTCACCGCGACCGCCGCCAAGGTGTTCACCTCACCGAAGAGGAGTCGGCACAGCATCGACTGGTCGGAGCGCGATCGAACCCGGATCGCACGGGGGATCGAGACCTACGAACACCTGGCGGGATACACGTTCGACTCCTGACCGAGAGCCCGCGTCCAGAAGTCCGCCTCGCCAGGTGCCCCCGAGTTCGGCAAAGCCGAACTCGCAAGGAACCCAGCAGAGTCCGGCTTTGCCGAATTCTGCTGGGTTCCCGTGGGCGCTACTGGGATCGAACCAGTGACCTCTTCCGTGTCAGGGAAGCGCTCTTCCGCTGAGCTAAGCGCCCTTCAGGGGCGGGACTGTAGTGGTACCCGGTGCGGGTCCGTCACCGCCTCGAGCGGTCGGTTCGGTCCCTCTGGGTCTGCCGACGATGCGACTTCCGGGTCTGGGCGAGGCGCTCGACGTGGTCGATCACGCTACCCAACAAGGCGAGACGCTCGTCGGCGGTCGAGGCCCTGATGGGCTCGAAGCCCGCAGTCCCGAGGCGGACATCGGCGTAGGTACCCCGGTCGTCCTCGTGGAAGTGGAGGAACGGTCGCGAGCGAAATTGGAAGTTGGGCGAGCCGCCACCGTGATCGACGAGCCCGTCGATCGACCGCAGTGCCTCCACCAACTCGTCGTGGGTCATGTCTCTCCGAGGCGGCGCCCGGAATTGAACCGGGGTAGAGGGTTTTGCAGACCCTTGCCTAACCACTCGGCCACGCCGCCCTATCCGTCAGACCCGGTCGGGGCCCAACCCCGACCTCCTCCCGAGCATGGGGCCCCAACCCCATGCCGGGCCGTATCCGTCAGACCCGGTCGGGGCCCAACCCCGACCTCCTCCCGAGCATGGGGCCCCAACCCCATGCCGGGCCGTATCCGTCAGACCCGGTCGGGGCCCAACCCCGACCTCCTCCCGAGCCCGACTAATAGGAAGGGGCGACTCTCGCCGCCCCTCGGAGCGGACGACCGGTCTCGAACCGGCGACCTTCACCTTGGCAAGGTGACGCTCTACCAACTGAGCTACGTCCGCGAGAACGGTGAATATATCACGAGGCATTCTTCGGTCAGGAGCCCGTGGAACCGAACCCCCCGGCCCCACGCGATGACTCCGGAAGGTCATCGACCGCCTCGAATTCTTGTGAGGCGACGGGTACCACCACCATCTGGGCGACTCGATCACCTCGCTCGATCTGGATCGCTTCTGAGCCCAGATTCACCAGGATCACCTTGATCTCGCCGCGATAGCCGGAGTCCACCAGCCCCGGGCTGTTGACCACCCCGAGCCCCGAACGGGCGGCGAGGCCGGACCGCGGGGTGACCAGACCGGCGAACCCATCCGGGATCGCCACCGCCACGCCGGTGGGAACGACCCCCCGCTCCCCAGGCTCGAGTGAGGTGGCCTCGCGGGCGTAGAGGTCCACGCCGCCATCGCCCGGATGGGCGTGAGCGGGCATCGGAAGGTCGGGGTCGAGCCGCTTGAGCGGGATGCGCATGATGTCGATTATGCCCCTGGGAAGATGACAGACGTGAGCCGGCTGAGGACACCCGAACGAGAAGCGTCCCGTAGGACGATTCTCGGCATGCTGGAGACCACTCCAGCGACGGTGGCGCGCGCCGGCACCCACGGCGATCTGGAGGAGCCGGTCCCCGACCTCGACTTCGACTGGCGACCCACCCCCCTGGGGAAGGTGGTGGAGTCGAAACGGGAGTATCGGTACCCGATCGTCGCCGGGGCGGCGCTCGTTGGGTTGGCGGTGCTCTTCGTGGCGCGGTTCGTCATCTACCTCCCCGCCGACCAGGCGGAGGCCCGCCTCGTCGAATACGCCACGGCAGTCGACGATTTCTCCGCTGCCATCGAGGCGATGGAGGAGGCGGCGACCCTCACCGACCCGGCCGCCGCCGGGCAGTTTCTCGAAGCGGCCGGGGAGCTCCTCGTGGTCGCCCGTCCCGGACCACCGGGGTTCCTGCCGTTCATGCCGGCCGGACCCGTGGCGGATGTGCGATCCGTCCGCCACCGGCTCCTGATCCTGGCCGACGCCGCCGACTCGATCGCCGCCCGACTCGCCCGCGCCGCCCAGTACCGCGAGGCGGCCGGGGAAATCCTCGAGATCCCGCTGCTTCCCTCGAGCGCTCCCCCCGAGTTGATCGATCCGGCCGCCCGGGCCCTCGCCGCCATGCTCAGCCAATCGGCAGCGGCGGCAGGACGCCTCGACGACAGCGACGAGTACGCCGCGTATCGGGAAAGCGTGGAACAGGCCCTGGCCACGGTGCCGGGGCGGATCGACCGCTATCTCCTGGCGCTCCGGCGCGGGGAGGAGGCGACCGCGGTGGCGCTCATCGCCGAGCTGGAGGCGACCCGGGCGGACACCCTCGCCGAAGTCGAAGCAGTACTCGGGCAGGTCGAAGCGGACGCCGCCACCCTGATCCTGGAACTGAAGCGCGGGATCGCCGAGGTGAGGATCCTTCTAGGGGGTGCGGGCTGACCGGCGATTCGAACAGGGTTCAGCCCGGGTCCTCGAGGGCGGCCATCTCTCGCTCGAAGTCGCTGGCCCCCTCGAAGTCCTTGTATACCGAGGCAAATCGGAGATAGGCCACCTCGTCGAGATGGCGGAGCGCTTCGAGCACCCGCCGGCCGATCTCGTCGGTTGCCGATTCGCCTTCGGCCTCGACGAAGGCCTCGATCTCGCCCACGAGGGCGTCGATGGCCCCTGGGGGAACCTCCCGACCGGCGACCGCGTTCGCCACCCCCGCCCGTACCTTCTCGGGGACGAAGGGCTCGATGCGGCCATCCCGCTTGCGCACCGTGAGACTGCTCTCCCGCCGCTCATAGGTGGTGAATCGGTTGGCGCACACCTCGCACGCCCGGCGGCGGCGGATGGCCGACCCGCCTTCAGCGGGACGACTGTCGACGACCCTGGTGTCCTCGGCCGAGCAATAGGGGCATCGCATGGCCTCGAAGGGTACCGGTGCCGCCGACCAGGCGTTCTCAACAGGAACCACGGAGGGTGCCCGACGACGACGATCCGTGGTCTAGGGGACCGGGATCCGGAGCACCTGGCCCGGCTGAATGCTGCTCGTCTCGAGGCCGTTCACTGCTTTCAGGTCGAAAACGAAGTCACGAACGTCGGAATCCTCGGGAGCGTGAACCATGGCGATATCCCACAAAGTGTCGCCAACCCGAACCGTATGGGTGACGAAGCTGATTTCGTCGTGCGAGGCGACCGTTGGCCCCTCGGCGCGAGCGGCAACGGCGACAGCGAGCAGGAGGGCCAGCGCCACGGCGACCGAGGTGAGGAGAACCACGACCCTGGTGCGGGTATTGGCGGAGATCGTCATTGCGCTGGCACCTCCTACTTTGCTGTCTGTCTCGGGGGCCTTGGTTACCCCCCACACGCTGCACACCCTATGGACCCGGTGTGACACGAACGTGTGTTCGCTCTGAGGTGACCAATGTACCGAACGGGTGTTCGCCTGTCAAGTCGAACATATGTTTGTCGGTGAACACCTGTTCGGCTATCGTTCGGCGATAAGAAAGGGAGGGCCCCATGTCCCCGAGCGACATAAGCGATCGCCAGAAGCAGATTCTCGAGCTCATCTACGAGACGGTGCAGCGTCGGGGCTATCCCCCATCCGTACGGGAGATCGGGGAGGCCGTCGGTCTCAGCTCGCCCTCCACCGTCCACAGTCACCTTTCGGCCCTGGTGGAGGGCGGATACCTCCGCCGCGATGCCACCAAGCCGCGCGCCATCGAAGTCATCGACACCGGCGGTGACGGCGAACTGCGCCGCGCCCCGGTACGCGATGTCCCCCTCGTTGGGCGAATCGCCGCCGGCTCTCCGATGCTCGCCGAGGAGGACATCGAGGAGATCTTCCCGCTGCCCACCGAGCTGGTCGGCAACGAGCCTGTCATCATGCTGCGGGTCCAGGGCGACTCGATGATCAACGCGGGGATCTTCGACGGCGACCTCGTCGTCGTGCGACGCCAGCCCGACGCCCGGAACGGCGAACTGGTGGCCGCCCTGATCAACGGCGAAGAAGCCACCGTCAAGCGATTCCGCCGTGAGGGCGACCGGGTGCTACTGATCGCCGAGAACCCTGCCTACGAACCGATCGTGCTCACCAGCGGCGTCGAGATCGTGGGGAAGGTCGTCGCGGTCCTGCGAACGGTGAAGTAAGAGGGCCCTTCGAGCGCGATTGGCGATTGGCGAGCCTGCTCGCAGGGTCAGCTGCCCCCCTCCCCCCTTCGGGGTACTCCCCCCGGAAGCCGGGGGAAGACGATCGTTCCTGAGAAGACCTCGCGGGCGGGGCCTTCGATCCAGGCTTCGCCTTCGATGATCTCCACCAGCAGTGGGCCACCGGGGAGCATCACGGTCACCTTGGGATCGGTCAGGCCGCGGTGGATGGCGGCTGCCACCGTGGCGGCGGCACCGGTGCCGCAGGCGAGGGTCTCGCCCACTCCCCGCTCCCACACCCGGAGGTCGATTCGGTCCGGAGCGACGACCGTGGCGAACTCCACATTGGTGCGGTCGGGGAACGCTGGATCGCCTTCGACCAGGGGGCCGGCGGCGCCGACGGGCACCGCCCCGGTGTCGGAGACGAAGGCGACGGCATGGGGATTCCCGACGTCGACCCGCTCCAGCCGATAGCCGATCAGTTCCACCGGGTCACCGGAGACCGCAACCGGGCCGAGTTGGGCGCGGACGGTCCCGTCTCGCACCACGGTGCTCCTCGGCCCGACCGGGGTGTCGACCGTCACTTCGGGGCCGGGGACCATCCCGTGCGTCACCGCATATAGGGCGACACACCGCAAGCCGTTCCCGCACATTTCGGCGGCCGATCCATCGGCGTTCCAGTAGCCCATGGACACGGTCCCGGCGTCCACCGGAGTCACCACCAGGACCCCATCGGCTCCGATCCCGCGCCGGCGGTCGCACCAATCAGCCACCTGCGCCGGAGATGGGTCGAATGGGCCACCGAAGACGACGAAGTCGTTGCCCAGGCCCTCCATCTTCACGAAGTCCATCCGGCCCCCTCGAGGCTCGCCACCGCCGTCTCGGCAAGCAAAGCGGGGTCATCTTGCCACCCCAGCCAGTCGATCCTCGGGTCGCGCCGGTGATAGGTGCGCTGGCGCCGCGCCAGCGCGGTAGTGGCGTCGATCGCCCGCCTGCGAGCGGTGGCCAGGTCCCACTCCCCCTCGACCACCCGCATCATCTCGCGGTACCCGACCGCGGTGGCGGCGGTGGGGCCTAACCGGCCGCGCAAGCCATCGACTTCGTCGAGCAGACCGCCCTCGATCATCCGGTCGAGCCGCCGCTCCACCCGGGCGGGAAGCTGCTCCCCCGGATCGACACCCACCACGGCCACCGGGATCTCGGGCCGATACTCCCGGACGGCATCGGCAGTTGGCGCAGTCGCCCGGGCCGTAGGCGTCAACCCGGTGAGCCGGTGGATCTCCAGGGCGCGGATCACCCGGCGCGGGTTGCTCAGATCGACCCACACCCCTGCTTCCGAATCAGCCGCGAGCAGTTCCGCGGTTGCCTCCTCGGCCGACATGCCCTCGATGACCTCCCGCAGGCTCTCGTCCGTCGGAGGAAACTCCAGCGGATCCACCAGCGACCTGAAGTGCAGCCCGCTGCCACCCACGATCAGGACCCGAGCTCCCCGACCCTCGATCTCGGCCATCGCCAGACGTCCGCGCACCTGAAACTCGGCCACGGAGAAGGCCACCTCCGGATCGACGATGTCGATCATGTGATGCGGCACACGGGCGACCTCGCCGGCCGCCGGCTTGGCGGTCCCGATGTCCATGCCCCGATAGACCTGCATGCTGTCTACCGAGACGATCTCCGCGCCGAGCCGCTCGGCGACGAGCAGGGCGACATCGCTCTTACCGGCCGCAGTGGGGCCGAGAATCGCCCCGACCTTCAGGTCGCCACCCGCCCGACCAGGTGGCTGGGGGCGGCACGCTCGACGACGGCGTCAAGAAAGGACCCTGGGGCGTGCTCACCGGGAACGTGCAAGACCTTGTTGGTCCTCGTCCTCGCCGTCACCACTCCAGGATCCTTCCTCGAAGGACCCTCGACGAGACCCTCGACCGTGCTGCCCACCAACGCCTGGTTCTTCTCCAGCGACACCTGGCGCTGCAGATCGGCCAACCGGGTGAACCGCGCGGACGCCACTGCGGGGTCGACCTGCCCGTCCATGTCGGCTGCAGGGGTCCCCGGTCGGGGCGAGTAGATGAACATGTAGGCACCGTCGAAGCGGGCTTCGGCCACCACATCGAGTGTCCGCTGGAAGTCATCCTCCGTCTCGCCGGGGAACCCCACGATGACGTCGGTGGAGGTCGCCAGGCCGGGAATCGTCGCCTCGGCGGCCCGCAGCTTCTCGATGAAACGATCCGGGGTGTAGCCGCGTTGCATCGCCCGCAGGATCCGGGCGCTGCCGCTCTGAAGGGGCAGATGGAGTTGCTCGCACACCGCAGGTGTCTCGGCCATCGCCTCGAGCACATCCTGCTTGATGTCCTTGGGGTGCGGGCTGGTGAACCGGATCCGCCGGATCCCTTCGATCTCGCCCACTCGCCGCAGCAGGTCGGCGAAGATCGGACGGCGGCGGCCATCGATCGCCAGGTCCCGCCCGTAGGAGTTGACGTTCTGGCCGAGAAGGGTCACCTCGACCACCCCGTCGGCAACCAGATCGCGCACCTCGCGGACGACGTCGCCCGGACGCCGCGAGATCTCCTTGCCCCGGACGATCGGCACGATGCAGAAGGTGCACCCGTTGTTGCACCCGATCGTGATCGTCACCCAGGCCGAATGCGGAACCTCCCGGTGGGCCGGCAGGGTGGACGGCACATCGTCGATCGAGGCGGTCTCGTCCCAGATCTCGGTGACCGGGCCCCACTCCTCGGCGTGATCGAGGAGGGTGATCACCCGATGGAGGTTGTGCGTACCGAAGACCACATCCACCCACGGCGCCTTTGCCTGAACGACCTCTCGATCCTTCTGGGCGAGGCACCCACCCACCAGGATCCGCATGCCGGGGCGTTCGTCCTTCACCGCCTTGAGTTGACCGAGGTTCCCATAGAGGCGGTTGTCGGCGTTCTCGCGGATACAGCAGGTGTTGATCATCACCACGTCGGCATCGGCGAGCCCGGCGGCGGGAACCATCCCATCGGCTTCGAACAGCCCTCCAATGCGTTCGGAATCGTGCTCGTTCATTTGACAGCCGAAGGTCCGCACCAGGTACCGGCGCCCGGTGCGCGTCGGAACGCGACGCTCGCGCACCACGGGGATACCGAGTTCGACGGTGGTCATCGGGCGAAATCGGTGGCGCGCAGCTCGCGGATGACCGTTACCCGGATCTGACCCGGATACTGAAGGTCCTCTTCGAACCGCTTGGAGATTCGCCGGGCGAGATCGTGAGCGCCGAGATCGTCCACCGATCCGGGATCGACCACCACTCTCACCTCGCGTCCGGCCTGCATCGCGTACACCCGCTCGACCCCGTCGAACTCCATGGCGATCGCCTCGAGCTGCTCGAGACGACGAACGTAGGAGTCGACCGCCTCGCGACGGGCTCCGGGGCGGCTGGCAGACACGGCGTCCGCCGCCTGCACCACCACCGCGGTAAGGGTTCGGGGCTCGACTTCGTTGTGGTGGGCCTCGATGCCGTGGACAATCGCCGGGTCTTCACCGAACCGGCGGGCGATCTCGGCGCCCACCAGCGCGTGAGAGCCGCCCAACTCGTGACTGACGGCCTTCCCGATATCGTGGAGGAAGGCCGCCCGCTTCGCCTCTTCTGGATTGATACCGATCTCCGCCGCCAGCATCCCCGCCACCTTTGCCGACTCGATGAGGTGGTGGAGCACGTTCTGTCCGTACGAGAGCCGGTATTTGAGCCGGCCGAGCAGTGTGACGATCTCGGGATGTACCCGGGAGACCCCGACCTCCAGCAGCGCCCACTCGCCGGCATCGCGCACTCCCTGCTCCACCTCCGCCAAGGCCTTCTCGTAGGCGTCCTCGATCGATGATGGGTGGATGCGACCGTCGGCGATGAGGCGTTCGAGGGCGATTCGGGCCACTTCACGCCGCACCGGGTCGAACGCCGAGATGGCGACCGCCTCGGGGGTGTCGTCGACGATGATGTTCACCCCGGTGACCGACTCGAAAGCGCGGATGTTGCGACCGTCCCGCCCGATGATGCGGCCCTTCATGTCGTCCGACGGCAGGGCGACGGTCGATACGGTCGTCTCGGCTACCACTTCCGACGCAAGCCGTTGCACCGCGGTGGCAAGAATGCGTCGGGCTCGCCGGTCGGCCTCTTCTCGAGCCTTGGTCTCCATGTCGCGCATGAGAACCATCGCATCGCGGCGTGCCTCGTCTTCGACCCGATGCAGCAACTCTTCCTTCGCAGCGCGCGCATCGACGCCGGCGAGCGCTTCCAGCGCGGCCCGTGCCTCCTCACGAAGCGCCTCGACGTCGCGGCGCGATGACGACACGTCGCGCTCGCGGTCAAGGATCAGGGTCTCGCGCTGCGCAAGATTCGAGGCACGCTGTTCGAGGGTCGCCTCGCGCTGGATGATCCGCTCCTCCTGAGATTCGATCTCGACGCGACGATGCTCGAGAGTCGCCTCTTCGCGCTCGCGATAGGTCTCTGCCTTGGCGCGGGCCTCCTCTTCGGCCCGTTCCAGCATCCGCTGTGAGGAGGTGCGGGCGTCGCGAACCAATAGGTCGGCCGTCGTCGCGGCCCGGCCCAGGCTTCTTCGCTGAAGCCAGCGGCCTATGAGAATCCCGGCGCCGAGCGCCACGATCCCGGCGATCGAACCGATCACCGCGGTGGCCATGATTCTCCTTCCGGCCGACCCCGCCGGACAAACTGCGCGTCGAGCCACCCGGCTCGACGCGCACCCTCAGACCCAGTCATCCACAGACTCGGTCGATCACACCTCCCGGCAGGGCCGTAACTTCAGAACGTTTTGTTTCAATTGCGTGTGCGCGTTGGGAGGTAATCGTACCGCGCCCCGGCCGATCTGCCAGGATCAGTCTTCCGGAATGTCGTCGATGGAGATTTTCTCCACCGAACCCTTGGTTTTCGCCGGGGCGACGGTCTCGTCGTCGGATTCCACATCATCCTCGTCGAACGACTCCATCACCTTGCCGGCGAGACCGACCGCCTCGAGCACTCGGGCCTGGAGTTGCATGGCGACCTCCGGGTTCTCCTTGAGGAAGCGCTTGGCGTTCTCCCGACCCTGGCCCAGCTGATCGTCCTCGTACGTGTACCAGGCGCCGCTCTTACGGACCACGTCCTGCTCCACCGCCACGTCGAGGAGGCTTCCCTCCCGGGAGATGCCGGTGCCGAACATGATGTCGAACTCGGCCTTGCGGAAGGGCGAAGCCACCTTGTTCTTGACCACCTTGGCGACCACCCGGTTGCCGATCGATTCCTGGCCGTCCTTGATCGTCTGGATACGACGGACCTCGATCCGCACCGACGAATAGAACTTCAGGGCGCGACCACCGGGGGTTGTTTCGGGAGAACCAAATAGGACGCCGATCTTCTCGCGGATCTGGTTGATGAAGATGGCGGTGGTGTGTGAGCGGTTGATCGAGCCGGCCAACTTGCGCAGCGCCTGCGACATCAGGCGGGCCTGGAGGCCCATGTGGGTGTCGCCCATCTCGCCTTCGATCTCGGCCCGGGGGGTGAGGGCGGCCACCGAGTCGATGATGATCACGTCGAGCGAGCCCGAACGGATCAGCATGTCGGTGATCTCCAGGGCCTGCTCCCCGGTGTCTGGCTGCGAGATCAGCAACTCGTCCACATCGACCCCAAGGGCCGAGGCGTAGCTCGGATCGAGAGCGTGCTCGGCATCGATGAAGGCGGCAATACCCCCGTTGCGCTGGGCTTCGGCGGCGATGTGGAGCGCGAGGGTCGTCTTTCCGCTGCTCTCAGGTCCGTATATCTCGACGATCCGACCGCGGGGAACGCCTCCGATACCCAATGCGAGGTCGAGCGACAGGGCACCCGTCGGGATCGCCTCGATCTTCACGATGTTGTCGGTGCCGAGCCGCATGATCGCGCCCTTGCCGAACTGGCGCTCGATCTGCGAGAGGGCCATCTCGAGGGACTTGTCTCGTTCCACCTTCGGACTCCTTTAGTGATGATGCGGCTGACGCTACGCCGGGCCTGTGACACATCCGGGAGAGAATTACATCAATGGTATCTCACTCGGGCTGTCGGTGACAGTAGACGAACACATGTTCGATTACAAGGAGTCAGGCAATTCGCGATACGCAATACCGCAATACGCGACGCGTCGTATCGCGTTCGAAGGGCCAGCCAACTCCGTCGGATTGGCGCGTCCTGAACAAGGACAGGTTCGTTGGGAAAATCACTCCCGGCGCGTAGCGCATTGCGCATCGCGCATTGCGGGTTTCTTCAGAGGGCGAACTCGTCCACTATCGAATAGCTGGCGCCTCCCCGTCCCAGGCGGCTCTGGAAGAGGGTGATTCGGTCGACTTTCATGGGGACGTTGGCCAACGGCTCGCCACCAACCACCAGGCTCACGTCCTCGGGCGGCCGAATCCGGGCGATCGTTAGGTGGGGGCGGAAGGGACGATCCTCGGGAGGAAATCCGGCATCCTCGAGAGCCAGTTCCGTCGCCATCCACAGAGAGCGCAACTCGTCGGCGCCCCGAGGGACTCCCACCCACAACACCGAGGCGCGTGCCGGACGGGGAAACGCCCCCAACCCACCCCAGGTCACGCTGAACGGACCGCCCAGGTCGGCCGTGTCGAGCGAGTGTCGAATCCGGTCTACCTCGACCTCGCCGACCTCACCGAGGAAGCGCAAGGTGAGATGCCATTTCTGCGGGTCGACGGCGCCGCCCGGAATCTCGGGAACCCGCTCGGCCACCACATGGGCCAGCCGGTGGCGGGTCTCCTCATCGAGGGGGACCGCCACGAACACCCGCATCAGTTCGGCCACCACTCCCCCGTCACCGCCAGTCGCAGGAGATGGAGTGCAGTCGTCGTGCTGTAGGCGCGGACCCGCTCCCGATCCCCGGGGAAGGTGAGCATTCGCGCCTGCGCCCGCTCGGGGGTGCGCACTGCGAAGACCATGGTCCCCGGCCGGTGTTCGAGCGGGTCCGGCCCGGCCGACCCGGTCACCGCTACCACGACATCTGCCCCGAGTCGCTCTGCAGCCCCTGCGGCCATCGCCAGGGCCGTCTCCTCGCTGACCAGTCCGTGATCGTCCATCAGGCCGGCCGGCACCCCGAGCAGCGCCTCCTTGGCACCGCGGGTGTATGCCACCACCGAGCCACGGAACGTTTCGGAGGCGCCGGGCACCGCCGTGATTGCCGCCGCCACCAGGCCCCCGGTCGCCGACTCAGCAGTGGCGAGCGACCAGCCGCGCTCGGCGCACCGGGCCAGGACGATCCGCTCCACAGTGTCCTCATCGGCCCCGAAGACCATTCGACCGAGACGCCGGCGGATCTCGGCATCGATCGGATCGATGAGGCGCGCTGCTTCCTCTCTCGTTTCGGCGCGGGCCGTGAGCCGCAGCTTGATCTCCCCGCCCGAAGCGAGAAAGGCGAGCGTCGGGTTCTCACCCTGCTCGTACAGGTCGGCGAGGACCACCGCGATCCGCGACTCCGACTCACCCCAGGTCCGCAGCAGGCGGCTGGCGATGACGCCGCGGTCGTCACCCGCCCGGGCGGCGAGGAAGGGGATCACGTCGGAGTGGAGCATCGGGCGCATCTCCTCGGGGACCCCGGGAAGGGCGAACACCCAGCAAGACCCGATCTGCATCCGCAGTCCCGGTGCGGTCCCTTTCGGATTGGGGATCAGCACCGATCCTTCGGGATGCTCGGCCTGACGCAGGTTGGTTTCGGGCATTTCCCGGCCGCGCCGCGCCCAGATAGCCCGCAGGCGCTCAGCGTGCTCCTCGTCGAATTCCATCGCCACCCCGGCGCACACCGCCAGGGCCTCACGGGTGAGATCGTCCTGGGTGGGGCCGAGACCGCCGGTGATCACCAGGGCGTCCGAGCGGCCGACCGACTCGGCCACCGCCGCGGTGAGGCGCGGCAGGTTGTCGCCGACGACGCCCTGCCGGTAATGGGTGAGCCCGGCGTCGGCGAGGAGGCTGCCGATCTCCGCACCGTTGCCGTTGACGATCTGACCCAAGAGGAGCTCGGTGCCCACGGCGAGGACTTCGACGATCACACGACCTCCGCCATCAGGTCCGATCCGTAAGTAGCGGTGACCCGGGCGCGCAGCCACTCGCCGGGGGATCCGCGGTCGAGCAGCACCACCCCGTCGATCTCGGGCGCTTCTCGATACGACCGCGCCACCGGCGTGCCGTCCTCCACCTGGTCGACGACCACATCCAGTACCCGACCGATCTGCTCGGCGCCGAGGCGAGCGGTGATCTCCTCCTGCACCTCCTGCAGCCGGCGGGTCCGTTCGGCGGCTTCCACGCCCTCGACCTGATCGAGCAGGTCGGCCGCCGGAGTCCCCTCCTCCGCCGAATAGGGGAAGAATCCCGCCCAGTCGAGTTCGGCGTCGACCAGGAACTGCTCGAGCAGGTCGACATCTGCCTCCGTCTCCCCGGGGAACCCGACGATGAACGACGACCGGAAGGCGGCATCGGGAGCCGCCTGGCGGATCTGCCGGATCAGCTCGAGGTGGCGGGCACCGTCGCCGGGTCGGCGCATCGCCCGCAGCAGGCGGCCCGACGCGTGCTGCAGGCTGAGGTCGAAATACTGCGTCACGACCGGGTTCGAGGTCATCTCTTCGATCAGCGCCGGCGTGATCTCGCGGGGATACAGATAGAGCAGCCGAAGCGCTCGCAGGCCGCCGACATCCGACACGAATCGCAGCAGATCGACGATCCCACCGGGGGCTTCGATGTCCCGCCCATACGCCGCCAGATCTTGTGCCACGAGCACGATCTCCCCCACCCCGGCGGCGGCCAAGCCGGCGATCTCCTCCCGGATCCCCACCGGCGGCCGCGAGCGCTGCTTGCCGCGGAACTGGGGGATGGCGCAGAACGAACAGGTCTTGTCGCAACCCTCCGCCACCTTCACGTATGCATAAGGCGTGGTGGGAGTGGGCCGGCGCACCTCGTAGAGGATGTCCATCGGGCTGATCCGCAGCCGCAGCGGCGACCAGCCGGTGAGCCGGTCGAGGTCGGCGATCAACTCCCCATACCGCTCCATGCCGAGCACGGCATCGGCTTCAGGCAGGGATTCGGCGAGTTCCGCCTGGTAGCGCTGGGCCATGCAGCCCAAGACGACCAGGCTGGCGTCGGCACGCTTCCGATCGGCATGCTCGAGGATCGTGTCGATCGACTCGCGCCGGGCCGCCTCGATGAAGGCGCAGGTGTTGACCATGACCACGTCGGCGGTCTCCGGTGACTCGGCAAAGACATATCCGGATTCGCCGAGCCGCGCTTCGAGCTTGTCGGAATCGACCTGGTTCTTGGCGCAGCCGAGCGTGGTGAGCCAGACGGACGGGGCGGCCTTCACGGGGTCTCGCTCCGCAAGTAGCGGCCCCGGAAGTACTGCAGGGGCCGGCTCACGTCGGACAGATCGACGCGGTCGACGATCCCGTCGACCAGGGCGTAGATCTCGGTCTCGGTGTGGCCGCTGAAACGACAGAAGGCCCGGGTTTCCACCGAAGGGATCAGCGGGCCCCAATCGGTATCGACCGGGTCGAGCCCGGCGAACAACCCTCCGGGGCTGGGGCGGATGCCGGCGAAGCGGTCCGAGATCTCGCGGTGGCTCTCCTCGAGCACGTGGACGATGAAATGGCCCGACGCCACGATGGCGCTCCACAGATCGGTGTTGGTGCCGCACAGGAAGATCACGTGGGAAGGCTCGCCCTCGGCAACGACCAGCGAGGACACGGTGAGACCACTGTGGTTCCCCGGTCCTCCGGCGGTGATCACCGTGACGGGCGCGGCGAGCCGGCCCCGGAATCGTCGAACCGGGTCACGCATGTCTTCGGGGTCCGCAAACGGATGCTCGTCGTGAATCACGAGGGCAAACCGTAGCGACGGTGGAAGGAGCCAAGGGCCAAGAGTCAAGAATCAAGAGGTAGGCGGTAAGAGGCAAGCGGACGCACTGAGGCGCAGCCGCTCTGGGGTGTTGCCCGGCGGGGCGGCCTCGGCGATCATTCCACCAGTGCTTCTTCGCCAAGAACTCCGGGTCGCGCTCGAGGCCGCCGATGCCGCCGACGCGGTCACCGCGCTCAGATTTCGGGCGCACGACCTCGCCGTCGATGTGAAGTCCGACGCGACGCCCGTCTCCGAGGCCGACCGCAACGCCGAGCAGGCGATCCGCCGGGTGCTCGAGCGAGCCTTTCCCGCCGACGCGATCCTCGGTGAGGAGTACGGCGAGGAGACACGCGCCGGACGCCGGTGGATCGTCGACCCGATCGACGCCACGGTCAATTACATCCGGGGGGTACCGGTGTGGGGCACCTTGATCGCCCTCGAGGCCGACGGGGTTATCGTCGTCGGCGTGGTGTCGGCGCCGGCACTGGGCGCCCGCTGGTGGGCCGCCCGCGGCAGCGGAGCATGGCACAACGCCTCGAAGATCGCGGTGTCGTCGGTCGGTTCGCTCGCCGACGCCCACCTCTCCTTCAACTCGCTGCTGTCCTGCGAGGCAGCCGGCTTCGGGGATGAGGCACGAGAACTGTCCCGTCGTTGTGGCCGGACCCGGGGCTTCGGTGACTTCTGGTCGTTCATGCTGCTCGCCGAAGGCGCGGTCGACGTGGTGGTCGAGCCGGTCGCCGCAATCTGGGATCTCGCCCCACTTCAGGTGATCGTCGAGGAGGCCGGGGGGCAGATGACCGATCGCTCCGGTCGCCGGGCGGTCGATGGCGGCAACGCGGTCGCCACCAACGGACTGCTCCATGACGCGGTGATGTCGATCGTTGGCTCAAAGGTTTGACGGCGCCGCGAGCCGCGGTAGATCAGGCCCGCTCGGCGGCGAGGTCGGCGACCGCTTGGAGCGGGCCCGGGCCGAGCGCCGCCGACAGCCGCTGCCAGCCCGACCGTGACACGGCGCCCGTCGCGGCGATCTCGGCGCCTGCGGACGCAACCGCCTCCATCAGCCCGGCGAACACCCCGACCTGGTCGAGCTCTGCGGCGCGTGCCGCTGCCTCCTGCGCCCGATCAGAATCACCGTCTGCCAGCGCCTGCAGCGCCTGCTCGGCGGCGGTCAACGCCCGGCGCTGCTTATGACCGTCCACCGATTCAGCCCCGCACTTCGATGGCGGCGATCACCGCGCCGAGGAACTCGCGCCCCAACGCCCCATCGATCACCCGGTGGTCGTAGGAGAGCGACAACGGCATCTCGCGACCGACCACGATCTTCCCGTCACGCACCACGGGCCTCTCATCGGCCCGGCCCACCGAGAGGATGGCCGTGGTGCCGTAGGGAATGATCGGCGTGCCGTGGCCGCCACCGACGGCCCCGATGTTGGAGATGGTGAAGGTTCCCCCGCGCAGCCGATCGCGGCCGATCGTTCGATCGCGGGCTGCGGCGGCGAGCTCGACGATCTGCTCCGCAACCTCCTCGATCCCCTGCCCTGGAACCCCACGGACGACGGCGACCATCAGCCCCTCGTTCGTCTCCACCGCGAAGCCCAGGTCGTAATACTTGCGGAGAACCAGGGTCTCGCCCTCGACCGACGCATTGAACGACGGATACTCAGCGAGCAATGGGGCGATCGCCACCATGAGGATGGCTTCGAGGGGAGTCTGCCGTCCGCTTGCCTCACCGATCCGGTACCGCTCGGCGAGGATTCCCGAGGCGTCCGCTGACCCGAAGGTGGTGACGTGAGGGATCTCCTGCCACGACCGGGTGAGGTTGCGGGCGATCGCCAGCCGGGTGGGCGACATCCGCACCCGTTCGACCGGTCCCGCGCTGCCGACCGCCGCTTCGACGTCCTCGCGGATGACCATCCCTCCCGGCCCCGTACCGGTGACGGCCGAGAGATCGACGCCCATGCTGGCCGCCAGCTTGCGCACCAGCGGCAGTGCCTTGGACCGGTCGCCGTCGGGAGCTTCCTCGAGGTTGCCGACGATGGGAGCGGCGGCCTTCACTTCGGCACGGCGAGGGGCAGTTGCCGTCGCAGTCCACGACTCGCCCTGCGCTCCGATCACCACGAGGATCGCCCCAACCGGCAGCGTGGCCCCCTCGGCGGCACCGTGGTAGAGCACGAACCCGGCGTGGGGGGCGGGAATGTCGACCACGGCCTTGTCGGTCTCCAACTCGACGATTGGCTGGTCCAGGGCCACCGCGGCACCGACCGGCACCAGCCACCGCACCACCGTCGCCTCGGTCAGGCCTTCGCCGATGTCGGGGAGCCGGAATTCGTGTGCCATCAGCCTGCCAGTGTCCGTCGGGCGGCAGTCACGATGCGAGCAGGGCTGGGGATGTAGTGGTGCTCGGTGCGCTTGAGCGGCACCACGGTGTCCCATCCGGTGACACGCTCGACGGGGGCGAGCAGCGAGTAGAGCGCCTGCTCCTGGACGACCGCGGCGATCTCCGAAGCCAGTGAGGCGGACCGATGGCTCTCCACCACCGCCACCACCCGCCCGGTCTTGCGTGCCGATCCCACGATCGTGGCGTGATCCATCGGCGAGAGCGTACGGAGGTCGATCAGCTCCACCGACACTCCATCGGCTTCGAGCGTGTCGGCGGCGCGCCCGGCGTCGCGCAGCATCGCCCCATAGGACACCAGGGTGACATCGGCCCCTTCCCGCACCACCCTGGCCTCCCCGATCGGCACCGTGTAGTGCCCCGCGGGGACCTCCTCCTTGATGGCCCGGTAGACCCGGATCGGTTCGAGGAACACCACCGGGTCGGGATCGGCAATGGCCGACAGAAGCAGTCCCTTGGCGTCGGCGGGGGTCGCCGGGGCGACCACCTTGATGCCCGGGGTGTGGGCGAAGATCGCCTCCGACGACTCACTGTGATGCTCGGCGGCGCCGATCCCACCGCCGAAAGGAATCCGAATGACCAACGGCGCGGTAAAGCGGTGGTTCGAACGGTTGCGGATCCGGCCGACATGGCTGACGATCTGATCGAAGGCCGGGTAGGCGAATCCGAGAAACTGAAGTTCGGCGACGGGGCGGAGACCGGCGATGGCCATGCCGAAGGCTGCCCCTACGATCCCCGACTCGGCCACCGGGGTGTCGATCACCCTCCCCCCGTGCCGCTCGTGGAGCCCGTCAGTGACCCGGAACACGCCGCCGGTGACCCCGACATCCTCGCCGAGGAGGACCACCCGGTCATCGGCGGCAAGGGCGACGTCGAGGGCGTCGTTGAGGGCTTGCGCCAGGTTCAACTCGCTCACCCTGGTTCGTCCCCTTGCAGGCGACGCTGGGCCTCGAGCGAACCGGGCGGCTTGGCATACATCCGATCGAACATCGCGTCGGCAGGGAACGGCTCCAGCCCTTCGGCCTGGGCGACGGCGGCCTCGATCTCGGTGGAGGCCGACTGCTCGATCGCCCCCTCCCAAGCCTCGTCCCATCCGCCGGCCGAGCGGAGGTGAGCCCTGAGCCGATCGATCGGGTCCTTCTTGCGCCATGCGTCGACGTCCTCGTCGGAGCGATAGCGCCCGGCGTCATCGGTGGTCGTGTGGGGACCGATCCGGTAGGTGAGGGCTTCGATCAGGGTGGGTCCCTCCCCCGCCCGTGCCCGCTGCACGGCCGTACGCGCCGCCGTCAACACGGCGAATATGTCGTTGCCGTCGACCAGAACGCCCGCCATCCCGTAGGCGTCCGCCTTCTGGGCGATCGTCTCGGACGCCGTTTGGCGGCCGCGGCTCATCGAGATGGCCCATCCGTTGTTCTGACAGACGAACACCGTCGGAGTGGAATACACGGCTGCGAAGTTCATCGCCTCGTGGAAGTCGCCTTCCGAGGTCGCGCCGTCACCGAAGAGGGTGAGGGCGATGCGGTCGCTGCCCTTCATCCGTTCGGCCCACCCCAATCCGACCGCATGGATCATGTGCCCGCCCACGGTTATCGACGGCGGCAGCACGTTCACGCCGGCCGGAGGGGCACCGCCACGCTCGTCGCCCATCCGACCCAAGAGCAGAGCCTCCCACGGGTAGCCGTGCATCCACATCGCCGCGGCGTCCCGATACGTGCCGACCAGCCAGTCGTCGGGACGCAGCGCCGCCACCGACCCGATCTGGGCAGCCTCCTGCCCTTCGAACTGCGCGTAGGTGGCCAACCGCCCTTGTCGTTGCAGCGCCGAGCCCTTGCGGTCGTAGACCCGGGCGGTGACCATCGCCGCAAAGAGCCGACGAGCCTCGTCGAGATCGACCGGAGAATCCCCGATCAACGACCCGTCGACATCGAGGATGCGAAGCACTTCCATTTGCACTGGCGGGATGGTATCTGGTCGGCCGGCTGCGCCGGCCTCCCGCGATGCGCCAGTCCCGCGGCTCGCGCCAGAGTGCCTCTCAAGGCATCTCAGGGTTGGTCGGGTCGCCGCTCGGCGCAATGCGCAATGCGCAATGCGCAATGCGACAGACGCGTCGACGGCGTGTGCTCGCGTTCCGTCGTATTGCGAATTGCGAATTGCGGGCCGAGCGGAGCGAGGCCTCCTACACCTCGATCCACTGGAGGGCGGCTACCAGTTCGAGGGCCTCTGCGTAGTCGCCGCAGCGGGCCTCCACTGAGTCGGTCGGGGCGGTGGGGATCACCATACGGACGGGTGCACCCTCGCTGGAGTAGTCGAGGACTCTGAGCGGTGGGAGGACCGGGCGTTCCACGGAGATCACCTTCACCGGATCTGGGACTGGACTCGCGTTCACTCGATACAAGCCGACGAGAGTGCATGTCCCTCCCGTCGGAGTCGAGACTTCGAACCCATGGACCTCGGCGGTTACGTTGCCGTCGGCGTCCATGGTCTGCACCAACCCGATGGCTCGGGCGAAGTGGTATCCGTCCGGTAGTTCGATGTCGGTGAGCCCGATCGGCAACCGGCGGGGGGCGATCACGCCGTCAGGGGCGAATTCGAGGCGGGACACCTGGCCCGAGAACCAGTAGAGGGTGTCGGCGGTGGCCAGCATCGTGCCATCGATGCCGATCGGGGGCGAGAACGGGATCCACCCCGCTCCTGCCGCCTCGTAGATGGCCACCCCTACGCAGGTGCGCACCAGCGGCCGGCCGCCCACCGACAGCACCTCGGGGTCGCAGGCCGAGGCGCGCAGCGGCACAGAATCCACGAATGACCACAACATCGAATCGGGGGCATCGAGCACCGCCGCCTCGAGGCGCTGGTTCACCAGGAACGCGCCAAGGTCGGTGGCGGCGATGTCCTGCCCATCGGCGGCGATCGGGGTGCCGCCGAGGTCGAAGTGCCACGAGTCGGAATGAGCCTCCCAGCCGAACAGGAGGCCACGGTCCACCGTGAGGTGCCACTCTCCCGTCCAGGCGGATGAAGCCGGTCCGGTGATCGGGGGCCCTCCTCCGCTCTCGAGAGAACCCGTGGCTCCTGACACCAGGTCGAAGTAGAGCCCGAGTTCGGGGGCGACGAGACGGCTCGCCGGCGGAAGCGCAGGGTCGCCGAGCGGAATCTCCTGCCGCGAGACCAGATGATCGGGCCCAAGGAGCTCGAAAAACTCGCCGGTCAGTGGGCGCCACGTGCGCGACGTCGGGTCCAGGGCGGCCGCGGGGACGCAGGTCGGCTCAGCGGTGCGATCCACCCGGCCCCACAGAACCACCGGCGCCCAGAAGCCTCCAGCGATCGCCACCGGGTCGGCCAGATCGCACATCTCGAAGTGGGGCAGCGGCATCAGTGCCCACGAGCCGTCGGCCGGGTCGTATACCCAGGCGTCCTGGAAGAACAGCGACGGCGCCAGGTTCTCGTCGCTGTACCCGCCGGTGGTACCGCCGAATACGAAGATCTTCCCGGCGACGTCGGCGACGGCGATCTGCTCGCGGCCGGCGACCGGTGCACCCGGAACGACCTCCCACGCCGCCCCATACACGCCGTCGATGAAGGGCGCCGTGGTGCTGGTGGAAGCCGACGAAGGCGCCTGCAGCGGCTGGGTGGTGGGCCACATGAACACGACCGCACCCGCGGCCAAAACCACCGCAATGGGAAGGAAGCGCCGGGCTTTCATGGGTGAAGAGTAACGGCGGGGCCCCGATGCGCTGGGCCCCTGCAATTCGCAATACGCGATACGCGATACGACGACCACGCGGCTTCAACGCGTGCTGTCGTATCGCGAATTGCGCCGAGCGGCGACCGCTCCGCCGGCGGAGATGCCTGCAGAGGCACGCTGACGCGAGCCGCGGTTCTTGCGCATTGCGGGAGGTCGGCGCAGCCGACCGACTACGCCCCCACTATCTCCCCATTGAGAAGCGAGTCGAGTTCGTCTACCGATACAAGGACGGCGCGGGCTTTGGACCCCTCGGAGGGTCCGACGATTCCCTGGCGCTCGAGGATGTCCATCACCCGCCCGGCGCGGGCAAAGCCGATCCGGAGCTTGCGTTGGAGCATCGAGGTGGAGCCGAGCTGGGAGCGGACGATCAGCTCGATCGCCTGACGAACGATGTCGCCGTCTTCTCCCTCGAACTCTTCCTCGTCGGCCCTTGCCGCCTCGGCTGCCTCGAAGACCGCTTCGTAACGAGCCTTGCGCTGGTTGCGCACGTATTCGACCACAGCGTGGATCTCGGATTCGCTGACCCACGCGCCCTGAATCCGGCGGGCGTGGGGGTCGCGGGCGGTGACGACGATCATGTCGCCGAGCCCGATCAGCTTCTCGGCGCCCGACAGGTCGAGGATCACCCGGCTGTCCGCCTGTGACGCCACCGAGAACGCCAGCCGCGACGGGATGTTGGCCTTGATCACGCCGGTGATCACATCGACCGAGGGGCGCTGGGTGGCGATGACGAGATGGATGCCGACAGCCCGGGCCATCTGGGCGATGCGCACGACAGCATCCTCCACCGCGCGGCCCGCGACCATCATCAGGTCGTTCAGCTCGTCGACCACCACCACGATGAACGGGAAGCGGTCGTAGTGCTCGCCCTCGAGCATGCCGCGATCGAACTTCTCGTGGTAGCCGTCGATGTCACGCACCCCTCCCTCGGCGAGCAGGTCGTACCGGCGATCCATCTCGCGCACCGCCCACTGGAGGGCGTCGGCCGCCTTCTTCGGGTTGGTGATAACCCGGGTGAGCAGGTGGGGAACGTCGTTGTACTGGCCGAGTTCCACCCGCTTCGGGTCCACCAGGATCATCCGCACCTCTTCGGGCGTGGTGCGGAAGAGCAGCGACGTGACGATGGCATTGATGCACGACGACTTGCCCGCCCCCGTGGCACCGGCAATGAGCACATGGGGCAGTTCCCCCAGGTTGATCATCTGGGCGCGGCCGGAGATGTCCATGCCGAGGGCGACCTCGAGGGGGTGGACCGCCTCCTTGGCCTCGGGACTGCGCAGGATGTCACCGAGGGTCACCAAACGACGACGCCGGTTGGGTACCTCGACGCCGATCGCGCTCTTCCCGGGGATCGGGGCGAGGATGCGGACGTCGGGGGTGGCGAGGGCGTAGGCGATGTCATGCGACAGCCCGGTGACCCGGGCGACCTTGACCCCGGGAGCGAGCTCGATCTCGAATCGGGTGACCGTGGGGCCGGGGACGATCCGGGTGAGACGGGCATCCACGCCGTGCTGGATGAAGGTCTGCTCCAACTCGCGCGCCGTCTCGTCGAGCGCCTTCTTCGACTGGCCGGCGCCACCTCCGAGTTCGAGCAGTTCGAGCGGCGGGAGCGAGTAACCCTGTGTCGGCGCGGACCGCACGGGCTGGGGCGATGCGCCAACACGCCGCTTGGGCACCGACCCCGGATTGCCCTGGACGAGAATCTCCGGCCCGGGATCGGGTCGCGGTTCGGGCTTGGAAGACACCAGCCGCGGCGGTGACTGGCGCACCTCGACCACGGGGGCCCGACGGCGGTTGCCGCTACCTCTGATTCGAGCCCAGCCAGCGCGGAGCAGGTCGGCAACCGTGTGACCCGCCTCGCGCACCGTGGTGCGGGTCATCAGCAGCACCCCCAGCGCGGTGAACGCCACCAGGATGGTGAACGCACCCCAGAACCCGACGACGCGGCGCAACGGGAACGCGATCAGCGAGCCGATCGCTCCGCCCCTCTCCTTGACGAGGTCGAGCGAGTCGGCAAGCGACACCGTGCCGGTCATCAAATGGAACATCGCCAGCGTCGAGAGGAAGGTGATGATGAACCCGCTCACCAGGCGGCGGTACTCCTCGCGGCGTCGGGTGATCACCAGAAGTGCGCCGAGGACGACGAGCAGCACGCCGACGACATAGCCCCAGACTCCGAACAAGACCTGCAGACCGGTTACCAGGCCCTTTCCGAACGGACCGGCGAGGCCAAAGAAGGCGAGGCCGACGAGGACGCCGCCGACGAGCAGGATCACGCCCCAGACGTCGTCGGCGTTGCTCCCGAACCCGTCGCGGATTCGTTCTCTCAGGGCCGCCAGCGCGGAAGACCCCGATTTTTGCTGAGTTTTGGTGGTGCCGGTAGCCCGCGCCCGCCCCGAGCCCCGGCGGGCAGGCTTCCGTGTTGCCATGTGCGAGCCAGGGTAGGGCAGGGGTGGGCTAGAACAAACGATTGTCCGACAAAGCCCCGGCTCCAGCCCCGGCCCCAGCCAGACCGGTACCAGTAAGGGCCGACCCCGATGCCTCTGGCTGGAGCAGGAGCAGTGGCTGGAGCTGGAGGTCTAGCCCGGAGGGCTAAACCTCCAGGACTACTGGTATCACCACCGGCTTCTTCTGGGTTTCGTTGCTGATTACCCGGTTGACGGCGCCGCGGGCATGGCGTTCGACTTGTTCTGCATCGACCGGCACTTCGATCGAGCCGAGAACGTCGACCACGGCCTTGGCCGCCTTGGCGAACACGGCCTCGGGATCGTCCATGAAGCCGTGGCTGTCGAGGTCGGGGCCCTGGATGATCTCTCCGGTGGACACGTCGACGGCGAGCGTGACCACCACCACCCCATCCTCGGACAGGTGCCTGCGGTCACGGATGATCCCGTGCACCGAGCCGGCCACCTCGAGGCCGTCGACATACACATGCGAGGCAGAGATCGCCCCCTTCTCCATCCGGGCCTTGCCCTTGTCGAGGACGATGGCGTCGCCGTCGGCGCAAAGGAACACCTCCGGAACCTTCATCTCCTCGGCTAGCTCGGCGTGGGCCTTCAAGTGGCGATATTCGCCGTGGATCGGTACCAGCGCTTGGGGCCTGACGACGTTGATGAAGGTCTTCAACTCGTCCCGGGCCGCATGTCCCGACACGTGGACCTCGGAGTTGTTGCCGTGGAACACCCGGGCGCCACGGCGCAACAGGCCGTTGATCACCCGCGACACTTTCATCTCGTTGCCGGGGATCGGCCGGGCCGAGATCAGGACGGTGTCGCCCTCGGTGATCTTCACCCAACGGTGCTCCCCCGCCGCCATCAATGAGAGCGCCGAGAACGGCTCGCCCTGGCTGCCGGTCGACACGAGCGCGGTCTTCTCCGGGGGAAGGCGCAACAGCTCCTCGATCGGGAGCACCGCGTCAGGAGGGACGTCGATCAACCCGAGCGACTCGGCGATGGGGACGTTGCGCACCATCGACCGTCCCATCAGTCCGACGAACCGACCCGCGTCGACCGCGGCGTTCACTATCTGTTGCACCCGATGAATGTGGCTGGCGAAGCACGCCGCGATCAACCGGCCCTTGGTCTCCACCACGATCTCATAGAGCGGCTGGGCGAGGCTCGACTCGGAGGGGACGAACCCGGGCACCTCGGCGTTGGTGCTGTCGGATAGCAGCAACCTCACTCCCTGGCGGCCGAGGTCGGCGAATTGGGGCAGGTCGGTGGGCACGCTGTCGATGGGGGTCGGATCCAGCTTGAAGTCGCCGCTGTGCACCACGATCCCCTCGGGCGTGTCGAAGGCGATCCCGGCACCCTGGGGAATGGAGTGCGACACCGGGATCAGCATGAAGCGGAAGGGCTTGTGGTCGATCCACTCGCCGGTGGCGACGGCACGCATGTCGGCATCGATACCGGCTTCGTCGATGCGCGACCGGGCGAATGCCACCGCCAGCGGGGTGCCATAGACGGGCACGTTCACCTCGCGCAGGAGGTAGAAGAGGGCCCCGACATGGTCCTCGTGTCCGTGGGTGAGGACCACGCACTCGAGGTCGTCAGCCCGTGCCACGATCGGAGAGAGGTCGGGTAGCACCAGATCCACCCCGAGCATGTGCTCGTCCGGGAACATGAGCCCGCAGTCGATCAGCGCCAGTTTCCCGTCGATCTCGAGAACCGCGCAGTTGCGACCAATGTTGCCCAGCCCACCGAGAAACGAGACGCGGACGCTCATGTGTCGCGGGCGCCCGCCAGCGCCTCCTTGATGCGGTCCACCGTGTCGGATGCCGCCGCCACCAGGGGCAGGCGGGGCCGACCCACCGGACGCCACAACGCGTCCATTGCCGCCTTCACCGGGATCGGGTTGGGCTCGACGAACAGCGAGGTGAACAGCGGCGTCAGAGCGAGGTGCAGGCGACGGGCCTCGGCGAAGTCGCCCTCGGCTGCTGCAGCCACCATCGCGGCGATTTGGTCGCCGGCGAGGTGCGCTGCCACCGACACGATCCCCACCGCCCCCACCGCCATCATCGGCAAGGTGAGGATGTCGTCCCCGGAGTAGATCGCGAAGTCGTCGGGGCAGGCACGCCGGGTGCTGGTAGTGAAGGCCAAGTCGCCCACCGCATCCTTCACGGCAACGATCCGCTCGTGCGCCGCCAGGCGGGCCAGCGTGTCGACTTCGATCAAGCGGGCGGTACGGGACGGGATGTTGTAGAGCAGGACGGGCACTGTCGAGGCGTCGGCGATCGCGGTGAAGTGCTCGAAGAGGCCCTGCTGGGGCGGGCGGGAGTAGTAGGGCGTCACCGCCATGACTCCCGAACAGCCCAACTCGCAGGCCAATCTCGTCAGGTGGACCGACTCGGCGGTGTCGTACGAGCCGGTGCCGGCCAGCACCGCAGCACGGTTACCCACCGCTTCGACGACCGTGCGGAACAGCGAGAGCTTCTCGTCCTCCGAAAGGGTGGGCGACTCGCCGGTGGTGCCCGCCACCACGACGCCGTCGGACCCGGTCTCCACCAGATGGACCGCCAGCTCCCAAACCGCCCCGTAGTCGACCGCCCCCTCAGAGTCGAAGGGCGTGATCATTGCAGTCAGCACGCGGCCGAATGGTGGGGTCAGGGACATCAAGATCTCCTGTGTGTCTGGTAGGACGGTAGTCGCGAGTCTCCAGTCGCCAGTCCCCAGTCCCCAGCAAGAACGAAGTGGGCGCGCCGATTCGGATCGGGTCTGCCTGGTGACTGGCGACTGGTGACTGGAGACTCACCTATCCTCGGAATCCCAACGGCGCGCGATCCGTTGTAACGCACATGGACCATGTCAAGGACATCGATCAGCAGGACTTTGGGCGCGAGGTGCTGCAGCGCAGCGAGGAAGTGCCGGTCGTCGTCGACTTCTGGGCCGAGTGGTGCGGGCCGTGCAAGACGCTCGGGCCGACGCTCGAGAAGGTGGCCGAGGCCCATAGGGGTGCCTTCGAGCTGGTGAAGATCGATGTCGACGCCAACCAGGCGCTCGCCGCTCAGTTCGGCATCAAGTCGATTCCCACCGTCATGGCCTTCAAGAACGGCAAGCCCGTCGGCCAGTTCATGGGGGCAATCCCTGAGACCCAGGTGCGCCAATGGGTCGACACGCTCCTCCCCACCGAAGAGGACCGCATGGTCGACCGGGCCAGAGACCTGGTACTCGACGGCGACGAGACCGCGGCCGAGACCATCCTCCGCGACGTGGTCGCGCGGGTCCCCGGCCATGAGGAGGGCGCCACCGCCCTGGCCTCGATGCTGATCGCCCGCGGCGACACCGAAGAAGCCCTGATCGTTCTCGGGCGGCTCCCCCGAACCGCCGAGGTGGAACGCCTCGAGGCCGCCGCCCGGGTGACCGCAGCGCAAGAGATCGACCTCACCGCCATCGAACGTCGCCTCGCCGCCGACCCCGACGACCAGTCCGCTCTGCTCGAACTGGGTCAGGCCCTGGCGGCCCGCGGCGAGTACGAACCGGCTCTCGACCGCCTCCTCGAAGTCGTCAAGGCAGGCGGCGACCTACGCGATCCCGCCCGCCAGGCGATGGTGGACGTCTTCGGAATCCTGGGGGCGGATCATCCGGTAGCGGTCTCGTATCGGAGAGCGCTGGCGAACGCGCTGTTCTGAAGAGTCTCCAGTCGCCAGTCTCCAGTCCCCAGTCAAACAAGACATCGCCATCGCTCAAAGACGGGAGGAGATCGCGTTCGCGTGGTCGAGCGCTTCTTGCTGGAGACTGGAGACTGGAGACTGGGGACTGGCCTCAAATCCCCAACAACCCCTCCAAACCCACCGTCACTGGATCGGGTAGTCCGGCCACCGATCGGATGGCGAGCAGGACTCCTGGCATGAATGATGCCCGGTCGGTGGTGTCGTGGCGGATGGTCAGGGTTTCGCCGGGGGAGCCGAACAGCACCTCTTGATGGGCAAGCATCCCCGGCAGGCGAATCGAGTGGATGCGGGGGCCGGCCGCCGCACCGCGCGCACCGGGAAGCAGCTCCTCCGATTCGACCGTGCGCTCCTGACGGCCCCCGGCTTCGGTGATCCGCGCTGCGGTGGTGATGGCCGTCCCCGAGGGGGCATCCGCTTTCTTGTCGTGATGCAGTTCGACGATCTCCGAAGCGGAAAAGTGCGGGGCGGCGAGTTCGGCGAACCGCATCATCAGGATCGCCCCGATGGAGAAGTTGGGAACCACCAGGCAATTGGGCGGCCCGCCCCCCCACTGTTCCCTGAGGGCTGCGATCCGGGCCGCGTCGAATCCGGAGGTGCCCACCACCGCGTGGACTCCGAGATCGCGCCACGCTGCCAGGTTGGGCATCACCACGTCAGGCATCGTGAACTCGACGACCACCTCGGCCTCGCCGACGACGACGGGATCCGATGCGACGACGACCCCGGAGATGGTCTCGCCGGCGTGGGAAGGATCGAACGCCGCCACCAGTTCGAGGTCGGGCTCCCCAGCAACCGTCTCGATGACGAGGCGGCCCATCCGGCCGCCCGCCCCGGATACGGCGACGCGTGTCATGCCACGTACGTTTCCAGGTCGGCGGCGTCGAAGGGGCCGACGGCGCCGATGACGTACGGGCCTGAATAGACCTCTTTGGCGACCGCGTGGACATCCTCGAGGCTCACCGCGTCGATGCTGGCCACGGTCTCGTCGAGGGAGAGGTGGGGAACACCGGTCAGCTCATGCCGGCCCAACCGCACCATCCGGCTGTTGGTGTCCTCCATCGACAGGGCAAGGGATCCCTTCATGTTGCCTTTGGCGCGGTCCAGTTCCTCGGGCGTGATCCCCCACTCGATCAGTTGGCCGAGTTCCGCCCGGATCAGTTCGAGTACCTGCTGGGTCTGGGTCGGAGTAGTGCCCACGTAGACGCCAAAGGCACCGGAGTCGGCGTACGGCATCCGGAAGGCGTACACCGCGTAGGCCAGACCGCGCTCTTCCCGGATCTCCCGGAACAGGCGGCTCGACATGCCGCCGCCGAGGACATGGTTGAGGATCCCGAAGGCGAATCGGCGGTCGTCGCCGCGGGTGAGCGCCTCGCCCCCGATGACCAGGTGGGCCTGCTCGGTGTCGCGGCGCACCACTTCAACGTTCGACCTCATCGTCGGAGGCTCCAGGTCGCGTCCGGGCACGGTGCCGTCCCAGGTGCCGAACCGATCGGCGGCCATCTTGACCACCTCGTCGTGGTCGATGTGCCCGGCGGCGGCGATCACCACCGTGGAAGGGTGATAGCGCCGTGACCAATACTCCGAGATGACTTCTCGACCCATTGCGTTGATCGACTCTCGGGTGCCCAGCACCGGCTTCGCCAGAACGTGCTGGTCCCACAGCGCCTGCGCGAACTGATCGTGGGCGACGTCGGACGGGTCGTCCTCGTTCATGTTGATCTCTTCGAGGACCACGTTCGACTCGGAGGCGATGTCGTCCGCACGGAAGGACGGGCGCTGAAGCATCTCGGAGAGCAGACCGAGACCCATGGAGACATCCTCGTCGCGCAACTGCGCCCAATAACAGGTGTACTCCTTCGAGGTGAAGGCATTGGAGCGAGCGCCGACCGAATCAAAAGCCTCGGCGATCTCGCGGGCACCCAGTAGTTCGGTCCCCTTGAAGAGCAAGTGCTCGAGAAAGTGCGAGCAACCGGCCTCAGCACCGATCTCGTCACGGCTCCCCGTATCCACCCAACACCCCACAGCCACCGACCGCACCGAAGGCATGGTCTCGGTGATCACACGCAAACCATTGGGAAGAACGGTGAGGAGGTGGTCCATGGCTGGACGATGGTACCCATCGTCCAGAGTCTCCAGTCTCCAGTTCCGCTCATCAGCTGCTGGCTGATGTCCTCAAGAGAGTCCGCTGGAGGCTTGTCAGCATGGCTCGCAGCTCCGACAATTCCTGGCTCATAGCCTCGAAATCCGAATCTGCCAGATATCCAAGATCTCGACCCAGGAGGAGCTGGTATTCGGCTTCGTTGCATGACGCCGAGGCGTACCCGATGAACCGGGAATAGTCGGCACGCGTCATCCGCCCCGAACCTTCGGCGATATTCATCGGAATCGACGACACCGACCGGCGCGTCTGCGACACGAGTCCGAACCGCTCGTCGGGTGGATACGCCCCGGTGACCAAGTATGAGCGAAGTGTCAGGGCGTGCGACCGCTCCCAGACTTTGAGCTGCCGGTAGTCACGCATGCCTGTTTCATGTCACAACCCGCGGGCCAGGTCAAGGGGTCTGACTGGAGACTGGAGACTGGTGACTGGAGACTTCCTGCCTACTCCACCTCGCCCAAATACGCCGCCCTCATCTCGGGATTGGCCAGCAGGCCTTTCGCTGTGTCGGCTAGGACTATCTGCCCTGTCTGTAACACGTAGCCGCGGTCGGCGATCGAGAGGGCCATGTTGGCGTTCTGCTCGACCACGAACACGGTGGTCCCGGCCGCGTTGATTTGCTGGATGATCTCGAAGCTCTGCGCGACCAACACCGGCGCCAGGCCCATCGACGGCTCGTCCATCAGCAGAACCTTGGGGCGCGCCATCAGCGCTCGACCCACTGCCACCATCTGCTGCTCACCCCCCGAGAGGGTCCCCGCCTTTTGGCCGAGCCGCTCCTTCACCCTGGGGAACAATTCGAAGATCCGCTCCAGGTCCTCCTCGATGCCATCCTTGTCGTTGCGGAGGAACGCCCCGATCTCGAGGTTCTCGCGCACCGACATCCGCTTGAAGAGGCGCCGGTTCTCGGGCACCATCGAAACCCCTCGCTCGACCCGCTCGCTGGTGGGGCTATTGGTCATGATGTCCCCGTCGATCAGCACCTCGCCCGAGGCGGGGATCACCATCCCGAGGATTGTCTTGAGAGTGGTGGTCTTGCCGGAGGCATTGCCCCCGAGGAGGCAGACGATCTCCCCGGCGTCGATACGAAGGTTGACGTTCTTCAGCGAGTGGACCGGGCCGTAGTAGGTGTTGACGTCGCGGAACTCGAGGACGGGGGCGCTCATTCGTCACCCCCGGTGGGCCGACCCAGGTACGCCTCGATCACGTCTGGGTTGGAAGTGACTTCCGCGTAGCGCCCTTCGGCGATCTTCACCCCGTGGTCGAGCACCACCACCCGATCGGAGACATCACGGACAACTTTCATCTCGTGTTCGATCACCACCACGGTGAGGCCCTTGATGTCACGGAGCTGGCCGATCAACCCGGTGAGCTCAGCGGTCTCGCGGGGGTTCATGCCGGCGGTGGGCTCGTCCAGCAGGATCAGCTTGGGCTGGGTGGCGATGGCGCGAGCGATCTCGAGGCGCCGGCGGTTGGCGTACGACAGCATGAACGCGGGCTGGTCGTGGCGATACCCGGTGAGCCTGGTACCGAAGAAAGAAAGCACGTCGCGCGCCCGTTCCTCGATCTCCTTCTCCTCATCGCGGAATCCCCGCGTCTGGAGGAGTGCGGCGAACACCCCCTTGGAGGTGCGGCAGTGCTGGGCGACCATCACATTCTCCAGCACCGTCATGTTGGGGAAGAGGCGGACGTTCTGGAAGGTGCGAGCGATACCCAGACGCGTCAACGAGTCAGGGGTGAGGCCGACGATGCTCTCACCGTCGAACATCACCTTGCCGGAGTCCGGGCGGGCCATACCCGTGATCAGGTTGAAGAAGGTGGTCTTGCCGGCGCCGTTCGGCCCGATCACCGACACGATCTCGCCCTGGTCGACATGGAAGTCGAGTCCGGCGATCGCCGCCACGCCGCCAAACCCTTTGCGAAGCCCGATCGTTTCGAGGAGAGCCATCAGGACCCGTCCTCGTCGTGCTCGCCTGCTGCCGCGGCGCGCAACCAGACATCCTGCAAGGCCTCATCCTGGTGCAACTCACGGGCGCGCCGCCGGCTGGGCAAGAGCCCCTCAGGACGCTTGAGCATCATCAAGATCAGCAGAGCGCCGTAGATGAGGAGTTTGAAGCCCTCGAACTCGCGCAGCAGGCCGGGTGAGTTGCGTCCCCCCAGCACTCCGATCATCACCAACGCGCCGACCGCAACACCAGGGATGTTGCCCATGCCGCCGACGATGATGACCACCAGGACGGTGATCGACACGATCAGGGAGAACGACGCAGGGAAGATCGTCCCGAATTTGACTGCGAACACTGCGCCGCTGAAGGAGGCGATGATCGCTCCGATTACGAACGCTTGCAGCTTGGCCCGGACGATGTTGACGCCCATCGTCTCGGCAACCTGCTCGTCCTCGCGCATGGCCATCCACGACCGCCCGATGCGAGAGTCCTGGAGCCGCCACGAGATGTAGGCCGCGATGAGAACGAAGAAGAACACCGCATAGAAGATCATCTGTTGATCGGTGCCCTTGATCTCGGTGAACCCGAGGGGGATCGATGGGATCCGTGAGATGCCCTGCGCGCCGCCGGTGGTGCCGCTGAGCCAGTCGGAGAGGAAGAGGATTCGGGCGATCTCTCCGAATCCCAGGGTGACGATTGCCAGGTAGTCGCCCCGCATGCGGATGACCGGTGTGCCCACGATGATGCCGGCGATGGCGGCGGCGACGATCACAAAGGGCATCGCCTCCCAGAAGTTGAGGGGCGTGGCGATGAAGCCCCAATCGAAGGAGACCTTCGACAATGGAGATGTGAGGATCGCGGTCGTGTAGGCGCCGACCGCGAAGAACGCCACATATCCCAGGTCGAGCAGGCCGGCATAGCCGATCACGATGTTCAACCCGAGGCCCATCAGCAAGAAGATCCCTGTCGTCGCCAACAACTCGTTGACGACGCTGCCGAGGAGCATCGGGAGGAAGATGCCAAGGCCGAGGAACACCGCGACGCCCCCGAACAGCCAGCGCTGGCGCTCCTCTGGGTCCATCGCGGCGATTCGCGCTCGAGCCCGCTTGCGGGGCCGTTCGGTGACCACCACCAGGACAAAAGCCAGCACGAAGATCACCGCCGCCGCCGGGGTGGTCAACGCCCGGCCACCCACCCTGCTCTCGTACAGGAAGTCGATCAGGAAGGTCATGCTCAGGCCGACGCTCTCGAGGTTGATGGCGGAATAGATACCGAGCGCCACCGCAGCGAGCAGCCCGAAAACGAGCGCCGGACCCCGCTGCAGGAACCGCCCCAGTACCAAAGCGGCGACGGAGGGGATCGCCAGCCCGACGATGAAACCCAGGTGGAGCTCACGGAGGATCTGGCTGATCACCACCTCGAGGAACCCCACGATCAACACCCACAGGAACGCGCCGATCAAGGCGCGCCGCATCAGCGGGGAGGCCAGCGACAGCAGGGCGCCGACCGCTCCACCCACCAACCCACCGACGATGGCCAGGGTGATCCCCGACCCCATCCCGCCGCCGAAGTTGAGCAGTTCGATCAGCCGGGGCGAGATGTTGCTGAGAACCTCGCGCACCACGAAGGTGTTGATCCAGACCACGTAGATGGCGCCGACCAGGCCACCGACCAAACCGGCGGCGGCCCCGGAGAGAATCCGTTCTGCCGCTCTCGCCTCACGATCGACGGCGGCCGCCTTCGCTCCCCGGTACCCGGTCCACACCGCGATGCTCATCAGCACCGTGTATCCGAGGCTCAGGATCGGGTCGATGACGTTCTTTGTCGAGAAAGTCTCGACCATGCCGATGGTCGAGACAAACACGAAACCGAGCCCACCGAGAAGGCCCGCCCGCAGCACTTTGCGCCGGTCGACCGGGGGCGCTTCGGAGACAGCCATCAGCCGCGCTCCTCTACTGCGAGCCGTTCACCGAGAAGGCCGGTCGGGCGGAAAATGAGGATGAGCACGAGGGCGCTGAAAGCCACCACATCCTTCAACTGGCTCACCGAGGGGATGTCCCAGCCGTCGAGGACCAGCAGCGGCCCCAAGGATTCGAACAGGCCGAGGGCGAGCCCGCCGACATACGCCCCGGCCATGTTGCCGATGCCGCCGAGCACCGCGGCGGTGAAGGCCTTGATCCCCGGCAGGAATCCGGTGAGGAAGTAGACCTGGCGGAACAAGAGTGCCCACAGGACACCGGCGACGCCCGCCATCGCCCCGCCCACGGCGAAAGTGAGGGCGATCACCCGATCGACATTGACCCCCATCAGTGCGGCGATCTCACGGTCTTCGGCGATCGCCCGCATCGCCCGGCCCATCCGGGTCCGGGTTACATAGGTGTAGAGGCCGGCCATCGCCACCGCAGCCACGATGATCACTACCAACTGCGTCTTGAGGATTTCGATGCCGAGTAGGGAAATCCGCCCCTGCATCACCGTGGGCAGGACGGGATAGCTCTTGAAACTCTCGCCGAACAGCCCGCGGAAGGTGTACTGGACGAAGAAGGACATCCCGATCGAAGTGATCAGCGGGATGAGACGCGGGGCGCCGCGAAGCGGCCGGTAGGCGAGCCGCTCGATCAGCACCGCCACCAGCATCGAGGTGGCCATCGAGACCAGGATGGTGACACCGAGGCCAACGATTGGCTGGCTGTCCCAGACCCCGGCGTCGGCCAGCGCATTGGCGGCGAAGAATCCGGTCACCGCCCCGCTCATGAACACCTCGCCGTGGGCGAAGTTGATGAACCCGAGCACGCCGTACACCATCGAGTATCCGAGGGCGATCAGGCCGTACATCGACCCCTGGGCGAGCCCGGTGACAACCAGCTCCCGCCACGCTTGCGCGGTGAGCCCCTCACCGTCGACCGCCTTCGAAACGGTCCCCAGCACACCCACGACGATGAAGACGAGCGCGCCGATGCGGATCGCCCACAGGAACGTGTCGACCCAACTGAAACGGAAGCTTCGGGGCTTGAGCAGTTGCATCGGATCTGGGTGAGCAGAGACCCGGCACCCGAGGGTGCCGGGTCTCCACCCGGTCAATCAGCCGATCAGGAGTCGATGACGACGACTTCGCCGCCAGCGCCCTTGCCGGCACGGAACACGACGTTGGCGATACCCGCCTGAGGATCCGTCGGATCCTCGTTCAGGACCACGGACACCGTGTTGGCGCCGCAGTCACCGAACGCGTCGCAGCTGAGCGTTCCCGTCACGCCGGGGAAGTCCACCGTCGCATACAGGAAGTCGCGCAGTTCCTGACGGTCGACCCACAGCTCGCCGTTCGGACCCTGCACCCCGACCGACGCGATGGCATTGAGCAGCATCATCGTCGCGTCATAGGTGTGGGCATGGAACGCGGCCACCGGGGCCTCGCCGTAGGCGGCCTCGTAACGGGCCACCAGGTTCGTGTAGCTCTCACCGGTGAAACCGGCGTTGCCTTCGAACCCGAGATCCGGACCCGAGAAGTACGCGCCCGCGGCCTCAGGCAGCGAGAACAGGTCCGGGGTGATCAGGCCATCGGCGCCGTACATCACCACTTCCTCAAGACCGGCAACCCCGCCCCGCTGCTGAAGGATGAAGTCACCCTCAGGCTGGAAGATCGGGAAGTAGATCCCTTCGGGTGCACCATTGGCGCACTCGGTCAGGACGGGCACCATGTCGGTGTCGCCCTTGTTGATCGAGGTGGCCACCGAGATTTCCCCACCAAGGGTCTCGAACGCGGCGCCGAAGGCACCGGCGAGGCCGCTGGTATAGGGGTCACCGTCGTGGATGGTGCACATGTTCGTGAGTCCAAGCACGTCGAAGGCGAACAGAGCCGCCGCGCCGCCCTGGATCAGGTCGTTGTGCGCCGTGCGCAGGTAGAACGGGAAGTAGTTCTCCCCGGCGTTCCCCTGGAAGTCGGAGGTGAGTGACGGGCCCGTGTTGGAACCCGAGATCATCACGATTCCGGCTTCATTGAAGATCGCCATCGCCGGCACCGCAGCACCCGAGCAGGTCGTCCCGATGACGCCCAAGACTCCAGGCTGCGCCGAAATGACGGTGGCACCGGCGCCGCCGCCCTCGCCCAGGCACAGATCGTCCTCGACGGTGCCGAGGTTGACCGCGTGACCGTGGACGTCGCCGAAGTCTTCTATCGCGAGTTCGATCCCTCGCTGCTGGTCGATGCCAAGGAAGGCGACCTCGCCGCTGATGGCCTGCAGGGCGCGGATCTCGACCGGTGCACCGGCCTCGATCAGCACTCCGCCGGCAGGACCAGCCTCCGGCGGGAATGCTTCTCCCGCGGTGGTCGTGGTCGCCGCAGCGGTGGTAGTGGTAGCGGCCGCGCCGGTGGTCGTCGTGGTGGCATCGTCGTCGCCGCAGGCGGCGGCAAACAGCGCAAACACCACGAGCAACACACCGAGGTGCCGCATCTTCGTGAATCGATTCATTAGTTGTTTCCCCTCCATATTGGGAGCCGGCCGCCGGCAGTGGACCGCGACCCAGAACAATGGAGTGTAACCGGTTGGCCTGGCGGCTGAGAGGCGACCGGGCACAGCACTTCATGAGACAATGAGCGGCTGTGCGCGCCCGAGATGAAGCCCTGCTGACCGAGATACTGCCCCCAGAAGAGCGGGCAGTCGAGGCGGTGGTCGCCCGGTATCAAAGGGTCGCTCCGGCGGTGACCCGCTTCGCCCGCTCGTTGGCCGACAACGACGAATTGCGGGTCCGCCTCGGTTCGCGGACGGTGGCGGACGCCGGGGAGATCGTTATGGACCCAGGCATTTTCCAGGCGGCCTACGCCCGCAGGGCACCCGTCACGCCCTCCGAAGTAGCCCTGGCATCTGCACTCCACGAGGTGGTGCACCTGGTTGCCACCGACCTCGACGAGAAGCGGCCCCTCCCCCCGGAATGGTTCCCCGACCTCGATGAGCCACTCCCGGAGGATCCGGTGACGCTGCTCGATGCCGTCGACCGGGCCGGAGGCCCGGCCGCCGAAGCGATGTTCCTCGCCATCGAAGACGCCCGCCAGGAGGCTCAGCATCTTGGCATCTATCCGGGCGCCCGTTCGGTGCTCGGGGACCTCTACCGCGCTTCGATTCCGGGAGCGATGGGGAAGGCGCGCCCCATGGGGCAGTTCGCCCTCTGCTGCTTTCTCGCGGTGGGCGCTTACCAGGACGTCGACACCCTCCAGGGCCTGTCCGATACGCCGGTGGCCACCGCCCTCGAGGAGTCCCGGGACCTCATCGAACAGGCTCAAGCCGCAGACGGTCCCTGGGAGACGGCCGGGATCGGGCTCGCCCTGCTGGCGATCGCCCGCCTGCATGGGCTGCTCACCGAGGCATCCACCACCGAGACCCCGACCCAGACCGAGGCGCGCGAGGAAGTCGACCGGGACCGCATCGACGAGGGCGTTGACGGTGTACGGATCATCACGCCGATCCTGCGCGACGCCGAGTCGTACGACGCCACCAAGCGTTCCGCCCAGGCGATGGCGGCCGAGAGGGGCACGAAAGCCGACATCGACGAGGCTGGTGACCCCGCCACCGACCAGATCCTGCGGGTTTCGGAAGGGCCTGACGTGTACCTCCCGACGGGCCAGAGCGGACGGCTGATCGTCTCGGCCATGCCAGACCGATTCACCGCGTTCGCATCCAACGGGCGAGATGCCATCGATGAGGCCGCCCGCAAGTGGGATGTGGCCCCCCGTCACATCTCCGGTGAGCTTTATCCGCTGTTCGTCGCCAATCAGCGGCGCGGCCTCCGGTCGGGCTACGACGCCGGCGACCTGTCCCCACACGCCGCCCTGTTCCTGGGCGCGGGCCTGTATCAGCGGATGTTCGAGCGGCGGTCGCTCCCCACCCGCCGCGCCTATGCGGTGAGCCTCCTGGTCGATGGGTCAGCCAGCATGTTGCAGCCGCGGCCGCTCCCGGGCGGGCTGAAGGCCCCGTGGGCGATGGCGGCCGCCACCCTCGGGGCATGGACCCTCGCCCGACTCTGTGACGAGTTGCAGGTGGAGTTCGAGGTGGCACTGTTCAACCGGGCGTTTGCCTCCCGGGTCGACGACAGCGAACGCAGCTATGTCGACCGCCTCAACCAGACCCGGGGAGCCCTGCGCCGTAGCCAGGGCGGCGCCGCCGACCGCCTCACCCGAACCATCAATCACTACCTCGTCAAGACCTTCGATCAGCGGTGGGAGTCGGCCGAGCCGAGCCTCGCCGGACTCTTCTGGACCGCGGCCCGCCCGGCCGAAGCCGCCACCGTCGCCCGAAAGGATCCGACCGGGTCACCGCCTGTCTCGATGTTCGAGAAGGCAGCCAACGTCGACGAGTTGAACGTGAGCCACGCGGCCGAGCGCCTCGCCCGCCGCAGCGCCCAGGTGCGGATGCTGGTGGTGCTCGCCGACGGGATGACCCGCGGCTCGGTGGAGACCCTGGCGGCGTCAGTCGATGCGGTGGAAGCCTCGGGTACCACCGTTCTGGGAATCGGCATCGGGGACGCCACGGTCGAAGCCGCCTATTCACGCCGCCAGGTGGTGGGCCGACCGGAAGAATTGACCAAGGCGATGATCGACGGGGTCCGCTCGGCCCTTCGCAAGAGCATCGCCCTCTCGGGGGGCGACACCTGGTGGGCCCACGAGAGCTTGCTGTCCGAACGCCGTGAGATGACAAGGAGCAACAGTGCCTGAGAAAGTGAAGTTCGTCGACCCAACCGGACGGGGCAAGGTGATCCAGCTCACCGCGTTCGAGGTGCCTGCCGACATCCCCGACCACGATCAGCGAGCCGGCAAGATCCCGGAGGCCGACCCCAACTATGTCGACCTCGGCATGTTGTACCGCCTCGCCGCGATCGAGCAGGTGCGGCGTGCCGGCCTGGTCGACACGCCGCTCCACCTCGCGCTCCGCGGCCACATGGGCACCGGCAAGGACCACGACCTCGAGCAGTTCGCGGCGATGCTGCGGATGCCGTACTACCGGATCCCGCTCACCGGAGAGGTGCGTGACATCACCCTGATCGGGTCGGTCAAGCTCCACGGCGACGGCCGTGGAGGCACCGAGAGCCGGTGGGAGGACGGCGACATCACCCGGGCACTGCGCGGGCCCGCCCTCATCAACCTCTCTGAGCTGAACGCCGCCGGGGCCGAAACGCTGTTCGCCCTGCATGCACTGCTCGATCGGTACCAGGCCCTCGACCTCCCCACCGGGGAGACCGTCCATCTGCGCGACGACACGCGGATCTTCGGCACGCTGAATCCCACCGATCTACGCGACTACGCCGGGACCCAGACCCTCAACAAAGCGTTCGCCGACCGGTGGGTCATCTGGGAGAAGCACTTCCCCGATGTCGAGCAGACCGAGGCGATGCTGGAACGCCGCTATCCGAAGCTCCACGCGCCCTTCGTGAAGACGATCGCCCGGCTCGCCATCGAGGTGAACGAGTCCTTCACCGCGTCGGATGCCCGCACCCGGGTGGGAACCCCGATGAGCCTGCGGACCGTGCTCGACCGGATTCCGGCCGGGTTGTGGATGTATGCCGACGACGAGGATCCCCTCCGCCGCACCTGGGAAGAGTTCGTCCTCAGCCACATCGACCCCTACGACCTCGACCACTACGAAACAGTGTGGTCAGCAGTAGCAAGACGAGGCCCAGAAGGGCCACCGTTCAAGAAGTAGTCCTCAGTCGCCAGTCTCCAGTCTCCAGTCTCCAGTCTGAAGCAGGTGAACGCGCTTCACAGGGCTGGCGGGTTGCGCATCGCGCATCGCGCATCGCGGATGGCGGTCAAGCCCTCCTCTCTACGAGACCTACCACATTCCCCTCTGAGTCCTTGAAGAAGGCCATCCACTCCTCGGTGCCGGCGGCGCCGAAGGTGCCGTCGGCGTCGCGGAAGATCATGTGGGGGGCGTCGGTCACTTCCACTCCGGCATCGCGGAGGGCGGCGTACTCGGCGTCGATGTCGTCGACCGCGAGGTAGAGCAGTGCCGATGGTGCCCCCCGCTCGATCAGGAGGCGGGTGTCCCCCAGGTCGAAGAACGCCAGCCCCGGTGGATCGAACGAAGCAATGAAGCGCAGCCCCAGAGTGTCGCGGTAGAACGCGATCGCCCGCTCGAAATCCTCAGCCCGCTGCGCCACCTGATGGAGGCGGGAGATGGTCATGGAATGAGTCTGGCAAGGTCGGCCGCCGTCGGCGACCTCCCGCGATTGGCGATTGGCGATTGGCAGAACGCGTTCGAAGCGTCGGACCCGTCGAGCTGAGTCTTGCGGAAGGCGGAAGGCGGAAGGCGGAAGGCCCTTCTTCCTGGAGACTGGAGACTGGCGACTGGCGACTGCCGACTACCTTCCCCCCCATGCCCCGTTACGACCTCGGTGATCCGGAGCTGGACGCTCGGATTGCCGCGCTTGCGGCCGAGGTGCTCGAACACCACGACGACAACGACCTCGACTTGATCTCGGAGTTGATCGTCACCTCGCTCAAACTCGGCCGTGACCGGGCCAGCCGGGGTGACCTGAAACTGCTCAACAGCGCGCTCAAGGAGTTGCGGTTCGCCTTCCTGGTGTTCTCCCAGTACCGGCACATCCCCAAGGTGTCCGTCTTCGGATCGGCCCGCACGGGTCCCGAGCATGCCAACTACCAACTGGCGGCCGACTTTGCCGAACGGATGGTTGAAGTCGAGAAGTGGATGGTCGTCACCGGGGCCGGCCCCGGGATCATGGAGGCCGCCAACCGCGGCGCCGGCGGGGAATTCTCGTTCGGGGTGAACATCAGGCTGCCGTTCGAGGCTGCGGCGAACCCCTACGTGGACGACGCCCGGCTCATCAACTTCAAGTACTTCTTCACGCGGAAGCTGATGTTCCTCAAGGAGTCGCACGCATTCGCCCTCTTCCCGGGCGGTTTCGGAACGCAGGACGAGACGTTCGAACTGCTGACCCTCACCCAGACCGGGAAGACCACAATCCATCCGATCGTCCTCCTCGAGGCACCAGGCTTCGACTATTGGAAGGGATGGCTGGACTTCGTGCGAGGGACTCTCATCGAGCGGGGCATGATCGCCCCCGACGATCTCGCCCTCTTCACCCACACCCACGACCTCGATGTCGCCGCCCGCGAGATCACCCACTTCTACGCCAACTATCACTCGCAGCGGTTTGTCGGCGATCGGCTGGTCCTGCGACTCCGGACCCCACCCGATGACGCGCTCGTGCAGCGCCTGAACGACGAATACTCCGACGTGCTCGCTTCAGGGCGGATCGAGTCGGTGGAACCCAGCGACGCCGAGATCGCCGACAACGACCATGTCGACCTCCCCCGCCTGCGTTTGCACTTCGACCGGCGGAGCCTGGGAAGGCTCAGGTTGCTGCTCGACACGGTCAATGATGCGGTGGCCGAGTCCGGGGCCCCTGGGGCGGATTAATCTTCAGGGTTCATGCGGGAAATCCTGGCCGACCTCGTCGCCGAGCAACAGGGCCTCGATCAGTCGCTGCAACGCGCTCCAGATCGAGACTGGAAGAAGCGCGTCGAGGGGAACACAGTCCAAGAGGCGATCGCCATCCTCGCGTGGGAGGAACAGCACGCCGCCCGCGCCCTCGCCGGGGACCGCACGGTGCGCAAGGAACTCGCTTCCTACGACGACCTCGACGCCTTCGTGAAGGCGGGGGCGGCCAAGGCCAAGGGCAAGCGGCCGCAGGAAGTCATCGAATGGTGGCGGTTCGCCCGGGCCGACGTCGTCGACGCCCTCAGCAGGATGAAGCCCACCGACCGGGTTACCTGGGTCGAGGGCAAGGTGAGTGCGCGGTCGTTTGCGACGCTGCGACTCGCCGAGACCTGGGCCCGGGGCCTGGCGATCCTCGAGGGCCTCGACAAGGAGATCGTCGATACCCCCCGCTTGCGCCACATCGCCTGGCTCGGGTGGGCGACCCTCCCCCATGCCTTCAAGGCTGCCGGCGAGCACTATGAGCCAGTCCGGGTCGAGGTCACCGGCCCGGCGTACGCCCGGTGGGTGTTCGGACCCGAAGGCGGCGATCAGGTGATTCGGGGCCAGGCGGGCGAATGGTGCCGCCTGGTGGTCGGCCGTCTCGACCCCGCCAAGTCGGAATCGCTCGCCGCGACCGGTGAGGTGGCCGAGATGGCGCTCGAGGTGGCCGGCATCTTCGTATGAGGGCGCCTTCGCTCGGGCACTGGCGGCTCATCGGCATGGTGCACGTCGGCCCGCTGCCCGGAGCGCCCCGCTTCGACGGCGATCTCGACTCGACGCTCGCCGGTGCACTGCTCGACGCCCGCCGCCTCGCCGACGCCGGATTCGACGCTCTGATGATGGAGAACTTCGGCGATGCCCCCTTCTTCGCCGACGATGTGCCCAAGGTCACGGTGGCCGCAATGACGCGGGTAGCCACCGCGATCCGCGAGGCGGTGGACCTGCCCCTCGGGATCAACGTGTTGCGAAACGACGCCCTCGCCGCAGTCGCCGTCGCGGCGGCGTCCGGAGCGTCGTTCATCAGAGTGAACGTCCTTGCCGGCACGATGAGCACCGACCAGGGGCCCATCACCGGGCGCCCCGCCGAAGTGGCCCGGCTGCGAGCAGCAGTCCATCCGACCCTTCAGGTGCTCGCCGACGTGTTCGTGAAACATGCGGTCCCCCCGCCCGGCCTCACCCTGGCCCAGGCCGCCCGCGACCTGTGGGAGCGGGGCGGTGCCGACGGGATCGTGGCCAGCGGCAGCGGAACCGGCCATCCGGTCGACTTCGACCGGCTGCACGAGATCCGCAAGGTGGTTCCTGATGCACCGTTGTTCGTCGGATCGGGAGTCGACGCCGCCACGGTCGGAGAACTCCTGGAGGTCTGCTCGGGCGTCATCGTCGGCACATCGGTCAAGGAAGCCGGCCTGAGCACTGCCCCGGTCGATCCGGAGCGCGCGGCGGCACTGGTGAAGGCGGCGGGATGAAGGCTCATCGCCGCTTCGAGTCGGGCACCACCCATCTCTTCAGGCTCGAGGCAGGCGACGACATCGTTCACGAGATCACCCGATTCGTGACCGAGCACGGGATCTCGGTGGCGTGGATCAGCTACCTGGGGGCGGTGCGCAAGGCGTCGCTGCGCTACTACGACCAGAACCGCCTCGAATACCAGGACTTCACCATCGACCATCATCTCGAGGTCCTGTCGGGGGTCGGGAACGTCTCGCTTCTCGACGGCAAGCCCTTCGTTCACACCCACGCGGTCTTCTCGGACGAGGACGGCAAGGCATTCGGCGGCCACCTCAACACCGGCTGCGAGGTCTGGTCGCTCGAGGTGCGGGTGGAGGAACTCATCGGTGACCCCCCGATGCGCCAATTCGACGAGACCACCGGTCTCGGCCTCTGGCGCCACGACGAGGCCTGAGCCGGCCTAGGCCTCGGGCGGGGCGTCGAGACCCCGCGGTGTGACCTCGAAGCCGCTCTTCAACAGCAGGCTGAGCATCGCCGGCGCCGGGTCGCGGAATTGCACCGGGCGGAACGCCAGGTCGGTACCCGAGAAGAACCGCATCAGCGTCTGCACCATGTGAGCGTGGGTCATCGTATGAAGGTCACAGTGCGGCGCCCGTCCGAACGCCACCAGCCGCACCCTGACCTCGCCGCCACCCCGAGCGGGCGCCACGCACAGCTTCGCGGACGACAGGTCGTCGACGATCGACGTCAGTTCGACGGTGAACAACCACTCGATGCGGCGCAGCATCTGGTGTAGCACCTTGTGGTCGCGGATCCCCGGGTTGAACTCGGCTTCACTCTGCTTCACCTCGCCGATCACCACATCGATCTGGCCCGGCTCGAGCCGCAGTTCGGGATCATCGAGGAGAAGCAGCCGGGTGTCGGGCTCGTCGTGCGGATCGCCCGCGTAGATCTTTCCGGGGAAGCGCAACGCCATGATGTCGATGTCGGTGATCGACTCGAATTCCCCATCAACCCGACGCGCCTGCACCTCGAACTCACTGAGCGTCAGATACCCATTGAGCCGCAAATAGGTCTCGACCAGATTGACCGCGATGTCCATGGAGCGATTGTCGGCCGCCAAGGGCAGCATTCGCAATTCGCAATTCGCAATTCGCAATTCGCAATTCGCAATTCGCCGGAAGGTCGCGTCCGCTCTTGCTGAAGGCGGAAGGCGGAAGGCGGAAGGCCAGTCTGGAGACTGGAGACTGGAGACTCCCCTAGCCTCTCCTCAAGGTCGGCTTCGATTACACCTCTTTCTCTGCGCGGTCTTCGTTCGTGGGGGTGCCTCGGCGGGAGATTGGGGAGATCGGCGATGCCGCGGTGGTGATCCTCGGCGCTCCGCTCGACTGGGGGACCACCAACCGGCCCGGCGCCCGCTTCGGACCGAAGGCGATTCGTGAGGCCGATTACCTCGACCCCGATGGGAAGCGGCCTCACCTCGACACCGGGATCGATCCGCTCGAAGTGCTCGGCGTGGTCGACATCGGGGATGTGCACGTGCTTACCGGATACATGGAAGAGAGCATCGATCGGATCCGCGCTGTCGTGTCGACCGTCGCTGGGGCGGGGGCGGTTCCCGTCGTGCTGGGCGGCGATCACACCATCACTTTCCCCGACGCCGGTGGGGTGGCCGACGTCCACGGCCACGGCGAGATCGCCCTCATCCATTTCGACGCCCACGCCGACACCGGCGAGAGCCACTACGGAAAGCTTCTGGGACACGGAACGCCGATGCGTCGGCTGATCGAATCGGGTGCCGTGCCCGGTCACCGCTTCGTCCAGATCGGGCTGCGGGGGTACTGGCCCGATCCGCCGGTGGTCGAGTGGATGCGGGGCGAGGGGATGCGATCCTTCTTCATGGGCGAGATCGTCGAACGGGGCCTCGGGCCGGTGGTCGACGACGCGGTTGCTCACGCCGCCGACGGCGCCAAAGGTGTATTCATTTCGGTGGACATCGACGTGGTCGACCCGGGAGCAGCACCCGGCACCGGCACCCCCGAACCAGGAGGGCTCACCGCCCGCGAGTTGCTCGACACGGTCCGCCGCCTCGGCCGCGACCTCAACGTCCTCGGCGCCGACGTCGTCGAAGTCGCCCCCGCCTACGACACCTCCGACATCACGGCCCTGTTAGCAAACCGGGTTGTGCTCGAGCTGCTCAACGGGATGGCGCAGCGGGTTTTGGGCCGAGGTGACGCGAGCAGCTAGCCAAGTTGAGGTGGCCTTCCGCCTTCCGCCTTCCGCCCTCGGCAAGACGAGGCTCTCTTCACCGCCTGTCCACTATCTCGGTGGGCTGGCACGTCCGGGGGGGGGGGGGGGGGGGGGGGCGGGGGG
>JBBDMM010000002.1:0-35762 GCA_040878325.1 Acidimicrobiia bacterium
TGACTCTTGACTCTTGACTCTTGACTCTTGACTCTTGACTCTTGACTCTTGACTCACTTCTAGGCAAGCGTCTGCCGCACCGCGTGGTGCCACTCCCCTACCAGCCGGGCCCGTTCTTCGTCACCCATCGCGGGCTCCCAGCGCCGATCCTCGGCCCACAACTGGGTCAGCTGCTCGAATCCGTCGAAGAAACCCACGGCCAATCCGGCGGCGTAGGCCGCGCCCAGAACGGTGGTCTCGGAGATGGTGGGACGCACCACCGGGCGTCCCAGGATGTCGGCCTGGAACTGCATGAGCAGGTCGTTGACCACCATGCCTCCGTCCACGAACAGGGTCGAGATCTCGAAGCCCGAGTCGGCTTCCATGGCTGCGATGACATCAGCCGCTTGGAATGCAGTCGCCTCGAGGGCGGCACGGGCGATGTGCCCGGCATTGGAGTAACGGGTGAGGCCGGTGATGGTGCCGCGGGCGGTCGCATCCCACCAGGGGGCGAATAGTCCGCTGAATGCAGGGACGAAGTAGACGCCGCCGTTGTCGTCGACAGAGCGTGCCAGGTCCTCGATCTTCGTCGACGATTCGACGAACCCGAGGTTGTCCCGCAGCCACTGCACGACGGCACCGGCGATGGCGACCGAGCCCTCCAATGCGTACCGGGGCTTGGCCCCTTCCACCTGGAAGGCGACGGTGGTGAGCAACCCGTGCGAACTATGCACCGGCTGTTCCCCGGTATTGGCCAGTAGGAAGCAACCGGTGCCGTAGGTGTTCTTGGCCCGGCCGGGTTCGAAGCAGATCTGTCCGAACAGCGCCGCCTGTTGGTCGCCCAGATTCCCGGCGATAGGAACGCCTTCGAGCACGCCGCGCCCCGTGCCGTAGACCGCCACGCTGGGTTCGATCGCGGGGAGCATCGCCACGGGAACCCCAAACGCCTCGCACAACTGAGGATCCCACCCCGGAGTGTCGAGGCGCATCAGCATGGTGCGGGAGGCGTTGGTTGGATCGGTGACATGCCGTCCGGTGAGATTCCAGATGAGCCAGGAGTCGATGGTCCCGAACCGGGCAGAATTCGGCAGACCGGGGGTCTCATCCAGCAACCACCGCATCTTCGGCCCCGAAAAGTAGGTGGCCAGCGGCAAACCGGTTTCAGCACGGAATCGATCAGGTCCGGCGTCCCCCCCAAGGCGGCGGGCCAGGTCGTCGGTTCGGGTGTCCTGCCACACGATCGCCGGCGCCAGCGGCGCCCCCGTCGACGAGTCCCACAGCACGGTGGTCTCGCGCTGGTTGGCGATCCCAACTGCCGCTAGATCGGCCGCGGCGATCCCCGCCTTGGAGAGCCCGCCGGCGATCACCTGCTGGGTGCGTTCCCAGATCTCCACCGCATCGTGCTCCACCCATCCGGGTCGCGGATAGTGCTGCAGGTGCTCCTGCTGATCCAGGGCCACGATCCGCCCGGCCCCGTCCACCACCGCAAACCGGGTGCTGGTGGTCCCCTGATCGATCGCGCCGATATAAGTCACCAGTCTCCAGTCACCAGTCACCAGCAAGGCGGAGGATCGACGCCGATTCTGGCTGGCGACTGGGGACTGGGGACTGGGGACTCATAGCCCGAGGCGCTGGGTCGCTTCGCCTGCTTCCTGGCGGGCGGCGTCCGCACCGGCGGTGAGGAACGTGCGCAGCACTTCCGCCGCGGCCGGCACCACAAGATCGATGTCGGGACGCTCCGCCTTGGTGAAGGCGCGCAGCACGAAGTCGGCGGGATCCATCCGCCCCGGGGGCCTGCCGACACCGACCTTGAGCCGCCACACCTCGCGGCTGCCGAGGGACCGCATCACGGAAGAAACCCCGTTGTGCCCCCCGGACCCACGACTCCCCTGGAATCTGAGCTTCCCGAAGGGAAGGTCGATGTCATCGTGGACCAGCACGAGATCGTCGGGGGCGGTCTTGTAGTACTTGACGAGGCCGGACACGGGACCGCCCGACTCGTTCATGAAGGTGATCGGCATGGCCACTACCGCGCTTCGACCGGCGAAATCCATAGTCGCCACTTCGGCAAGGATCCGCCGTGGAGCGCGCTTGAAGGTCTCACCGCCGGCCAGGGTCTCGACGACCTCCCCGCCGACGTTGTGGCGGGTGCCTTCATAGTTGACTCCCGGATTGCGGAGACCCACGATGAGAACGGGGCTATCCCCGGGGTTGCGACGGCGCATGAGGTGAAGGTATCAGTTGAACGGTGGGAAGGTCCGGCGGGGCGTCAGCCCTCGTCGTCGCCCTCTGCTTCATCCCCGGCTGCTTCACCGGCGAGCCCTTCCTCACCCTCGACAGCCTCGCCCTCCACCGGCTCCTTGACCTCTTCTTCGACGATGCGGGGGATGATCACAGTGACGATCGACGCGTCTTCATCGTCGAGATATTCGACGCCGGCGATCGCTCCGAGGTCCGAGACCTTGAGGGTGTCGCCCACCTCCATCGCGGAGATGTCGAGTTGGATGTGCGCCGGAATGTCGAGCGGCAGAGCCTCGACCATCACCGAGTTCCTGATCGTTTCCACCAGGGCGCCCTCGGTCCGCACCGGCCCGGGCACGCCGTGGAACTCGATGCCGACCTCGGCATGGATCTTGACGTCGAGCGAGATGCTGATGAAGTCGAGATGGGCGACCTCGCCCCGGACCGGGTGCCGTTGAATCTCGCGGGCGACGGTCAGGAAGGGCTTCTTGGTCCCCTCGACCTCGAGGTTGATCAACGCGTTGGAGCCCGCCTCGGTGTGGAGGACGGCGTAGAGCTCACGGCGGTCCACCACCAGGGCCTGCGGGTCGAGGCCCCGGCCGTAGAGAATGGCAGGAACCTTGCCCGCGCCGCGGAGGCGCTTGCTGGGCCGAGTGCCGGCGACGGTGCGCGGCTCGGCGCGAAGGCTTACCTGATCCATGGGAACGACTCCTCAGAAGAACTGTGCGGACCGGCATTATCGCTCACCGGGGAGCGGTTTGGCAAAGTACGAGTGCCGCTACACCGCATTGCCACGCAAATCAGGGCGCGAGTTCCCCGTTGGGATCTCTCCGGGTCGAGGCGAAACCGAAAACGCCAGACTTAGCGGATCGAGTGCCGCGGTACGGCCCCGCGGGCGATCCACCGACCCCTGGCCGGCGATCCACCATCCACCCCCAATTACCCGACATCGGGAGGCGCCACCCGTTAGCCTTGTGTCCGGCGGTACAACCGATCAAAGGGGAGGCCAACGTGAAGTTCGGCAAGTTCTGGTATCTGGCCCTGGGGATCTGGCTGATCCTCTTCGGCGTGTTCACGATGGGTTGGCTCGAGTTGGACAGCAGCGGAGACATCATCGGGATCCTCGCGGTCGTCACCGGCGTTCTGGTGTTGATCGACAAGTAGGAAGGGCCTCGCTTCGCTCGGCCCGGCAATCGGCAATTGGCAATTGGCAGGACCGAGCAGACGCAATACTTGAGAGACTCAGCCCGCAGTCTTCACGACTGCGGGCTGAGTCGTTTCTAGGCCGGGAGGAACGAGAGGCGGACCGTTCTCTGCGGGTTGTCACCGTTGGGGTCTACCAGGACGATCGACTGCCACGTTCCGAGTTGGAGAGTGCCGTCGAGCACCGGGACCGTGATGGACGGGGCGATGAACGCCGGCAGCACGTGGTCTGCACCGTGACCAGGGGAACCGTGGCGATGCTCCCAACGGCCGTCCCGGGGGAAGAGCGTCTCGAGGTGAGTGACCAGGTCGCGATCACTGCCGGCTCCCGTTTCGAAGATGGCCACTCCGGCGGTGGCATGGGGCACGAAGACCGAGAGCAGGCCGTCGGCGCGACCCGACACGAACCGGGCTGCCTCGGAAGTGATGTCGACCGCCGCAGCCTCCGCTCCGGTGGTGACCTCGATGGTCACAGAGTCCAAAGACATACGGAAGTGGGCTCGCCTCGGGATGATGTATCGGCTTGGTCCAAGCCGATACATCATGGGTCCTGCGACCCATTTCCGTATGTCTTCAGTCGGACATCGACTCCATGTAGTCGCGCACCTCGGGCATGGCCGTCATCTTCTCGTAGAAGAAGTTGTTGACGATGTTGAGCAGGGCATCGCGCGCCTGTTCGGCCGCTGCCGAATCGACCCCGCCGTCGCGCACACCGTCGCGCACCGCCAGGAGTTGAGCGACGATCGCCTCCTCCTCTACCCCTTCGAGTGACCGGACCACATCGACGATCGTGCGGTCCACCTGGTCGAGGACGGCTCTGTGGTCGACGGTGGAGTCCGGCCCGGACGCCTCCTCAATCGTCCGCACCACGGCGTAGACCTGATAGAGGGCCGTGGTGGGCTCGTCGAATATCTCCCGGAGAAAGGCCGCTTCCAGATAGTGCCCGCTCATTCGAAACACGTTGTACATGCGCTTGGCGGCCTTGCCGATATTGGGATGGTCGCGGGCGAGGTACTTCCGCACTTCCTTCTCCAGGGAATCAACGTACTCGTCGAGGGCGTCGGCCGAGACGTGCTGGGCCAGCTTGCTGAACAGCGGCACCTCCTCGGCGTTCAGGTAAACCTCCTGGAAGTAGGGGTCGAGGTATCCGTCGAGGGGCGTGATCGACCCGTCGGGCGCCTCCCAGGTCACGTCGAGCATGTTGGAGGCGTTGGCGAGTTGCTTGCGCACCGGATCGGCGACAACCCAATCGAGCTTGCACCATCCGGGGTTCTCCGCCACCTCGGCCCAGCGGATCGTCACTTCCTTGCCGTCGGAATCCTCGACGACGAACTCGCCCGCTGCGATCTCGTCGCCCGACCAAGCAATGGGGCTGCCCGCCCGCAGTTGGGACCCGCCACGGATCACATCGACCGGGTATTGGCCGAACTTGGCCTCGATGAAGCGGTAGGTGTCCCCCTCCATCTTGTCGATCACCTTCTTGCGAAGCACTTCGGCGGTCCGGCGGCAGGCGTCGACGCGAGTGGCGGCCTTGATGTTCACCCGCTCGAAGTAGTCGCAGTCACCGGGATATGCCTGGATCTTGGACTGGGCGGCTGAACCGGAGAGGGCGAGCGCCGTCTCGACATCGTCCTCGTCCGGGATCTCGACCAGCGCACCGACCGAGCGGAAGAAGGCCAGGTCGTCAGGGCTGAAGTCGAGCATGACCATCCGATGGCCAAAGACACCGGTGCGGTGGTCGAGTGTGATCTCGCTCTGGCCGCTGCCCACCTCCATCGCCTTCATCCAGCGATCGGCTTCGGCGGCGTCCAGTTCCAACCCAGCCCGCGCCGCGGACTCGATTATGCGGTCAAGGTCACTATTAGTCATGGGACGAAGACTACGCCGTCGAGGCCCCAGCAACAGCCCCTGCCCCAGTCAGAACGGCACAAGGTGATTCGGGCCGGAACCGCAGCGGGGTCGGAACAGGATTCTGGCTGTGGCCGGAGCCGGAGCCGGGGCTGGATTTCTGGCTGTGGCCGGAGCCGTGGCTGGGGCGAGAGAATGTGTGACCGTCGAGGTCACACATTCTCCCCCATGAATATCTGGCTCACCGAGGTGTCCATGAAGATCGCCTTGAGGGTGTCGGCGAGCAGGGGGGCGATCGAGAGGATGGTCAGGTTCGGGAGCCCGGCGGCGTCCTCGGGGACCGGGAGGGTGTTGGTAACCACAACCTCCTTGAGGGGAGAGTTCTTGATTCGGTCGGCGGCGGGTGGAGGCAGGATCGCATGAGTCGACAACGCCCTCACCGACAAGGCACCTCGATCGGCGAGAAGCTCGGCGGCGAGGACGATGGTGCTGGCGGTGCCGATCATGTCGTCGACGATCACACAATGTCGACCCTCCACCTCGCCCACCACCTGGAGGGCACTCACCTCGTCGGCGACGTCGACCCGACGCCGCTTGTGCACGAACGCCACTTCTGCGTCGAGGTGGCGGGCGTAACGCGATGCCTGCTTCACCCGGCCGCTGTCGGGGGAGACGATGGTGAGCGGCTTCTCGCCGTTCGTCTTGAGGTACTCGCGGAAGATCGGCAGCGCCGTGAGCGAGTCGAAAGGCTTGGTGGTGAAGCCCTGAATCTGTGGCGAGTGCAGATCGACCGACACCAGGCGGTCGGCACCGGCCGTCACGAAGAGGTCGGCCATGAGACGCGCCGAGATCGGCTCGCGCGGCATGCTCTTCTTGTCCTGCCGGGAGTAGCCGAAGTAGGGCACCACCGCGGTGATCCGCTTGGCCGACGCCCGCTGCAGTGCGTCGATCATGATCAACTGCTCCATGACATGGAAGTTGATCGGGTTGCTGTGGCTCTGGAGCACGAAACAATCGGCGCCACGAACGCTCTGCTGGTAGCGGACCGAGATCTCGCCGTCGGCGAAGGTCTTCAGATCGACCAAACCGACCTCGATATCCAGAAGGGCCGCGACTTCCTCCGCCAGCCCGGGGTTCGCCGAACCCGTGAAGAGCATCAAGCGCTTCCGGTTCTTGGTCTCCATGAGACCTTTCACTCGCCCTCCGATTCGGCTGTCCGCGCCCTTCGTTCAGAGTAGCCAGCGATCTCCTTCTGGGCAGAACGCTCAACCGCGAGCGCACCGGGGGCGACATCCTTGGTGATCACCGAGCCGGCACCGGTGATCGAGTCGTCCCCCAACTCGATCGGAGCCACCAGCATCGTGTCGGATCCGACGAACACCCGGCTGCCGATAACCGTCCGGTGCTTGCGAAAGCCGTCGAAGTTGCAGGTCACGGTCCCGGCGCCGATGTTGGAGTTCTCACCGATCGTCGCATCGCCGATGTAGGAGAGGTGGGGCACCTTGCTGCCGGCGCCGATCTCCGACGCCTTGATCTCGACGAACGAACCCGCCTTCGAGCCGGTGTGAAGGATGGTGCCGGGCCGCAGAGTCGCGTAGGGGCCCACATCGACGTCGTCGCCCACCTGGGCGCCTCGAAGCACCGAGTACCACACCCGCGCCCCCCGGCCGACCGTGGTGTCAAGCAAGTAGGCATCAGGGCCGATCTGCGAGTCGGCTCCGATCGAGGTCGCCCCCTCGAGGTGGACGCCGGGATAGATCCGCGCCCCGGGCTGCAGGGTCACTGACTCGTCGATGTAGACCCGATCCGGGTCCTGCATCCACACCCCCTGCCGCATCCACTCCGCGTTGATGCGACGGCGCATCACCGCGTCGACATTGGCCAGCTGGTCGTGCGAGTTCACCCCGAGCGTCTCCTCGTGATCCACCTCCACGGTCTCCACCGGGCCGACCGCGGCGAGCATGCCCACCACATCGGTCAGGTAATACTCATTCTGGCGGTTTCCGGCGTCCAGCCGGCCGAGCGACTCTCCCAGGAGACGACCGCCAAATACGTAGGTCGACACCGCCACCTCGTCGATCCGGGCCGTCGCCGGGTCGGCGTCGCGCTCCTCGACGATCGCCACCACTGCCCCATCCTTGCGCAGCACCCGCCCGTACCCGGTGGGGTCTGGCATCCGGGTGGTAACCATCGTGCAAGGAGAACCTGGCCCGTGAGCCTCGAGCAGGGTGCGCAGCGATTCGGCGGTCACCAGGGGGCTGTCGCCGGGGACAACCAGGACGGTGTCCTCGTTGGTATCGCCCATGGCTCCGAACGCCACCTGAGCGGCGTGGCCCGTACCCAACTGCTGCTCTTGGACAACCGACCTGACGCCGTCGGGAAGGACCGCAACCACTGCCTCCGCCCCGTGGCCGACGACGACGGTGATGTCCTCGGCTCCGGCTCGGGTGACCGCGTCGATCACCCATGAGATGATCGGACGGCCGGCGACCAGGTGGAGCACCTTGGGCATGTCAGACCGCATCCGGGTGCCCTTCCCCGCCGCGAGGATCATCGCCCGCACCGCCATGCCGACATCACCTCCGAAAGTGGGCTGGGGGGACAGGGCTCGAACCCATTCCTTGGGGACCAAAACCCCACGTGCTGCCGGTTACACCACCCCCCACCAGAACGCGTCGTATGGGATCGCCGGGAGTTTACCGCTGGGGGTGAACTCAACTCTTGGGGACCGCCAAGCCCATGGGTGCTGCCGGTTACACCACCCCCCAAAAAGGGAATTCCCCCCTTGGGCCGCGGGAGTGTACCGCCGGGGTGACTCGAACCCTTGGGGACCGCCAAGCCCATGGGTGCTGCCGGTTACACCACCCCCCACCAGAACGCGTCCTATGGGATCGCCGAGAGTTTACCGCCGGGGTGACTCGAACCCTTGGAGACCGCCAAGACCATGGTGCTGCCGGTCACACCACCCCCCAATAGGGAGAAAGAGGAGTGTAAGCCAACGGCCTCTCGCCGATAGCCACAGCCACAGCCACAGCCACAGCCACAGCCCAAAGGTCCATCGACCTTCAGGCGACCGCGCTCCAAGGCGGTGGCGGGAGTCCTCCGCCTGGGTTGCCGTTCCAGCCTCGGTCCACCGGTACGGCTGCCAGTGTTGCCCGGGCACCACGCACCTCGGACGCGGCGTGGGTCGCCTCCTCCCGATCGTGGAAGAACGCGAACAGCGAAGGCCCGCTTCCCGACATGGCCACCGGACGGCCCCACACCCGACCAAGGTCGGAGATCCAGTCGGCGAGCTCGGGGCGGAGGTTCATGGCGGCGGGGGTCAGGTCGTTGACGAGCGGGCCGTACTCCCGCAACGAGGGTGGGAGATCGCGTCCCGCCACCTCCAGGCCCTCGGGACCATCCAGCCGATCCCACCGTCGGTAGACCGCGGCGGTCGACAGCTCGAACGGTGGGACCGCGATCGCCAGGGCGAAATCGGTGGACATGGGCACCTCCCCCAGCACCTCTCCGTAACCCTCGATCCACATGCGGCCGCCGGTGAGACAGAAGGGGACGTCGCTTCCCAGGGAGGGGCCGAGGGCTGTCACCGCCTCCCGGGTCGCATCCAGCATTCCGCCGGCCGCGACCAACGCGGCGGCGGCGTCGGCGCTGCCACCCCCGAAACCGGAGGCGACGGGGATCCGCTTGGTCAGCCTCACCCGCAAAGGAAACCGGGTCGACAGCCGGACCGCCTCCACCGCCCGCCACGCCAGGTTGTTCTCATCGGCGGGAACGTCCTCGTCGGAGTCCACCTCGAATTCGTCTTCGTCGCCGCGAGACACCTCGACCACATCGGACAGGTCGATCGACTGGGCAAGCGACCGCAATTCGTGCAATCCGGATCGGTCGACGGGACGAACCTGCAACGACAGGTTGACCTTGGCGAAGGCGGTGATCTCGGTCACGCGTGCGCCAATCGCAGGTAGTCGGTCGGCGCCAGATCCTCGGCCCGCGCGGTGGGATCGAGGCCCGCCGCCGCCAGCGCCGCATCGGGGTCGGCAATGACGCCCCGTAGGGAGGTGCGGACCATCTTGCGCCGCTGACCGAATGCGCCCGCCGCGATCTCGATCGCTCGCTCGGCGGCCGGATCAGCTGGTGTCCGATCGATGACCGCCACGGCCGACTCGACCTTGGGCGCCGGCACGAACAGGTGAGGAGCCACCCGCAGCGCGATGCGGACCGAGCCATTGAGGGCGACGATCACCGACGGCAGACCATAGGTCTTCGAGCCTGGTGGCGCTGCCAGTCGCTCCACCGCCTCCCGTTGCAGCATCACCACGAAGTGCACCACCCGCGGCACCGAGCGAAGCAATCCGAGAACGATCGGGGTACCCACGTTGTAGGGAAGGTTCGCCACCAGGCTCCATTCACCTGGGGGCAGCGCAGTATCGAAGTCGACATCGGCGGCGTCCTCGAACCGGATTTCGGCGCCCTCACCCACGACTTCAGCGAGCACCGGGCGCAGCGCCTCGTCGATCTCATACGCGATCACCGTTGCTCCGGTGTCGGCGAGAGCCCGGGTCAACGTCCCGGCTCCCGCGCCGATCTCGACCACCTGGCTCTCCGGCCCGACTCCGGCGATCTCGACGATGCGCCGAACGGTGTTCGGCTCGGTCAGGAAATGCTGGCCGAGCGACGGGCGGAGCCTCACCCCGTGCCGTGCGAGAAGTGCCCGGGTAGCCGCCCGGCCCAATGGATCAGCCACGAAAGACCCGGGTGGCGGTGGCGGTCGTCATCCGGGCGACCTCCTCCACCGGAACCGCCCACACTGCGGCCAGCGCTTCACCGACGCGCACCACGTTGGCGGGCTCGTTGGGCGCGCCCCGGTCCGGGGGCGGCGTGAGATATGGCGTGTCGGTTTCGACCATCGTCCGGCCGGGTGGAGCCACGGCGGCCGCGAGGCGAATCGTCTGTCCCGTGTCAAAGGTGATCGGTCCGGCGAATGAGAAGGTGACTCCGAGGTCGTCGAAACGGCGGGTCCACCGCGGTCCCCCGGTCCAGCAATGGAGAACGGCCCGCGGCCCCGCACTGGCCTCGTCGAGGATGTCGTAGACATCGCCGAACGCGTCGCGGCAATGGACGATGATCGGCTTGTCGAGCTCCCCCGCCATCCGCACCTGATGGCGGAAGACCGCCCGCTGCTGATCGGGCGGCGAGAGATTGCGGTAGTAGTCGAGTCCGCATTCGCCGATGGCTGCCGCTCCGGCGGCGAGCGCGGTGATGGCATCCCCGTCGGCGTCCCAGGCGCCGGCATCATGAGGGTGCAGCCCGGCCGTCGAGACGACCACGCCGGGGAACGCCGCCGCCAGATCGCGCGACTCAGCCGAGGTGATGGCATCGGTTCCGGGAGACACCACCCAGGTGACCCCGACAGCAGCCGCTCGATCCAGCAGGGTGGCGGGATCGGCGGTGCTCAACTGCAGGTGGCAGTGGGTATCGACCCACATCCGTCAGACCTCGATGCGAGGAAAGAGCGGCTCACCCTTCGACACCATCGACTCGGGAAACACTCCGAACACCCCGGTCGTCGCCAGAGGCCCGTCATCCGGTTGCCCGGGGAGCCCGAGCTTCGCCCAGAGACGCCGGGCGGCACCCGGCATCGAAGGCGAGATCAGCACCGCCCCCACCCGCAGCGCCTCGAGACCCGCATTGAGCACCTCGTCGAGGCGGTCGGCATCATCGATGTGCCACGGCGCCGTCGCCTCAACGAACACATTCGCCGCCCCGAACAGGCCCCACACTCCATCGAGCGCCTGCTTGGTCTTGATCTCCTCGTACCAGCGCAGCGACGCCAGGGCATCACCAGCGGCCCCCACCAGCGCCCGCTCCTCGGGCCGGCTGTGATCCGCCCGGGCAACGACCTTCCCGCCCCGAAACTTCTCCACCAGGTTGAGCACTCGGCTGGCAAGGTTGCCGAGGTCGTTGGCCAGGTCGGCGTTGTACCGCTCGACCATGCCCTCCCACGAGAAGTTGCTATCGGGCCCGAACGAGACGTCTCGCAGGAAGTGGTGCCGATAGCCATCGACGCCGAAGGTCTCGACCAACTCTGCGGGGAGGATCTGGGTGGCGTTCGACTTGGAGAGCTTGGCGCCGCCGACCAGCAGGTGGCCGTGCACCGCCACCTGCCGCGGTAGCGGCAGGCCGGCCGACATCAGCATCGCCGGCCAGTAGACCGCATGGAAGCGAACGATGTCCTTGCCAATCAGGTGTGCCCACGCCGGCCACTGGCGGGCGAATCGTTCTGGATCATCGGAGTACCCCGCGGCCGTCACGTAGTTGATGAGGGCGTCGAACCAGACATACGACACGTGGCTCTCATCCCACGGCAAGGGGATACCCCACTGGAGCGAGGCGCGGCTGATCGACACGTCGTCGAGGCCTTGGTCGATGAACCCCACCACCTCGTTGCGCCGGGTCTCGGGGACGATGAAGTCGGGGTTGGCGGCAATGTGATCGAGCAACGGCTGGGCGTACTTGGACAGCCGGAAGAACCAGTTCTCCTCGGCGTGGATCTCGACGGGCTGGCCATGCCACGGGCAATTGCCGTCGATGAGGTCACCCTCGGTGTAGTACGCCTCGCACCGAACGCAGTAGAGGCCCTCATAGCTGCCGAGGTAGGTGTCACCGGCGTCATGCCAACGCCGGAAGATCGACTGGACCGTGGCCTTGTGGCGGTCCTCGGTGGTGCGGATGAAGTCGTCGAAGCTCATATCGAGCAGCTCCCACGCCTCCCCGAAGCGCTCGACGATCTCGTCGACCCACGCCTGGGGCGTCATCCCCCGGGACTCCGCTTCCCGGGCGATCTTCAGACCGTGCTCATCGGTACCGGTGACCGAATACACCTCCTCCCCGACCAGACGCCAGTACCTGGCGACGGCGTCGGTGACCAGCGTGGTGTAGGCCGTACCGATGTGGGGCCGATCGTTTGGGTAGTAGATGGGGGTGGTGAGGTAGATCATGGGGTTCGATCAGGGTAGTGGTGGGTATGTCCACGAACCGATAGGGAAGGCGGTTATCGGCTAATGTCCGGCGGCGAAAAGCCGACTCTCTGGACAAGCGTCGGCAAACCCTGCAGCGTCTTGGAGGTCGAATGAACACTGGCATCGTGCGGAAGATCGATGACCTTGGGCGGGTCGTCATTCCGGCCGAGATGCGCCGAAGCCTCGGCGTGCAAGAAGGGGATCAGCTGGAGATCGTGCTCGCAGGCGATCACATCGAGATCCGCCCCCGGATCCCCACCCTGGTTCACCAATTCACCATGTCCGAGGCCGCCCGGGTCAACATCGGCGGTTCGGCGGTCGAGCTCGATCAGGGCGAGTACGTCGTCCAACGGATCGGGCGTAAGCGCTAACGCGTCAGGGAGTCGCCGCCGGCCCGCGCGGATCTTCACGGCTGCGCGGCCTGCGACCAGATTCCGGGCCGATGATCCGCTCGTAGAGCTCACGACGGGACACGCCGTGCTCCTCCGCCACCCGTCTCACCGCGCGACTCGGGCTCAACCCACCGGCCACGAGCGCCTCTGCGGCCGACACCGCCCCGGCAATGTCGGCCGGCGGCGGGGCTGACGGCCCCAGCACAACAGTGACCTCGCCCTTCACGTCGCGCTCACCCCAATACCGGGCACCGTCGGCCAGGGTGCCCCGCCAGACCTCTTCGTACAGCTTGGTCATCTCCCGGCACACCGCGCACGCCCGGACCGAACCGTGCGCGGCCGCCAGGTCCCGCAGATCGTCGGCGAGCCGCCCCGGCGACGCGAACAACACGACGGTCCGCTCCTCTCGGGCGATGTCGGCAATGCGCTCGGAACGCTCCTTGCCGCGTCGCGGCAGGAAGCCCTCGAATACGAACCGATCGGCGGGGAGTCCAGAGAGGGCCAGCGCCAGGGTCACCGCGCTGGGGCCAGGGATGCCGGTCACCTTGGCGCCCACCTCGATTGCCGCCCGGACCGCAGACAATCCCGGGTCGGCGATGCCGGGGGTCCCGGCATCGCTCAGCAGAGCGACCGTCTCTCCGTTGATCAGTCGCAAGGCGATCTCCGCTGCACGCTCCGCCTCGTTGCCGACGAAATAGGAGCGGGTCGGCACCTTCACCCCGAGATGGTCGAGCAGCGTGCGAGCCCGCCGGGTGTCTTCGGCGTAGACGATCGTTGCCGAGGCGAGCGCCTGCGCCAACCGGGGAGGAGCATCGGCGAGATTCCCGATCGGGCCCGCGCAGAGGATGAGGGTGCCGGGCATGGGGTGAGGGTACCGAGAAGAGCCAACAGCCAGCAGCCGCCAGCCAAGAATCAAGAATCAAGAGTCAAGAATCAAGAGCAAGAATCAAGAGCAAGAATCAAGAGCGAGAATCAAGAGGCGAGTTCCCGCTTTCGGAAGAGGGTGCGGTGCGACTTCCAGCATCCAGCGCGCCCCTTTCGCGAAGAACACCCGGTGGGGCGGTACGACGGCGGCACGGGTGACGATCCCTTCGCCGCTCAGGGCCACCACGCCGATCGGGGCGTGCATCCCGAAGGTGTGGATCGAACGGGTGCGCAACAGCGCTCCAATGGGGCCGGGCCCGGGCCGCAGACCCAGCCGACGGGCCCGGTGGGTGTTCAGGAGCGCAACCGGGCCAGAGGACCAGCCCTCGGGGGTGGTGACCTCCAGCAAATCGGGACAGGGGCGACGAGCGACGGGCACGGCACACAATCTGACATCTGGAGACTCCAGAGGTAAGGTTCCCAGCCCTTCCCTCTGAGGTTTTCACATGGCAAAAGCCAAGCGCCGCAAGATCATGGCCCGTCGCAAGAAGGCCAATCACGGCCGTCGACCCAACGCCGGCCGGGGCCAGTAGCAGCCCTAGGTCGCAGGCGGCAGGTCGCAGGTAGCAGCGCCGAGCGGTCGGCCGACCTCTCGTCGCTCATCTCTCAAGGCCACGAGTGGCCTGGACGCGGCTGAGGGGCCCGGAGGGCCCCTCAGAACGATCGACTATCTGGTGTTACCCGGTGTTGCTCGAACCGCTGCCCCCACCGCCCATGCCCGGCATCTGCAGGCCGGCTTCCTTCACTGCCCGGAACGCCCCGTATGTGACCAGCGCCGAGGCGATGATCCCCAGGTAGAGGCCGAAACCGGCGAAGTCCGACTCCGTGACGAAGCGGAGGACGATCAGGATGAACCCGATCCCGCCGACAAGAGCCAACTTGACTCCCATAGAGAGTTTGCTGAATTCCATAGTCCCCCGATCTCCTTAATCCGATGTGACGGGCATTGTGGCACCCGCCACCCATCGTGTCACCTGGCCTAAGAGCGCGCGCCAATAGGTCGCTGGTTCTATCAGGTGTCGGCTTGCGGGAAGCCGACACCTGATCCCGGGGCGAGCCTATTGGCGCGCGCTCTACGGGAGGGCTCCCCCGCTGCGGAGAGACTCGACCAGGGAAATACCGGAATTGCGATCGAAGGCGCCCACGAACAGCACTCGCTGGCCGGACCGTTCGACATACGCGTAGGCCGAGCCGCCCGGGAACGTAGTGACATCTCCGCCCTGCGGAGATCCGACGTCCATACGCGCCGCCACGGAATCGATCAGGTACTCGGCGAACTCCTCGGCATCACGCGGCGTGTCACCCTCGTACAGGTAGGCGAACAACAGGTCGGTGCCGTTCCAATAGAGCCGATACTGGTCGCCGCCCCAACCCCCCGCGCCGACCACCGCGTTGCCCCGGCTCACCCCGTCGAGCAGGTAGAGCATGAGGTTCCACTCGCCGAAGATGCCCTCTTCGAACACCTCATAGCCCGCCACCTCGGCGGCGGGCAGGCTGACCTCGCGGGCCGGCTCCTGGGCGAAGTACTTCTCGGGGTGAAGAATCTGCTCGGTGGTTGTCGGCGGCCTCTCATATGCCTGGTTCACGCCGACGATGCCGTGCTCCTGCACCAGCCGGGAGACGAAACCGAAGCCGGAGTCATAGGGGAACGTGAGGTCTTCCGCGAACCACGCGGGCAGCGAGTCGATCACGGCCGTGTCGACACCGAGAGACTCCTGGATGGCATCCAACTGCTCGTCGACCGGGAGTTCCTGCATGTAGATGAGCTGGTAGTAGGTGGCGTCGCCTTCGACCAGCGCCTGCAGCGCAACCGCTTCCTCGAACTGCTTGGCGTCGACCAGGGCGGTCGAGCGGTCGTCGAAGCCGTAGTGCTGATCGGTGAGAGCGTGGATCAACTCGTGGACAACAATCGTCTTGGAAAGCGCGCTGAGGCCCGAACCCCCCGCCGAGACGACCATCTCGCCGGTATCGCCGTCGTAGAACCCGCCAACCTGCTCGGCGTAAAGGTCCCGATAGGCCTGGCCCAGGTCCACCGTGCCGTCGAGCAGACCGAGTAGCTCATAGAGGCGCTGGAGGACCGCCACCTCCTCCGGGTCGAGATCTTCCTCGATCTGAAGCCTGACCCGTTCCGCCAGCTCTGCCTGTGTGACGACTGTGACGGTCGGCTCGTCGAAGAACTCGAGGCCGCGCACCCGCTCGGCCTCGGCCACCAACGCGGCGATCTCTCCATCCACCCCTCTCGGAGCGAGGGTGCTGGTGGGTCCGGTGGTGGAGGAGGGAGTCGCGTCATCACCACATGCGCCCGCGACGAGGGCGAGCACCATGAGAAGCGGGAAAAGACGGCGCATCGGGCAAGAGTAGGGCCGATCTCCGCGAAGTCTTGCCCCTCGCCACCACCTACCGTGGCCCGATGTCCGACCGCCGTGTCGAACGACGCGCCGTCGTTCTCGAATGGCTCACCGTCGCCTGGAACTCGGGCGAGGTCGTGGTCACGCTCATATTGGGGATCGCAGCACGCTCGCTCGCCCTGGTGGCGTTCGGCCTCGACGCCGTGGTCGAGGTGTTCGCCTCGGTCGTGGTGGTCTGGCACCTGACGCGGGACCGCACCGAGGCCCGCAACAACCGGAAGGCCCTTCGGCTCGTGGCTGTGGCATTCGCGGCGCTTGCTGCACTCCTCACGGTGGGTGCCATCGTTGCCCTCGCCTCCGAGCACCGGGCCGACGAGTCACCTATCGGCATCATCTATCTGGCGGCGACCGCAGTCGTGATGTTCGGACTGGCGCTCGCAAAACGCAGGGCGGCAGTGGGCTTGGGCTCCCAACCACTGGCGGCGGAGGCGACCCTGACCATGCTCGACGGGGTACTGGCGACGAGCATTCTGCTGGCGCTCGCCGCCAACGCCGTCCTCGGCTGGTGGTGGGCCGATCCGGTCGCCACCCTCCTCGTCGCTCTGGTGGCCGCCGAAGAGGCCCGCAACAACTGGAACGACGCCGGCTGACCCTGCCGAACTCCCCTATCGGTGATCGTCGAATGGCGGGATGCTGGGCCTGATCCAAACGCGAAGGAGCACTCATGGACATCCCCGCGGTTCCTCCGCCGTGTACCGATCGTGACCTCCTGCCGCCCCCAGTGCTCGACGACGTCCAGTTGGCCCTGATCGGCAAGGCACTAGCCCACCCGGAGCGGGTACGGATACTTCGCCAATTCACCGGCCGCACCCCTCAAATGGTCCAGGAGGTCGCCGAGGGGAGCGACCTTGCCCCCTCCACCGTCTCGGAACACCTGCGGATCCTGCGCGAAGCCGGAGTGCTCTTCGTGCGCGAGGACGGGCCTCGACACTGGTACTGCTTGCGTCGTTCCCACCTGAGCGAATACGCCCAAGCCGTCGAGGAGCTGACGCGGTCCCACGAACTTGTCCACAGGTAGCCCTGGACTGTTCACGGCCTTTTGAGCCCGCTTCGTGGGGGTTCGCGTTTGGTCCCTCTTCGTTGTCGGGTATCACTCCGTCGGGTATCACTCCCTTCGTAAAGGGCCTTCGGCCCTCCCAGAACAGGTGTGACTTTCGTCTCTATCGACCTTCGACGAAATGCGAGATATTGACGGTGACCTGCTTGTGAAAAGTTTCACAAAGCAGCGGAGCAGAGAAATCAGGAGCAAGAAGATGATGTCGAAAAGACTCAGAACCCTCGGGATCGTGTTGATGGTGATGGGCCTTGGGCTCGTCGTCGCCGGCGGAGTCGCCTTCCTCAAGGTGCAGGCCGGGTACGACTCGCTGCAGGCGTTCAGCGCAGAACAGAACGTGACGCTCGCCTACAACGAGGACGGGCAACTCACCGACAGGGGCACCACAGAGGGGGCTGCGGCCATCATGGCCCTGCTCACCGAGGACTGGAATTACCCCGTGGTTGGGTCCGACCTGGATCCCAATGATCCGCTCGTGGACACCGCCACCGAGTACATGTACCAGATGGCGGTGATCACCTACCACACCCTTCACGGGACCCAGATCGTGACCCTCACCGAAGACGCCGAGTTCAACGGCGAACTCTTCGCAGCCGGCACCTACGAGGTGCCCATCGACGGGCGCTACTGGACCGACTTCAACCGCAGCCACCCCCTCGACGCCATTGCACGTGAGAAGGCGTGGACCGGCACGGCGCACGGCCTCATCGCCGAACTCGGCGTCGGGACCGTCACCCATTCCGCCCTCCAGATGGGCCTTGCCCTCGCCGGCGCCTTCGCCGCCATGGGGCTGTTGGGCCTGCTGGCCGGCGGTGGGATGGTCTGGGTGAGCAGGGGCGGTCTCATCGAGGCGCCGAGCGATCGCAAGATCCGCAAGGAAGTCTCGACCGAGGTCACCCATCCGGAGCTCATCGAAGCCTGAGAAGGCTGCTCCAGGGAAGGGCCCCCTTCGGGGGGCCCTTCCCGTTCCACTGCTCTGCTGATCCGTCGGCAACGACCAACACCCCCGATCGGTAGGGTTGTGGCATAACCTGACAGGAGGAGACCGGACGTGGATGTCCGCTGGGCTGCACTCGGCGAGGGAGGTCGTCCGATCTACCTCTACGAGAAGGACCGGACCACGAAGTTCCGCCAGGTGCTGTGGGGCGACTACCTGCGCATCGAGGACGAGGTCTCCGGCGGGTGGCTCAAAGTGATCTGGGCCCCCACGTCGCCCGATCCGCCCGAGGTGTACATCAGAAAGTCGGACACGGTTGAGCGGCGCCCCCTCGAGGTGATCTTCGTCGACGTCGGCCAGGGCGACGGCGCGGTCCTCATCACCCCGGAGACGGGGGCCAAGGAGCGGGTTCTGGTCATCGATGCCGGCGAGGGAAACCACATGGGCAACTTCCTCAACGGCCGCTTCGGCTCGTACCGGACTGGATTCGACTTTCACGCCGCGGTGATCACCCATCCCGACAGCGACCATTACCAGGGGTTCCGTCCGCTGTTTTCCAACCACAAGGTCGGGTTCGGGACGGTCTATCACAACGGACTGGTGGAGCGCCCGGTCTCGGGGACATGGGACAAGCTGGGCGGGCTCTCCCCAAAGGACCCGGCCACCGGGCGGCAGTACCTGACCCAACTGGCCATCGACGACGCCGTCATCCAGGCGGAGTTCTCCAACGAGCAGGTGAACGGGACGAAGCTGTTCCCCCAGACGATGTTCGCCGCCCTGAAGAATCCCAAGGTGAAGCAGTTCCGCATGCTGTCCACCGCCCACGGCGACCACCAGGGGGGCAAGACCTACATGCCCGAGTTCGCCCCCTCCGATGGGAGGGGCTACACGATCGAGGTGCTCGGACCCGTGGTCGAGGCCGGCCCCGGTGGCGCGCCACGGCTGAGACGGCTAGGCGACTACGGGGAGACCAAGAACGGCCATTCGGTGCTGCTCAAGCTGCGCTACGAAGGCCTCCAGCTCCTATTCGGCGGCGACCTGAACCGGCGGGCCGAGGAGTTCCTCTTGATGCACTACGCCGGGATCGACTCCTTCCCCGACCCCGGCACTCAGGCCTACGCCGACATGATCACGGATGCATCCAGCACCTTCCGCTGCGACGTGCTCAAGGTGTGCCATCACGGGTCAGCCGATGCGACCGACGCCTTCCTGGCCGCGGTCAACCCTGCCGCCTTCGTCATCTCCTCGGGGGACCAAGAGGGGCACGTACACCCCCGGCCCGATCTGCTCGGCCGGTTGGGGCGATTCGGCCGGGGTCCGGCCCCGGTGCTGCTCTCCACCGAGTTGCAGAGGTCCACCCGGGAGCGCGCCGACCGGGAGCTGGTCGAGGACCTGGAGCGGGACATCGAGACCCTGGCCGCCCAGCCCTCGGTGGAGCTGCGCGACAGCATCACCAACCGCGTCGGCGAACTGGCCCGGACCAACGTGGATGTCTGGGGGGCGATCTACCTCAAGACCGACGGGGAGCGGCTCATCACGGCCTTCAAGATCGAGTCGGGCAGTCCGGTGAAACGCTGGTTCTACTTCGAGTACGCCTTCGACGAAACCGGCCAGCTCGTGCTGGTGGAGTGACGGTCGGTTGACCTCGGGGGCGGACCGTCGTCTGTTCGGCCCGAAGGGCCGAAGTCGGCCCCGGGAATCAACAGGGTGGACCTAACAGGACGCGAACTACGCGATCACGGCCACGGCGGGGCTGGGGTCCCCGCTCGTGGAGGAGGGCCGACCGGCGTCTGTTCGGCCCGAAGGGCCGAAGTCGGCCCGGGAACGAACAGGGTGGAGGTGAGGGGATTTGAACCCCTGGCTTCTTCCGTGCGAGGGAAGCGCTCTGCCGGGCTGAGCTACACCCCCATGAGAGACATGGATCATCTGGTCTCAGGAGACGCTGATAGTAAAGGGTTCGCGATGCGCGATGCGCGGTGCGCGGCGCCCCACAGGTCTCCTGCGTCGATGCACCCTGCGTCGCGTTGCGCATTGCGTATCGCGCATTGCTCTTCGCCCCGGTAGCCGCTCTACTCCTCGTACTGCGCCTTCAGTCTTTCCACCACGCCTGGGTCCGCCAGCGTCGTGGTGTCTCCCGCGGCGCGGCCCTCGGCGATGTCTTTGAGGAGCCGGCGCATGATCTTCCCCGACCGGGTCTTGGGGAGCTCGGCGGTGAACATGATCGACGACGGACGGGCGATGCCGCCGATCTTGTCCACGACATGCTCCATCAGCTCGTCGCGGAGCGCGTCGTTCGTCTCCACCCCCTCCTTCACCGTGACGAAGGCGGCGATCGCCTGACCCTTGACCTCGTCGGCTCGGCCCACCACTGCCGCCTCGGCGACCGAGGGGTGGTCGACCAACGCACTCTCCACCTCCATAGTCCCGATGCGGTGCCCGGCGACGTTGAGGACGTCGTCGACCCGGCCGAGGATCCAGTAGTAGCCGTCCTCGTCGCGCTTGGCGCCGTCGCCCGGGAAGTACACGCCGTCCCACCGCGACCAGTAGGTCTGCTGGAACCGTTCATCGTCGCCCCAGATGGTCCGCAGCATCCCCGGCCAGGGGCTGGTGATCGCCAGGTACCCGGCACCCACCAGATCTCCCTGATCGCTGAGCACGGCCGCCGAGATCCCCGGGAACGGGGTGGTGGCGCTGCCCGGTTTGGTCTCGGTAACTCCGGGAAGCGGCGTGATCATGATGCCCCCGGTCTCGGTTTGCCACCAGGTGTCGACGATCGGGCACCGCTCGCCACCGATGTGCTCGTGATACCAAATCCAGGCCTCCGGGTTGATGGGCTCCCCCACCGTCCCGAGAAGCCGAAGAGTCGACAAGTCGCGCCGCGCCGGCCAGTCGGGGCCCCAGCGCATGAATGCCCGGATCGCGGTGGGGGCGGTGTAGAAGACCGTCACCCCATACTTCTCGATCAGCTCCCAGAAACGCCCGCGATCGGGCCAGTCGGGGGCACCCTCGTACATGAACACGGTCGCCCCGTTGGCCAGCGGTCCGTAGACGATGTAGCTGTGGCCGGTTACCCAGCCCACATCGGCCGTGCACCAATACACGTCTTCATCCCGCAGGTCGAACACGAGCTTGGTGGTGGCATACACATGGGTGAGGTAGCCGCCGGTGGTGTGCACCACCCCCTTGGGCTTCCCGGTGGTGCCGGAGGTGTACAGGATGAACAGCACATCCTCGGCTCCCATTGCTTCGGGCGGGCACTCCCCCGACACGTCCTGCATCAGCTCGTGGTACCAGTGGTCACGGCTCGCCAGCATGTGCACCTGGGCCTCCTGGGCGAGCCGGCGCCGCACCACCACCACATGCTCGATGCTGGGGGTCTCGTCCAGGGCGCGATCGGCGGTGTCCTTGAGCAGCACCACCTGCCCGCGGCGGTAGCCGCCATCGGCGGTCACCAGCACCTTGGCGGCGGCATCGATGATCCGATCCCGAAGGCTGTCGGCGCTGAAGCCCCCGAACACCACCGAGTGGATCGCCCCGATCCGGGTGCAAGCCAGCATGGCGATGGCGGCCTCGGGGATCATCGGCAGGTAGATGGCAACCCGATCACCCCGCTCCACCCCGAGTCCTTTGAGCACGTTGGCGAACAGTGACACCTCGCGGTGGAGATCCCAGTAGGTGTAGGTCCGCACGTCGCCCGGTTCGCCTTCCCAAACGAGGGCGGCCTTGTTGCGGCGGGGTCCGGTGAGATGGCGATCGAGACAGTTGGCTGACACGTTGAGCGTGCCACCGTCGAACCACCGGGCATGGGGGGCGTCGCTCCAGTCGAGCACGGCGTCCCAGTCCTTCGACCATTCGAGTTCGCGGGCGTAGCGCGCCCAGAACGCCTCGGGGTCGGCGGATGCCTCGGCGTGGATGCTCGGGTCCGAGACGGTGGCCCGATCGGCGAACCCGGGTGGTGGGGGGAAGCGCCGCGACTCGTCGAGCAGTGCTTCCAGCCTCGGTTCCTCGGCCATGGTCCCTCCTGACGGGCGACGCTAGACGCGCCCCGCCGACCGGGCTACCGCTCGAGTTGCTTCCGCAGCCGCTCCTGGACGACGGTCGTAGTCAGATCCGATCGGCTTCGCTCGACCAGCGCCCGGGCGACGTCGGTGGTCCGCCGCAAGCCGCCGGTCATCCCATCCGGGTAGTCGAGCGCAGCCAGCAGTTCGACCACGGCGTCCATCGCATCGAGGGTTCGCTCCGCCTCTTCGAGGTCCCCCGACCGGAGAAGGTCGAGCATCCGCCGGCGCATCTCCCCCACCGCCTCACCGAGCCCATTGAGATAGGCGGGGACACCCACCCCCAGGTCGGCAGGGAGGGGGACCGCGCTCCTGCTGGCGAGGGCGGCGGTCAACCGTGCCTCGGCGTACTCCTTGGCGGCGTCGTGGATGAATCCGGCGTGGAGGACATCCGGGTGGTCCGCCAGCACGTCGACCGCTCCGGCCAGCAGGGCGCCCGCCTCGTCCATGAGCGCTCGAGCCTCGGCGTCTTCACCCCGGTGAATGGAGCGAATGGCGTTCGCCGAAGCCCGAATCACCTTCCGCGAATCAGACAGACCCTTCTCCCGGGCCCGGTACTTGTCGTCGAGTGCCTCGGAGACCGCGGCGCGTACCGAGTCGAGACCCCAGCCGGTGGGATCACCGGGGGACGACGCTGACCTCTTCCTCGTCGCCGAACTCCTGGCTGATGTAGCGGGGGTTCCCCTGGCCCTGTTTGATCTGGAGCAGCATGGCGATGTAGCCGGCCAAGATCACATCGACGACGAGGTTGAGGATGAGGAACGGCACCGAGCCGGTGAAGAGGGCGAGCCCCAGTGTGAGCGGAACTGCCACCACCAACGCGATCAGTGCGAAGCGGCGACGGGACAACACCTGCTGACGGGCTGAGGAAGCCATCTGCCTCTGCTGGCGTGGCATGGGCTGCCTTCTCGGCTGGGTCACGACGAGATCACTCTCCCAGGGTGAGGCGGGACACCCCGCCTCCCTCAGTATGGAAGATTAACTGCGCAAGGTGGCCTTCCACCGTCAATGGCTCGTCGATTCACCCCGGATCAGGGCAACGGCGTGGGCGAGGGCAGGCCCCACCACGGCGAGCGACTCTTCGACCGCCCGCGGGGATCCGGGCAGGTTGAGGATCAGGGTCCTGCCGGCGATACCGCTCACCCCCCGCGACAGCATGCCGTGGGGCAACTCACCGAACGTGGCAGCCCGCATCGCCTCGGACAAGCCAGGCGCCTCCCGCTCGATCACCAGCAGGGTCGCCTCCGGGGTCAGGTCACGGGGTGCCATCCCGGTGCCCCCGGTCGTGATCACCAGGGCGACCTCGTCGTCGACCGCGGCCTGAAGGGCGGCGGCCACCGATTCGACGCCATCCGGAATCACTCGCACCTCCGGTTCGAACCCGAGGTCGAGAAGCGCCGCGGCTGCCGCCGGACCCGAGAGGTCCGCGGCCTCTCCCCCGCTGACGCGATCCGACACGGTGAGCACCACCGCCCTCACCGTGACCAGTCCCCCGACTTTCCCCCCGACTTGGCCAGAAGCCGGATCGGGCCGATCTCGGCAGACCGATCGATCGACTTGACCATGTCGTAGAGAGCGATTGCGCCGACCGCCACCCCGGTCATCGCCTCCATCTCCACCCCGGTGCGGCCCACGGATTTGACGGTGACACTGATGCGCGCGCCGCCGGCGACCTCCTCGACTTCGGCCACGATTGAGGCAAGCGGGATCGGATGGCACAACGGGATCAGTTCGGCAGTCCGTTTGGCCCCTCCGATCGCGGCGATTCTCACGGTGGCGAGTCCGTCACCCTTCGCCAGGGTGCCGGCGAACAGTGCCTTCTGCGCGTCCGGCGAGAGGCTGACCACCCCCTCCGCCGTCGCCGCCCGTTGCGTCTCCGGCTTGGCGGAGACGTCGACCATCCACGCCCGACCGCGCTCATCGAGGTGACTCGACTCAACCACCGAGGGCCTCCGCTCTCGTTCGGCGTTCCACACTCTTGAACCACTCGACCTCGACCCTATCGCCCACCGCGACCGAACCGACCCCGACCGGGACCACGGCGAAGGCATCGGCCGCGGCGAGCGCCGACAGCATGTTGGACGCCTGGCCACCGGCGAGTCGCACCACCTGTAGCGGGTCGCCGCCACTGACGACGACGCGGAGGAACACCACCTTCTCGGCGTCCGTCTCCAACGCCTCCCCGGCCACTCCCAGCGACCGAGGGCGAAACAGCCGCCGCGACCCCATCCGGGCCAGGAGCGCGGGCCGCACGAACTGCTCGAAGGCCACCGTCACGGATACCGGATTACCGGGTAGCCCGAACAGGGGCGTCCCCCCGACAAACCCAAAGGCGAACGGCTTTGCAGGCTGCATCGCCACCCGCCAGAAATCGACGGTACCCAGGTCGGCGAGGACCTTCTTGACGAGGTCGTGCTCCCCCATCGACACCCCGCCGCTGGTCACGATCGCATCCGCCGCCTCGCCGGCCTTCTCGAGAGCGGTCCGCAGCGCCGCCTCGTCGTCGGGCACGATGCCGAGATCGATCACCTCCGCCCCGAGTTCGTCGAGCATCCCGATCAGCATGGGACGGTTCGAGTCGCGGATGGTGCCGGGGGCGAGCTCGGCGGTGGCCGCGCCAACGAGCTCATCTCCGGTCGACATCACCGCCACCGTGGGGCGGGCGATCACCATCGGCTCCGCGATCCCGATCGAGGCGAGCACACCGAGATGGGCGGGGGTCAGCCGCTCCCCCGACTCGAAGACCACCGCGCCCGCCTCGAGATCTCCACCGGCGGGCCGCACATGTGCACCGGGGGCCACGGCGGTCGACACTCGGACCCGGCCATGGCCCCCGTCGGTGTCCTCGACCATCACCACCGCGTCAGCACCGTCGGGGATCAGGGCCCCGGTCATGATGCGAGCCGCGGTACCCGGCCGGACAGCTCGCGCCGGCACCGAGCCGGCGGGGATGTCGTCGACGACTTCGAGTTCCACGGGACCGCCGGAGGTATCGGCGGCCACCACCGCGTAGCCATCCACCGCCGAGTTGGCGAAGGGGGGCACCGGATGCGGGGCCCGCACGTCGGCGGCGAGAGCCAAACCTGAGGCGTTCTCCAGCGCCACCGTCCGGGCGGGAAGCACCGACATCGCATCGAGCACCGCGCGCTGCGCCGCGGGTAACGACCTCACGCCGGCTCCTCGATGCCAAACTCGGAGCCGTCGAGCAGCCGCCGGATGTTGGCCTGATGGCGAATCACGATCAGCACGACGATGGCCCCCGCCCAGACCAGCGCCCAGCCGCGGTGCCCGAACGCCGCCAACACGGGCACCAGGGAAACCGCCACGATGATCGACGCGATCGATGCCTTCTTGGTGGCCGCCACCATCAGCGCCCAGGCGACGAGGAACCCCACTCCGGCCAGCGGCTCCAACCACACGATCACGCCTGCCGCCGCCGAGACCCCCTTCCCGCCGTGAAAGCGATGCCAGATCGGGAAGCAATGGCCCAGCACTGCAGCAAATCCTGAAGCGAAGCCCACCACCTCGCCCACCACTAGTTCCCCGGCCATCGCCGCCACGAATCCCTTGGCGAGGTCGCCCACCACCACGGCACCCGCCATACCCCGCCCCATGCTCCTGAGCACGTTGCTGGCACCCGGATTTCCGCTGCCCTTCTCATAGATGTCGACGCCCCGGAGGCGCGGCAAGATCACGCCGAAGTCGACGCTGCCAAGGAGATAGCCGCCAAGGACGACCGCGATGGTCTCGAATTCCACGGCCGTGAGTGTAGGAATTGGGCGCCGACGCCGGTCCCTAGGATGACCCGGTGCTAGGGGTGCTCGGCGGGTCAGGCTTCTACGAGTTCTTCGACGACCCGCAACCGCGGTCGATCGCCACGCCGTATGGTCCCCCAGCCGCCGACCCGGTTATCGGCGAAGTCGAAGGGGTCGAGGTCGCCTTCATCCCGCGCCACGGCCTCGACCATCAGTTCCCGCCGCACCTCGTCCCGTTCCGGGCGAACATCTGGGCTCTGAAAGAACTCGGGGTCGACCGGATCGTGTCGGCGAGCGCGGTCGGATCACTGCGTATCGACTACGCCCCCGGCCACTTCGCCATCCCCGATCAGATCGTCGACCGCACCTGGGGCCGCCCGTCGACCTTCCACGAGGGGCCCGAGACCCATCACTTGTCCTTCGCCGACCCCTACCACCATGGGTTGCGAGAAATCGCCCTCGACGGGATGCGATCCACCGGCGCAACGGTTCAGGACGGCGGGACCGTGGTCGTGGTGCAGGGACCTCGGTTCTCCACCCGTGCCGAGAGTGCCTCATTCGTCGCCTCCGGCTGGGATCTGATCAACATGACCCAGATGCCCGAGGCCTGCCTCGCCGGTGAGGCTGGCATCGCCCTGGTGAACATCAGCGTGATCACCGACTACGACGTGGGGATCGGAGACGGCCCTCCGGTGACTCACGAAGAGGTGATTCGCCGGTTCGGCGAGTCCGTGGGAACCCTCAAGGCCGGGCTCCGCAGCATGCTGCCTCGCATCGCCGGGTTGCCGCTGTCGTCCTAGCGCACGACAAGGGCCTTCCCGGACGGACCGCCCTGGGATACCTTCGAACCGATGTACTGGCTACAACGGCCGCCCTATCTCCGTCGGGCGGCAGCCGCCCTCCTAGTCGTCGCCGCGATCGCGTGGGACCTGCGGGGATCATCAACCGAGGTCCATCCCTTCGCCGCCCGCCCGATCGCCGCCGGAGCAATGATCTCGGACGCCGACATCCGGTGGCGGCGTCTGCCGACAGGAGCCTTCGAGATACCGGAACTCGGCGACCGGGCGGCTGCCGTAGACCTGGCTCCCGGTGAGCCCATCATCGGGGCGGTGCTCACTGCACCGGCACCCATCCCCGACGGTTGGTGGGCGGTTCCGGTGGAAGTGGGGCCTCACGCGATTCCGGGCGACCCGGTGATGCTGGTGATCACCGACCCGCCGCTGACCATCGGCGGCATCGTGGTCAGCACCCAGCGGGGCGACCCGTACTCCCTCGACTATCGCCCCGCCCTGGTGGCAGTGCCGGGAGAAGTCGCTCCCCTCGTCGCCGCGGCCGACCGGGCGGGTCTGCTGGTCGCCGCGACGAGGCCGTAGGGAGCAAAGAGCCGAGAGACGCCGCGAAAGAGGGTTACTCTCGGACCGTGATCGAATCCGCCTTGTGGGGACTCGTCCAGGGCCTCACCGAATTCCTCCCCATCTCCTCCAGCGGCCATTTGGTGCTGATCCCGGCGTTGCTGGGAATCGACGGGCCGGACCTGGCCACTTCGGCGATCCTCCACTTGGGAACCCTCACTGCCCTCCTCTGGTTCTACCGGCGGGACCTGTGGGGAATCGTCGCCTCGCCCAGGTCGCAACGCAGCCGCACCATCGTGATGCTGCTGGTGGTGGGGACGATCCCGGCGGCTTTGGTCGGGTTGACCCTCGAGACCCCCATCGAGGTGATCTTCTCGGAGCCCTGGATCGTGGCCATCTGCCTGATCGTCACCGGCGGGGTCCTCGCCCTGGCATCGCTACTCCCGGCCGGCACTCGCAGCGTCGAGGACGGGACGTGGCGCGATGCGCTGCTGGTGGGCGTTGCCCAGGCCTTCGCGCTGCTTCCCGGGATCAGCCGTTCGGGGATGACCATCACCGGCGGGCTGGCGTCAGGGTTCTCCCGGAAGGAGGCGGCACGACTGGCGTTCCTCCTGGGCATTCCCGCCATCGCCGCCGCCGGCGGCCGAGAGACGCTGCGGATGATCGATCGGGGTGGCTTCGAACCGTCGCTTCTGTTGGGGATGGTCGTCGCCGCGGTCAGCGGCTACCTGGCCATCTCCCTGCTGATCCGGCTGATCGAGCGAGTCGGCCTGATGCCGTTCGCGGCGTACTGCGTCCTCTTCGGGGCGTTCTCGTTCATCGCGCTGTAGGGCCGAGCTTTGCTCGGCCCGCAATTCGCAATTCGCAATTCGCAATTCGACCGATGGTCAAGCCGCATCGTGGAGATTGGCCGTTTCGCGTTGGACGCCTCTTTCTCGTTCTGGCTAATCGCCAAGGGCTAATCGCCTATCGCTGGGCTGAGCGGAGCGAAGCCCTCCCAATGGAACCAGACCTTCTCGCCCTTGAACAGCTTTGCGGCGGGGTCCCAGGGGAAGTAGATCACCACCTTGAATTCGACGGGCTGGTTGGTGGGCTCCACCCCGAGCCATGGGCCTTGATGAGTGCCAGTGACGTCGGCCATCTCGAAGACGCCCTGGGGGCCGATCACGATGTCGGTCAGGTTGAAGACGATGTCGGGAAAGGCGCCGAGCAGCTCCATGTAGAAGCGGGTGGCACCCGGCTTGCCCTCCCACCGGTGGCCGGTCTGCACCAACTCGTAGACACAGTCGTCGGTGAGGGTCGACATGAGGCCGGCGATGTCGCGGTTGTCCTCGGAGATCGAGTGGTGCTTCCACAGCTCGCGTACCTCGCGGTACTCCTCCGCCGAGAAGTCGCGCCGCAGCTGCTCGAGAATCGCATCGTGGGCCATGTTGGGCTCCTCCCGCGGACAGGGTCTCGATCCTAGGGACCCTTCTCCGAACTCTTGCCGGAGGCGGGAGGCGGGAGGCCGGAGGCGGATCTCCTCAGAAGTGCACCGACACCTCGGGGGGCCGGTGCCAGCCGAACATGAGGTCGGCGCGGGCGAGCGCCTCGGGGGTTCCTTCGACCAGCCCGAGCCAACCAAGCGCGGCGAAGCGGGGGCTCCCCAGGTAGGCGGCGCCGAGGTGCTCGGTGGCCACCACCAGGTCGGCGGCGGCGTCGGTTCGTTCGCACTCGGCACCGGCCGGACCGCGAATTCTCCAATCAAGGGTCTTGAAACCCGGCGGCGCAGAGCATACGTTCCCGGCGTGGTGCGCTCACCCGGCGCACGGCTGGCGGTGCCCCTACTGACGATGGCGATGATGGCCCCCGGAGCCCCTCCGGCCCGGGCCGCCGACGGGTGCGTCACCACTCCGGTCGGTCTCGAATGCACCTTCGAGGGCCACACCTACACGGTGGTGACCACGACTCTCCCTCCCCTGAGATACGTGCAAACGACCACCATGGCCGGGGTCGGCATGTGTTGGCGGTGGTCCCGGTACCCGCCCGGGTTCGACTCCACCCATCCGCCCCACCACGACCTGATCGCCGTTACCAGAACCCTGTTCCCGGAGTGTCCGGCGGTTCCCGGCGGCACCTCCATCTCGGTGAGCGAACGGGCGTGGCAGGTCTTCCGCGACTTCGCGCTCGCCCGCCCCCTCCCCCGGTTACGGCCCGAAGTGGGGATCGCCAACCTGCCGTCGCTCCTCGACGTTCCTCGTCCAGCCGCGGTGACGCACTCCGAACTGCTGCCCGATGGCAGGCGGCTCGAAGTGGTGGCCCGCGTCCAAAACGCCCGCGTCGATTGGGGTGACGGATGGACCGAAGCGATGAGTGCTTCGCAGGTCTTCGGAGGCGCCGCATCTCACCCCTACCTGCTGAAGACGTGCGCCCCCAACCAAAGGCCGGGAAATGCCCCCGCCGGCCGCTGCCACTCCACCCTCGCCGCCTATCCGGTACGCGTCACGTTCGTCTGGACGGCGCGGTACCGGGCCGGCGGCTCCTGGATCGACCTGGGCTCGATCGAGCGAAACCGGACGGTGCAACACGACGTCGACGAGGTGATCGGCGTTCAAGTCAGGGGCTGACTGGCGATTGGCGATTAGCGATTGGCAAGATCTGCGAACGCGTGCGATACGGGTCAGGATGATTCAGGCGGAAGGCGGAAGGCGGAAGGCCACCTCCTCTGGACTGGAGACTGGAGACTGGAGACTTCCTAACCTCTCCCAATGCTCGATCCTTCCACTCCGGCGGGTTCCAAGGCGGCGGCGCTTCTCGACGACGCCGTCGTCATCTGGCTCACCACCGTCGACGCCAAGGGACAGGCGAAGGCATCCCCCGTGTGGTTCGTGGTGGACGATGGCGAGTTCCTCATCTACAGCCTGGCGGACACCCCGCGGGTGCGGAACATTCGCGCCAACCCCCGGGTGTCGCTCAACCTGGACAGTCGGGAGGGCGGCGACGTCGTCGTCATCGAGGGTGTCGCCCGGGTCGTGGACGGGGTATCGAGCGAGGACCACTCGGCGTATCAGGACAAGTACCGCAGCCACATGGCGTCGCTCGGTTACACCTCGGCGCAGTTCGCCGCGGGGTATCCGACTTCGATCCGGGTGGCTCCCACCAGGTGGCGGGTCCACTGACTATCGAGTCCCCGATGGCGTCTACTGTGACTTGTCCAACTCTGAGGTGAAAAAACCACGATGTTTCGCAAGAGACAAAAGCCCACCGAGGTCGTCCGGATGGACGAACTCGAACAACTCGCTGCCGAGGGGAAGCCGATCCTCATCGACTTCTGGAAGGTCGGCTGCAACCCCTGCCGGGTCATGGACGGCATCGTCGGCGAACTGGCAGATGAATTCGCCGGGTCCGCCCACATCGTCAAGGTCAACGTCGGCATGGTGCCCGGGGCGATCGAGGCATTCGGTATCCGCTCGACACCGACATTCGTGCTGCTGGGCCGCTCCCAGAAGAAGCCGTCCAAGAAGGCCCGCAAGCGCGCCGGAGGCGCACCGGCCCCCTCGACCGCACACTCCCCGCGGTGGCGCGCGTCGGGCCTCGTCAACAAGGACGTGCTCACCAAGGCACTCGAGTCGAACGGGGCCAAGCGGTCCTAGAGACCTCATCCGCATCCCCCCCGGTATCGGTATTCTTCAGTCCATGCCCTACGTCGAGGTCAAGCCGCCCCGCCCGATCTTCTTCGGACTGGCGCTGATCACCATTGGGGTCCTCTTCCTGCTGCGGGAGTTCGACGTCGTCCCCGACATCTCGTTTTGGACCTTCGTGTGGCTGGCGATCGGCGGATGGCTCTTCGTCGGCACGCTCGCCGGCAGTCGCAGAGGCTGGTTCTGGCCGCTGACGCTCCTGTTGATCGGCATCTTCATGCTCATGCGCGACCTCGAAGTGTTCGATCAGGACTTCTCGATCTGGCCAATCGTGGTGATCGCATTCGGGCTCGCCATCCTGTTCGAGGCCATGGGTTGGGGTGGTCGTGCCAAGTCGAAGCCCGAAGTCTGGCGTCACGAATCCTGACCAGGGGGCCTGACTCCGCCCCCAAGTGCCCTGGACCGCGGTCATGGTGATGGGCACCCAGGAAAGCGCACAACGCCCGGCGCTCACCGGACTCACGACTGCCGAAGTCCGCCGCCGCGTCGCGGCGGGCGCGGTGAACCGGGTCCCTGGCGGTCCGAGCCGCACCGTCGCCGAGATCATCAGGGCCAACGTCATCACCCTGTTCAACATCCTCCTCGGCGCGCTGCTCGTCGTGATCCTCATCGTGGCGCCCCCGCAGGACGCCCTCTTCGGCATCGTCCTGGTGGCCAATGCGGCGATCGGGATCATCCAGGAGCTGCGAGCCAAGCGAACCCTGGACCGGCTGGCTCTCCTCAGTGCTCCCCGGGCAGTCGTGATCAGGGATGGGGTCAAACGGGAGATTCCCGTCAACGAGGTGGTCATCGACGATCTGCTGGCAATCGCCCCCGGCGACCAGATCGTCGTCGATGGACTCATCGTGCTCGGGCAGGGGCTGGAGATCAACGAAGCACTGCTCACCGGGGAGGCCGACCCGGTGCCCAAGGAGCACGCGGACGAGGTGCTCTCGGGCTCGTTCGTGTCATCGGGTTCGGGGGTCTACAAGGCACGGAGGATCGGGGTAGACGCCTACGCCGCCAAGCTCGCCGCCGAAGCCAAGAAGTTCACGCTGGTCAACTCCGAGCTGCGCCGCGGGATCGACTGGATCCTCGCGGCCATCGGATGGGTGATGGTGCCGACGATGGCGATTCTCATCCTCAGCCAGCTGCAGGCGAACGACGAGCTGAAGGAGGCCATTCGGGTCGCCGTCGGCGGGATGGTGGCGATGATCCCTCAGGGCCTGGTCCTCCTGACCTCGGTGGCATTCGCCGTCGGAGTGGTGAGGCTGGGCCGGCGCAACGTCCTCGTCCAAGAGCTGCCGGCCGTCGAGGGCCTTGCCCGGGTGGATGTCATCTGCTTCGACAAGACCGGGACCCTCACCGAAGGGCGGATGTCAGCCGAAGAGATCCTGCTGCTGGTCGACGAGGATCAAGCGATCGATTTGACCGACGCCCTCGGGGCCCTTGCGGCCGCGGAGCAGACCCCTAACGCCACGATGCTGGCCATTGCCGAGCAGTTCCCCGAACCGGCCGGATGGATCGCCACCGCAACGGTGCCGTTCTCCTCCGCCCGGAAGTGGAGCGGAGCGAGCTTCGGCGCATTCGGTTCGTGGGTCATCGGCGCCCCCGAGGTGCTGATGCCGAACGATCGGACGATCAGCGGTGCCATCGGCGATGCCACCGCGCGCGGCAAGCGGGTGCTGCTGGTCGCCAGGTCTCCCCGACCGCTGATCAAGCAGGAGGTCCCACCCGATCTCGAACCGGTCGCCCTCGTCGTCTTGGCCGACCGGGTACGGGCGGACGCCGCCGAGACGCTGAAGTTCTTCGCGGAACAGGGGGTGCAGGCGAAGGTGATCTCCGGCGACCATCCCGACACGGTCGCCGCCATCGCCCGCGAGGTGGGCCTCGACGGCGAGGTGGTCGATGCCCGCCACCTTCCCGAGGACGAACGAGAGTTGGTGGCGGTGCTCGAGCGGGGGACGATCTTCGGCCGGGTGACCCCTCACCAGAAGCGGGCGATGGTGAAGGCGTTGCAGTCCCGGGGCCACGTGGTCGCCATGACGGGAGACGGCGTGAACGACGTTCTCGCATTGAAGGACGCTGACATCGGGATCGCCATGGGATCGGGCTCAGGTGCCGCGCGGGCGGTCGCCCAGCTGGTGCTCCTCGACGCCTCGTTCGCCACGATCCCCAATGTGGTGGCCGAAGGCCGCCGGGTGATCGGCAACATCGAGCGTGTCGCAAACCTGTTCGTCACCAAGACGGTGTACGCCTTCCTCTTCGCGGTGCTCGTCGGCATCTTCGCCCGGGTCTTCCCGTTCGTCCCCCGCCACCTGACCCTCATTGGCACGCTGACCATCGGCGCTCCGGCCTTCTTCCTTGCGTTGGCGCCACGCAACGACCGTGCCCGGCCGGGGTTCGTCGGGCGCGTCCTCAAGTTCGCCGTGCCGGTAGGTGCGATCGCGGCCATTGCCACTTTCAGCGCCTACGAACTGGCCATCTCGGAAGGCGTCGATCTGCTGCAGGCCCGCACCCTGGCCACGATCGTGCTGGTGGCAATCGGGATGTTCGCCCTCATCATGAACTCCCGGCCCTTGGACGCGGGCAAGCGGGTCCTCATCGGCTCGATGGGGGCCCTGTTCGGGCTGATCCTGGTGGTCCCGGGAATGCGCGAGTTCTTCGAACTCGAAACACCGCGCTTGCTGGTGCTCCTTGCCGGCATGGGCATCATCGGGGTGACCGGGGCGCTGCTCTATGCGTCACTGCGGTCCGTCGGATGGCTCCGGCAGATGCCCGATCTGCTGCGTACCCCCTTCGAGGGCGCCGACGGACCGGTGGGCGCCCTTCGCAACGGCATCGCCCGCATCCGCCAGCGCGCCAGCCGGATCAGCCAAACCCGGGAAGCCTCCAGCCGCCAGCCTCCAGCCGCCAGCAAGAAATCAGATTTCGAGCAATAGGCACATCAAGGTTTGGCCAATCGCCTATCGCCGGCATCGCAAAGCGAGGCCTCACTCGATCTCGATCTCCAGCAGTGAATGCGCCTCGCGCAGGGCCGCCTCCACCTCCCCGGCAGATTCGCCGCTGGCGAAGATGAAGCCGAGGTAGCGATCCCCCTCGGGCAGCGGATCGATTCGCCGGCCGATCGGCACCGTGATCTCCACCGAGCTGACGCCTTCCACTTCGCCCACCGCCGCCAGGCCACGCACCGCCCGCAAGATCCCACCCCTTGCGATCGGAATCATCATCGCCCCGCTAGCCGCACCCTCCCGGCCCATGCCACGGCGCGGCATGCCGAGGGCCGCGCGGATGAGCAGCGACTCGAGGCTCTGGCGGAGCATTCCGAAGCGAAGGGAGCGGCCGCACAACCCGCCGATCGATCGCGAAGCCACCTCGATCACCTTCGGCCCCCCGTCGGTGAGTCTCAACTCGGCGTGCACCGGTCCGTGAACGAGGCCGAGCGCCGCCACCGCCTCACCAACCACCAGCTCGATCGCTTCTGTCACCTCCGCCGGATGACGCGAGGGCGTCACGTAGATGGTCTCCTCGAAGTAGGGGCCGGTCAAGGGATCGGGCTTGTCGAACACGGCCAACACCTCTAAACCTCCGGTACCAACCAATGCCTCGACTGCCACCTCGTCACCCTCCAGATATTCCTCGACGAGCATGGGCAATGACTCGCCGGCAGCGGCAACGATCGATGCCACCCGCTGCGCTGCGGCTCGCGCCGAGTGGCGGTCGTCGGCACGGATCACTCCGCGGCTGGCCGACAGGTTGCGGGGCTTGACCACCACCGGGTAGCCGATGGCGTCGGCTACCCCCACCGCCCCATCGGCATCATCGATCGAGGCGAACCGCGGCTGCGGAACGCCTGCCGCCTCGAGGAACTCGCGCATCACGATCTTGTCTCGGGTAGCCGCCACCGCCGCGACGGGGTTGTGGCGCAGGCCGAGAGCCGCTGAGGCCAGGGCGGCAATCAACACGCCGGAATCGTCGACACCGATCACCGCATCGAGCGAACGATCGGCGGCGGCAGCGACGATCGCGGCCGCAGCCACCGTCGGGTCGGAACAATCGATCGGCACCACCGAGGCGACTCCCAACGAAAGGGGAAGTGGCCCATCGGTTGCCACGACCAGTTCGACACCCAACTCGACGGCCGCGCTCACGAAGTCGGGGCCGCGGTAGCCGGAGGTGGGGAGAACCAATCCGAGGCGAGGCATCTCCCTAATCATGGCGCGGAGGAGTCACTTCCTGCCTCGTTTACCATGCCTGGCTCATGCCCATCGACGATCGAAAAGTGATCTCCGTCACTCCCGAGGCGATCGAGGCCATCGTTGGAATCCGCGCGGAAGAGCCCGACGCAGGTGATCTGGCCCTCAGCGTGGCCATCAGCGGCGTGCGCGGCCTGCAGTTCGCCTACGAGCTGACCTTCATCCCGACCGCCGACGCGGCCGACGACGATGTGATCCAGACCTTCGGGGAACTGCCCGTGGTGCTCCGGGCCGACAGTGTCCCTCGCCTCGAGGGCGCCACGATCGAGATCGGCGAGTCAGGTCTCGGCATCGACAACCCGAACAACCCCAGCCCCTCGATTCCCATCGGCGGTGCGGTCATGACGGGGCCAATGGCAGAGAGGGTGGCCCAGGTGCTCGCCGAACAGATCAATCCCGCAATCGCCGCCCACGGCGGCCGGGCCGAGTTGGTGGGAGTCGAGGGCACCACCGTGTATCTCAAATTGGGCGGCGGTTGCCAGGGGTGCGGTATGGCCCGGGTCACGCTCGGGCAGGGCATCGAGGTCGCCATACGTGGCGCCGTCCCCGAGGTCGGCGAGATCATCGACATCACCGACCACGCCTCCGGAGAGAACCCGTACTACGAGGCGGCGAAGAAGTAGGGCGCCGAGCTTCGCTCGGCACCCGCGATGGTCGGCCGGCTGCGCCGGCCT
>JBBDMM010000002.1:35772-158175 GCA_040878325.1 Acidimicrobiia bacterium
GATGGGGCCTCGCTTTGCGAGGCCCGCGATAGGCGATAAGCCAGAACTGGGGTCAGCCGGCCCCTCGAGCGATCTGTTCGACCTGGTTCAGGTGTTCCACGCGCCGTCTGAGTTCCGCGGCGAAGGTTTCGCGTTGGCTGAGGCGCTCTGGTCCTCCGCCGGCCAGCAGGCCGCGGTTGTCGGCGAGGCTGATGGCGTGTTCGAACAGCACGGTCGAGATCGCCTCAGCGCTGGCGATCCGCTTCTGAAGCCGGTACTGCTCCCCGAGGACGAGACAGGTCTTGACCAGCGCCTTCCTGTCGACGTCGCGCCGGTAGTCGGCCTCTACCAGCGCGTCAGCCACCAGGAGATACGACTCGAAAATCGGACGGAGCACCCAGTGGGCCGCGTTGGGACGGATGGCCCGCAGCACCGATTTGCGGTCACCGGTCGTCAGTGCCTCCCGCCAACCGGGAGCGTGGCCGTCGAGGTCCGCGGCGATCTCCGCACGGAATGCCTCCCGCTCCGAGAAGAAGAACTCGAACTTGAGCATGTCCCGAAGTGCCCGCACCTCATCCCAGAACGACTCGATCGGCGCCGGCTCGTCCTCGGCGGCCGCCACCACGGCCATCTCGGCGATGGCGGTGGTGATGAAGAAATGGACGATGGTGTTGCGGTAGTACGCCGCCTTCAACGCCTGCTCAGGCCCCACCGCGTAGACGGTCGCAGTTCCCCCCTCGACCTTTCGGATCACATCGTGGGCGGCGAGCGCGTCGAGAGCGCGCCGCACCGATTCCGCATCGCCGGAATCGAGCCTTTCCGTTACCGGCAGCCCGCGCCGCTCGACGAACGCGGCGAATTCCCGCAGCGAGTCATGGGTTTCGTCGACCGTGAGTGCCCGGTCGCCTGCACCGAGCAGCGCCAGCGTGACCAGCGAGATCGGTGTGATCGGAGTCACCCGATTGATGCGCACCGCCACCTCGAAGGCGAGTTTGGCGACCTCGAGGTGCGACGCCTCGGGATCCGGCGTCGTTCCCGGCTCGTAAGGATCGAGGGTCGCTGCCAGCGAGATGGGCTCGCCGAAATTGACATAGATCCGCCCGTAGCGCCGGCGCATGCTTCGCAGGACGCGCACCATCCATCCGAAGGACTCCTTCTCCTTCGCTGCGCCGCGCTGCTCTGCGGCGTGTGCCCCCACATCTTGAATCTGGTCGTAGGCGATCGAGGTGGGTACCAGCACGACGTCCTCGCAGGACCCGCGGCGCCATGAATCGGCGACATAGGCGAGCATCCCGTACTTGGGCTCGCGGAGCTTCCCACTACGGCTCCGGCCACCTTCCAGGTACCACTCGAGCGGAAAGCGCTTGGAGAGCAGATAGTCGACGTACTGCTTCAGCACGAACTTGTAGGACTCGTTGTCCTTGAAGGCCCGCCGGATGAAGAAGATCCCATGGTGCCGCAGCAGCGGTCCGATGGGGAAGAAGTTCATGTTGATGCCACCCGCGGCGTGGTTGGGCGGCATCCCGTTCTCATAAAGCACATAGGTCAGCGCCAGATGGTCCATGTTCGACTTGTGGCTCGGGAGATATGCCAGCGAGTGCTGTCGGCCGAGTTCCTCCAAACGGGCGAGCGCCTGCTCGTCATAGACGATCCGCTGGTCATATCCCTGCGTGTAGACGAGCCTGATCAGCGCGGCAACCAGGTCGATGACGAAGGTGCTGGGCGTGGCGGCGATCTCATCGAGGTAGCGAACCGACCGGCGGGCGAGCTCCTCGACGTCCTCCCCGGCCCGGCGCGCCAGGTCGCGCAGCCCCGCCTGGAACGATGCCCGGGTGACGAGGTCCTCGCGGAGGAACCGCGGCACCTTGTAACGGTTGCCATGCATCCTCCGCTCGGCGACCTCCAGGGCAAGGGCGCCTCGCAGGGCAACGAATTCGGCGAATCCATCTCCATCCGGCCGCCCCACTCGCGCCTCCACCCACTGACGCCGCAAGTCGGCCAGTGGAGCCGGTTCACCGGTGATCACTCGAGCTCGGTCAGGGCGGAGCCACACGATCAGCCGCTGCAACAGCCGATTGGGATCCCGCGGATCTCCGAGGGTCACCAGGTCGAGCAGCCGGGGGACGCGACGTCCCCGCAGTGGCGACAGCCAGGCCACCCGCACCGGTACCAGCAGCGGATCGTCGGCTTCGTCTATCGCCCGCTGCAACGCTTCGACACCTCTTCGGGAGCGGCGCCGGGAGGTCGGAACAACCACGGCTCGGCTATCCCCGCCGGGTGGTCGGTGGGTCTGTAGCCATTGGTCTATCAGCCGGCGCTCCACCGGACCGGAAGCGTCGACGAGGAACCATATGGGTCGTCCCCCGGGGTCCGGCCATGGGGTGTCTCCCGGCGGCGGGACGGCGTGGAGAGACATCGCGCGAGTGTACGAGGCGTTCGCTGGACCGGACGGTCAGACGCCGGGCAACGCGAGCGAGAAGACACTCCACTCGCCGGCCCGCGCGTAGGTGAGTTCGCCCTCCATCAGCCGGGCAAGATGCCGCGACACAGTGAGGCCGAGGCCCACAGAGTCGGTGCGCCCTTCCACCTGGTGAGCCCGCTGGTAGGGCTCGAAGATGTGGTCGCGGTGCGACTCGGGCACTCCGGGACCATCGTCGCACACATCGAGCAGCCACATGTCGTTGACGTTCCGCGCCCGCACCACGATCCGGTCACCCCCGTATCGGTCGGCGTTGGTCAGCAGATTCCTCACGACCTGACGGACGCGAATCGGGTCGGCCAACACCTTGACCTCTCCAGTGCGTTGGAGGTCGACCAGCTTGCCAATGCGCCGCCCCCGCAGGACGGAGTCCACCTGGTCCCACAATTCGAACGCCACCCGGTCCACCGGCACCTGGCCGTGGTCAGCACGCGACGCCACCAGCAGGTCCTCGACCAGGTCGCCCACCTCGGTGGCCTGCTCATCGATGAGGTCGACGAAGGCTTCGATCTCATCCCGTTCCATTGAGGGAGCACGGCCCCTGAGCTCGTTGGCGAACCCGACGACCGCAGTGAGGGGTGTCCGCAGTTCGTGGCTCACGATCGCCACGAACTGGTCCTTGGACCTGACCAACTCCCGCAGTTGCTCGGTGGCTCGCACTCGATCGGTGACGTCGTAAGACACCCCGATCACCCCAACGACACTGCCGCCCTCGCGGGTCGGGCTGTAGCGGGTCTCGAGCACCATGGACCCGATCTCATCGGTCGCGGTGAAGGTCTCGCCGGCGAGAGCGCGCCGCATATTGCGGATCACCGACGCCGAGTCGCGCCGCATCTCGAAGATGGATCGGCCCACCGCCTCACCGGCCGCCTCGCCGAGCGCCTCGAGTGCGTGACCCTCAGAGTGGGTGAACACCCCGTTGGCGTCGACGGCGAACAGCAGAATCGGCGCGCCCGCCATCACCGTGCGGAGCCGCTGTTCGATACGCCGCAGCGCATGCTCGGCCCTCTGCTGCTCGGTGGCGTCCACAAAGGCCGCCAGGACCCCCCTGTAATCGGGACGAACGCCAATCACCGGAACCAGCGACCGCATCGTGCCGACATGCTCCAGGCCGGCGAGGTCGGAGACAGCCGCGCTCCATTCGGATTGTCGCTCCCCCCGCCGGATTCCTTCGACCAGCCCGGTGAACGCCGAGCGTCCCCCGGCGGCGGCATCGAGTGAAGGCATCGGCCAGCCGTCGGGAGAGTCGCGCAGCCCGATCAACCGTTTCCCCGCCTCGTTGACGCTGCGAACCGCCACTTCGCCGAGCAACTGATCGACCGCACCGGCGTCGTGTGCCACACCGTGGGTCGTCAACACATCGACCACTGCGCTCAGGTCGAGTTCCCACATGGGCACGGGCGATAGGTCGAACAAGCTGCGGTAGTGATCCTCGCTCTGGCGGAGCAGCGCCTCGCCGCGAACGCGCGCCGAGATGTCGGCGACGTTCACGAACACGAATCCCGGCTGATCGCCCTCGTCGATCATCGACATCCCGACTACACCGTGGGCGGCGCCCTCACCGGCTCCGAACCGGCACTCCTGCTGGATGCTCACCGTCAGCCCGGCGACCAGGGTGTCGAACAGCGCGGCCTGCTCGGCTCGGTCCTCCTGGTGGACGGTCGCCAGCCACGGGTAGCCGACCAGACCCGACTCTTCGGTGCCCGTCAGCTGGCACATGGCGTGGTTGACGCGACGAATGACCCCCTGGAGGTCCACCACCGCCATCGCCACCTGGGTCGTGTTGAACGCGGCGTGCAGGGTGCCCTCGGCCCGGATCAGCCGGTCGACGACATTGTCCCGCTCGGCGCGGAGTTTGAGGACCGGATGGGCGACGATATACGAAGCGAGGCCTACGGCGAGAAACACCAGTGAGTTGACCGCGGCGTCTTCGAGCGGAACCCGGGCGAGCCCCAGGTGGGCCACCGCGGTGTACGAAACCGCCACGATGATGGGAGCGAACCTCGAGTGGCGCCGTGCCAGTGAGAAGGGCATCACCGCGGAGAACACTCCGAGCCAGATGACAAAGCTGAGCGATGAGGCTCCCGAGAACTGTTCGGAGACGAGAACCAGAGTGCCGGCCGCAAGGGCGGTTCGGATGAGGGCGATCTCCGGATCGCGCTGTACCAGGCCTACCGCGGCGAGAGCGCCGAGAACCAGGAGGATCCCGGCCAGGGACCACTCCCAGACACCGGTATCCCGAGCGGCCCAGACCCATGCGGCATTCGCCACGAACAAGGCGACCGCGATCGGCTCGGCCCGGCTCAGCGCCGAGCCTGCCGTCCTCTTAGAGGCGCTGACGACCGTGGCTAACTCCCGATTGCTTCAGGCTTATCGGCGTGCAACCAGGGCGACTGAACGACGGATTGGCCCGACGCGCTACTTCGGGCCCATACGGGCACCGGCGTCGAGCCGGATCACCTCTCCGTTCAAGAGGGGGTTCTCGACGATGTGCGCCACCAGGGCGGCGAATTCATCGGGGTTACCCAGGCGCTTGGGGAACACGTGGATCTGGGCAAGCTGCTCTTTGAGATCGGGACTGGCCGCATCGAGCAGCGGGGTGTCCATGATCCCCGGAGCGATGGTCATCACCCGGATCCCCTGCGACGCCAGGTCCCGGGCAAGCGGGAGGGTCATCGCGGCGATGCCGCCCTTCGAGGCGGAGTAGGCCGCCTGACCGATCTGCCCCTCGAAGGCGGCGATCGAAGCGACATTGACGATCACGCCTCGCTCGCCATCCTGATTCGGCTGGTTGGCGGCCATCACCTTGGCGGCGCGACGAGCCACGTCGAACGAGCCGATCAGGTTCACCCGGATCACGAACTCGAAGAGCTCGAGCGGGAAAAGGTCGCCGTCGCGCGTGATCACCCGATGAGCGGGCGCCACCCCCGCCGCATTGACACACAGGTCGAGACCACCCAACGCCTCGCCGGCGTGGGCCACCGCAGCCTCGACATCCGCCGGCGAAGTGACATCGGCGGCGACGAACACTCCGCCGAGTTCAGCGGCGACCGATGCGCCACTGGAAGACTCGAGATCGAGCACACTCACCGAGGCACCGCGAGCTGCCAGCCACCGGGCGGTGGCCCCGCCGAGCCCGGAGGCCCCGCCGGTGATAAGGGCTCGCAATCCATCGAGTTTCATATGGAATCCTCCCGTATCCGGCTCCAGGCTCCAGCTCCAGCCCCGGCCAGACACGATACCCGGCGGTCCGACGCGTCTGGCTGGGGCGGTGGCAGGGGCCGGGGCTGCCGAGCGCAGCGAGGCTTCCTACACGTGCCCTGGCGGCCGAGGAATGTCCGCGAACGCCCGGCCCCGGTCTTCGAGGATGCCCTCGGCGATCTGTTCCAGCGAATCCATCAGCCACAGGTAGGCGGCCCGGCCTTCGCGGAAGTCAGCTTCCGCCATGCCCTGGATTCGTCCCTGCTCCTGCAGTTCGCGTACTCCACGGAAGTTGTTCCTGGGCTCCGTGGTGTAGACACCGAGCGTCTTTCCGCCACGCTCGTTCACGATCGAGAAGGAAGGCACATCGCTAGGACCGTCGGCGATGTAGATCATGTTGCGAATCGGGACCCGACGCTGCTCCTGACCCATGCGGTTGTTCACATCGATCGTGGGGTTCTTGTTCACGCCCTTGTTGATCTCGAAGAGGGCCCGGGTCTTCGAGGTGTTGTCGATCATGTACGAGACGTGGCTGATCGCCGCCTTGGCCGCATCGACGTCGAGTCTCTCGCGGTAGCCGGGTGGCGCCTGGCGTTCGATGAAGCTGTTGGCCCAGATCCCATCGAGGTGAGAAGCGAGCGGGCTTCCCTCGATCATCGGACGGATACCGGTCGACACGACGTAATGCTCGACCGTGATGCCGTCGGCCATGTATCGCGGATCGGTGGCGATTCGCTCCCTGGTCGCAGTGAGGAAGTCGGGCATGCCCGGAGCGGGGGTGAGATGGCTACCGAGCTCTTTCAGCTTGGCGTTGGTGAGGCCGGAAAACACCCCCGACTCGACATAGGACAGGATGTGGAGCAAATAGGCAATGTCGCGGGCGACGATTTCGCCTCGCTTCGCATGGAACTCGACCAGCCCGTCGACTTCCGCCCAGAAAGTCGGCTCATCGACGCCGTACTCATCGAACAGCACTTCCTGCTGATTGCCCGGGATGAGCGTGCGATCGAAGTCCCACAGGAAGGCGATGACCGTTTGGGTGAACAGGGGTACCGGCATGGCACCCGTCAGGGTACTTCGGGGCCCCCGAACCTCACGCTCTCACCGTCGGGCCACCACGGCTGCAGGGTGAGCGGAGTACCGCGCAATTCGCGATGCGCCTCGCCCATCCGCGCCGCAGGGACGATCACGGTGATCGCCCAATCGCAGGAAGTCACCCGGGAGGGGGCCGCCAGCGCCGCCAGCTCCTGTGAATCGCTGGGGAACCATTCGACCAGGCCGCGCTCCGGAGCAAGGACCGCTACCCCGTCGAGGGCGGGTTCGCCGAGGAAGGCTGCCAACGGCGTCTCGATCACAGATCCCTCATAGTGGAGGTGAATCGAGGCGGCGGTGGTTGCAGCCATCTGGTGGGAGCGATCGGTTGCTGTGAGAACCACTGCCCATCCCCTCGTTCGTTGCTTACACCAGTGTAGTTCGATAAGAGAGCCAAGAGTCAAGAGTCAAGAGTCAAGAACCAAGAGTCAAGAGTCAAGAGTCAAGAACCACGAAGGTCACGCTTCACTCCTAGATCCCCTCTTACTGGAGACTGGAGACTGGAGACTGGAGACTTCCCTAGATCCCAAAGACTCCGGTCTCCGTAACTTCCAGCTCCATTCCCGTCTTGAGTCGATCGAACAGCGCCCGGTCGACAACGACGACCGGGCAGGTGATCCCGTAGAGCTCCTCGGCGACGATGGCGCCGACCAGCACGATGTCGTCGGGGATGGACAGGACGATCGCCGCCGGAGAGGTGCCGAGGCGGATCGCCTCGGCCAGAACGCTGGAGGACGACGATGATCCCCGGCCTCCGGGCATCACCAGCACCCGCCCGGTGACCACCTCGCTGAGCTGGGGATGGCGGGCGTCGATGATTGCTCCCGTACCCGGGTCGAGGCCTCCCCACATCGAAAGCGGCTCGTCGAGCACGAGCGCAAGGCCCGAGGCGACGCCAGGAAGCAGGCTGCGGGTGCTCATGCCCACACCGACTCGTCGCGTTTGATCGTCCCGGCAGCCGCGGACGCCACGCACTCCTCGAGGCTGCCGAATGCCACTTCGACTCCGAGGTTTCCCGGCGCGTAGTAGGCCCATTTGCCCGAATTGGTCATGACCACACCGGTGGCGTCGCGAAGGATCGGCGTGATGTAGGTACAAGTGTCGGTGACGATCTCCACGCCGGCATCCCGCAAGGGGGTCACCAGGCCAGCGGCCGCCGCTTGGGCGAGAACGTCACGGCTGGTGTTCACGAAGAAGTCGACAACGAACCGTTCCCCGACGACGAGCGGGGCGAGCCGCTCGAACTCGGCGAGCGAGAAGTGCGGAGTGCCGACACTCACCGCGGCGAGCGGTCCTTCGGTGGCGGTCGACAGATCGTTTCGCGCCTCCCGCAGCATTGCCAGGTCGATGTCGACCTCGAGTTTCGGGGTTCCACCACCGAGGGCGGCATCGAGCGTGGGAGCTTCGGGCGTGCGACCGACGGCATGGAACATCGCCACTCCGCCCGATGAGGCGGCGGCGGCTCCGAGAGCCTTCAACCCGTCCTCGGGGGCGTCGGAGGGGAGGCCGACGATCGCGGGCAGCAGGCTCCCCGTCATTCGTCCCACCAGGTGGCCGAGGATCGGATAGAGCAATTCGCTGTCGCAGACGCGTTCGGGAAGCGCCGCGATGCGGAAGACCGCCTCCGCCCTGCGGTGCTCGTCGAGGTGGAGACCCGCTTCCGGCACCCGGCCGGTGATGGCGGCGCAGATGTCGATGAAGTCGCCATACCGATCGGTGCGCGCCCCGAGCACCGAGTTGGCGAAGACGATCGCGTTCGACTCCGCCCAAGCGATGTGCTCGCCCTGCGCCGGACGGGTCGACTGATAGGGGGCGCAGGTGAAGGTCGGTCTGCCCCCCATCGATACATAGACCCGCATCAGGCGCCGACCGCGTTCGGCGAGCAACCCGTCCCCTCTGAACAATGCGGGGTGCAGCAGGTCCAGCGAGGAAACGTTGAGCGTGGTGGGAACCACTACCCGGCCGCCGCTCGCCGAGAGTCGTTCGGCGAAGTCGAGCCCTGCCTCGCCGTGATACAGGCACGAGTCGATGTGGGCACCGGTGACGTCGATCATCCGGGAGGCCCTCGCAGCCTCCGCCATCCTGACCAGGATCCGCATGGCGAGAGCGACCGCGTCGCCCCGCTCCCCGCCGAGCATGGCTTGGTCGGTATCCGTCAGCCTGAGCATGTGGTCAGATCAAGCATGTCGGGAGTATGGCCCAGCAGTGACCTGCCACCTGCCACCTAACTGACTCACTACCGTCCACGAATGTGAGTGACTACGAGATCCAGCGGATCGAGGCCGCCGAGGCGCGGCCGCTGCGGCGGGCGCTGCTCCATCCCACCCAGCCGCCCGGCGCGGTCGACTACGAGGCCGACCATCAGCCGGTGGCACTCCATGTCGGCGCCTTCAAGGATGGGGTGCTGGTCGGAATCGCATCGGTACATCCCCAGCCGATGCCGGGATCTCACAGCACCGGGGCGGCATGGCGTGTCCGTGACATTGCCGTCGAACACGGCCACCGGGGCCGTGGAGTGGGGGCGTGGATGCTCGAGCGGTGCCTGGAGCACGTGTCCACCAACTCAGGGGTGATCATCTGGTGCACTGCCCGAGTTGGGGCCTACGGCTTCTTCGAGCGCATGGGCTTCGCCCGATCCGGCCCTCCGATCGAGGACCCGGCCGAGGGCCCGCAATACACCCTCTATGCCGAGGTTCCGCCGCTCGAGCGGTCCTGGAAGATCGGCTGACGCCGGGCGCCGCGACGTCTCGGATTGATTCGACCAGTCGGGTTGTCAGCTCTTGGTGGGCTGCGGAATGCGGGCGGGCCGGGGTACCGGCTGGAAATGGGTCCAGCAGAGTTCGTTCTTGTTGTACGACGAGATCCGCGTGGTGCAGCCCTGGTGGATGCACACCCGCTGTCCCCCGTACGTCTTGCGGGGTCGGCCCCCAGTCAACTTCGAGATCGAGTGTTGGCTCACGCCCTAACGATGCCATGAACCAGCAAGTTGTTCAAAGTGGCCGGAGGCGCAATGAGCAAAGGGGTGAACGGGTCCGAAGGGGTCTGGGGACTCTTGCGGAAGGCGGAGGGCGGAAGGCCGCCCGGACGACATGGGCCGGCCGGCAGCAGAAAGCCCTCTCTTATGGCACAATTCCGCCACGGAGAAAGGAGGTGGTCCACACGTGATTGACAGTATTCGCAGGACTCCGGAGGTGGTCGGGCGCTGAGCGGCCACGGGGTGGCCGCTCCCGGGTGCTGAACCCGGACGTGGCGACTCCAACCTGGACCACCGGAATCGGGAGGCCCGTGAGCTGGTCCCTCACGGCGGCGATGACGCCGAAGTGCCTCCCGGTTCTTCATTTTCAGGGGCGTGGCGGATTCTCGCCCCCAGGTACAGGGGCACCCCCTGCCACAGCACCATCAGCGCGCCGGCGACCACCAACACCCACCCGGCGATCGGTCGCCAGCGGTCGAAATCACTCTCGGCCCTTCCCACCGTGCCGCGGGCCTCGTCCACCCCCACCCGGTATTCCTCGAAGAGGACCGCCGCCTCGGCGAACTCCGCCTGCATCTGACCGAGGCTCGCCTCGATCTGGTCGAGGCTTTCCCGTACCGCAACCAGGTTCGTGCGCCCCTCATCGAGGAGCCGTCCCTGCTCACGCAGGCTCTCGGGAACCTCCGCCAGTGAGAGGTCCATCTGCCGGAACGCCTCACCCAGCGTCATCTCGGAGTCGAAGCCGATCCCGAATATCGCCAGTGCCTCGATGGTGCGGTCGAGCACGTCGGCGACCTCGATCAGACCCGGAAACGACCCCTGTAGCGCGTCGAAGCTGTCCGCAAGGTCTACGCCGATGACTCCGGACATGTCGGTGAGCGCCGTCTCGAAGTCGATCAGGCCGTTGCGGAAGTCGTCCATCCCCTCATCGACGGAAGCAAGGCCTTCGTCGGCGGCGGAAAGAATCGACTGGGCCGTATCGATGCCTTCGGCGGTGGACTCGAGGACGTCGGCGACGATGGCGGTGCCGTCACCAACATCGTCGGTCAGGCCCAGCACCACGAAGCCGAGCACGACCACCGCGACCCCGACAACGATGCCGGCGATGCCGAGCGCGGTGAACCCCCACCCGAGATAGCGGCCCCCCCATTCGTTGTCAGGCATGCCTAATCGTAAGCCGCCGAGCCGCGCTCCGGGGCTCGGTCAGAATTGCAGCGCGGCCGCGGCCCAATGGAACCCGGCGCCGAAAGCGGTGAGGATGACCAGGTCGCCGGCGCCGATGCGGCTCTCCTCACGCGCCTGCGCCAGGGCAAGGGGCACCGATGCCGAGCCGGTGTTGCCGAAGCGATCGACGTTCACGAACATCCGATCCTCGGCCAACCCGAGCCGGGATCGCACTGCTTCGAGGATCCGCAGGTTCGCCTGGTGCGGAATCACCAGGGCCACGTCGTCCAGTGACTTGCCGATCTTCTCGAGCAGACTCTCGGTCGAGGCGGTCATCCGGCGCACGGCCTCGCGGAAGACCTCACGGCCGTTCATCACGATGTCGTGCTGGCCACCCTTCTCCGCTTCCGCGGTGGTGAAGGGGCGCCGGGTCCCCCCGGTCTCGAGGGTGAGGATCCCGGCACGGCTTCCATCGGTACCCGAATTCGCCCCGATCAGTTCGGCTTTGATGTCGCCCCGGCCGACCACGACCGCCCCGGCGGCGTCTCCGAACAGGACACAGGTGTTCCGATCCTCCCAGTCCATCAGCCGGGAGATGAGCTCGACCCCCACCACCAACACGCGGTCGGCCCCGGTCATCACCCGCGACTTCGCCACGTCGAGCCCGAGTACGAAGCCGGCGCAGCCACTCCCTCCGAGGTCGAAGGCCGGGACCTCACGAGCGCCGAGGCGGTGCTGGAGGAATGCGGCGGTGTCCGGCGTGTACACCTCGGGGGTATCGGACGCCACGATTATCTCGTCGAGATCGGTCGCCGCCAGACCAGCATCGGCCAGCGCCTTGTCGGCGGCGGCGGCGGCGAGGTCGAGGGTCGTCTCGTCGTCGGCGGCGTAACGGCGCTCCTTGATGCCAGTGCGCTCGGTGATCCAGGCATCATCGGTATCGACGAGCTTCGACCAGTCGTCATTGGTCATGACTCGCGTGGGGGTGTACGAACCGAAACCCAGCAGACCGATGCGACTGGTCACTACACCTCTTTCGGCTTCTCCTGGACACGTTACGCCGCCATCGAAGGCCGCGCGGTCCGGCGCGCGAGCACGGATTCGGAATGGCCGCGGGAGCGGGGGAGAATGTGACCCGGTCAGCCGAATGGAACTCGCACTCACCTCTCTCGGGATCTTCCTCTTGCGCATCGGCGATGTGTCGATCGCCAGTGTCCGCATCGTCACGCTCATGCGCGGCCGCATCGTGCTGGCTGCAGTGCTCGGGTTCTTCGAATCGCTGTTCTGGGTGAGCGCGGCCGCGATCGTGTTCACCAACCTCGACAACCCGGTGCGTATCGTCGCGTTTGCCGCGGGATTCGCCGCCGGCACCCTGCTCGGCGGCTACATCGAGCGCTGGTTGGCGATGGGCACCGCATTCATTCGTATCGTCGCCCCCATCGACTCGCCCGCGGTCGCCCCCGCCCTACGGGAGAGGGGGTACGCGGTCACCGTCGTCAATGCCGAGGGCCGCGACGGTGAGGTGCGAGTGACGTTCCTGGTGCTCCCCCGCCGCCAGGCAAGGCTGGCCATGGGGATCATCCACACCACCAACCCGGCGGCGTTCGTGACCATCGAAGACATCCGGATCGCCGAGGTGGCGCGGCGATATCGCGCCAGCACGGTCAGGAAGTAGCCGGCCGGCGGACGGATGCGGTCCGACTCTGGGGGTCGTAGCATCTAGCATCCACGTACAGGAGGAACATGCCGACTCGCGTCGTCATTCTCGGGGCCGCAGGCAGGGACTTTCACAACTTCAACGTCCTCTACCGCGACAACCCCGAGTTCGAGGTCATCGCATTCACCGCCACCCAGATCCCCGACATCGCCGGGCGGAAGTACCCGACTGAGCTCGCCGGCAAGCTGTACCCCAATGGGGTCGCGATCCATCCGGAGGAGGACCTGGAGAAGCTGATCACAGATCACAAGGTCGATCTCGTCGTCTTCTCCTACTCCGACGTCTCCCATGAGCATGTGATGCACCTCGCGGCGCGCTCGGTGGCCAGCGGGGCGGCCTATCACATGCCGGGCGGCGAGACGATGCTCCACTCCAAGAAGCCCGTGATATCGGTGACTGCCGCTCGCACCGGGTCGGGGAAGAGCCAGACCAGCCGCAAGATCCGGGGAATCGTCGCTGCATCAGGCAAGACCGCTGCCGCCATCCGACACCCGATGCCTTACGGGAACCTGGTCAAGCAGCGTCTGCAGCGGTTCGAGACCTTTGCCGACCTCGACAAGGCCGAGGCAACGATCGAAGAGCGCGAGGAGTACGAGCCCTACCTCCTCGACGGCGCGGTGGTATTCGCCGGCGCCGATTACGCGGCCATCCTCGAGGCAGCCGAGGCCGAGGCCGAGATCATCCTTTGGGATGGCGGCAACAACGACACGCCGTTCATCGCCCCGAACATCGACATCTGCGTGCTCGACCCGCATCGGGCCGGACACGAACTGCGGTACTGGCCGGGTGAGGCGAACCTGCGTCGCGCCAACGTGATCGTGATCAACAAGGTGGACTCGGCCAAGCCCGAGGACCTGGAAACCGTTCGCCGGAACATCGCGTATGCCAATCCCGACGCCACCGTCATCGAGGCCGAATCGCAAGTGCGGGTGGACGACCCCTCGACGATCAAGGGCAAGCGGGCGCTCGTCATCGAAGACGGCCCAACCACCACCCACGGCGACATGGGTTTTGGCGCCGGGCTCATCGCGGCGAAGCGACATGGGGCGTCCGCGATCATCGATCCGCGCAAGTACGCGGTCGGTTCGATCGCCACGATGTTCGAGACGTACACCCACCTCGCCGACGTGTTGCCGGCGATGGGTTACGGAGACAAGCAGCGGATGGAACTCCGAGAGACGATCCACGCGGCAGCCAAGGACGCCGATGTGATCGTGATCGGAACCCCGATCGACCTCGCCCGGGTCCTCGACCTCGAGGTTCCCAGCGTCAGGGTCTTCTATGACCTGGTCGAGGTGAAGGGCCCCACCCTGGAAGAGGTGCTCAAGCCCCTGCTCGGCTGACCTCCATCGAGGAATCGACCGGGTCGAACAACACCTGGCGGACTTCGGGCTCACCAACGTGATGCGGTGACCTACTGAGCGCCGCCGACCCCCGTCGGTGGGATGATCGTGGTCACCACCGGCTCCCGCGTCGTGGTGGTCGCGTTCGGGTCGGTGGTCGTGGTGGCACCGGCGACGGTGGTGGTCGTCGTCGCCCCACCCGACACCGCCGACCGTTCCAGCGACCCGCCGATGGCGTAGACCACGCCATCGGTGCCGGTGACGAACACGACCCCGTCGAGCACGGCCACCGACGACACGATGGCGTTGCTCGTGTGCCACCTCCAGAACACCTCGCCGGCGGGATCTTCGGGGTTGAGGGCGAGGGCGAACACCGTGCCCGCGTTGTTGCCGAAGTACACCGTGTCGCCGGCGACGATCGGCGCCGACTGAATCAACGCCCCGGAGTGGAAGATCCACTCGAACGCCTCCGGGTCGTTGTTGTTCAGGTCGATCGCGACCAGGCTCGGACCGTTGGGCACGAGGAGCAGATCACCCACGATGACCGGGGTGGCCGACACCCCGCCAGTGAACTGGTAGACGAACCCACGGTTGGCCGGGCCTCGATCGCAGTCACCGAGGTTACGCGGGTACACCTGGCCCTCGGCGGTGGCTATATAGACGACGCCCCCCGAGATGATCGGGCTGTAGTCGATGTTCCCCAGAGCGGCCGACTCGCAGATCCCCTCGCCCGTTTCTGCGTTGATCAGGTACAGGCGACCTTGTGAGCCCCTCGTCGTCACGTAGACGATGCCCTCGTGGTAGGCCGGCGCAGCACGCACCGGCCCCATCGCATCGCCTTCGAACTCGGAGAAGGTCCACTCGATCTCCCGGCTGAGCGGCAGCATGGAGATGATCTCGGCGGAGTTCGGCCGGCTCGACGCAACGATCACTCGGGAATCCACCATCACGGGAGCGCCGACGATGCTCCCGTTGGTGGGTACCTCCCAGAAGGGTCCAGTGCCGGCGACCAGCGCGTCGCGGAAATAGACGGTCCCACTGGCGTCGCCGAACGCGATGATCGTGCGGGCACCGCCCTGGCCGCCGACTCCCCCCTCGGCCACCCCGCCCACCGCGGGGGTGGCCCGCAGGGCGTCACCGGCCGAGAAGTTCCACAGCTCCGAGCCGTCGGTCATGTCGAGGGCATACAGCGTGTTGTCAGAACTGGCGATGAACGTCCATTGTCCGAAGGTGATGGGCGAAGCCACGATCGGATCGGCGGTGGGGAAGGTCCAGTAGGCACCTTCCGCAGTACCGACCCCTCTGGCCGCCGGGCTGACCCCGGATCGACCGTTGTCGACGCCGTAGATCCAGCTGCCGAGGAACCGATTCTCCGGCGCGGCGAGACGGCGGTCCTCGAGTGCAAGCGTGGTCGTGGTCGTAGTGCCTTCGGTGGTCGAAGCCGCCTCCGGAGTCGTCGACTCGGGGGCAAAGAGGGTCACCATCGTGAAACTGACGGCACCGGCCAGCGCGACTACCGCCGCAGCCGTGGTGATTCGCCGGGCCCACGACGTCACCTGACGCCGGCGCACCAGGCCCTGGGCGCGACGTTGGGCAGGGCTGAGCACCTCGTATCCGGCCAGTCCCGCCTCCGTCACGACCTGGGCCCACTGGGCGGTGAGGGTGTCGGCCGCGGCCTGGTCGTCGACGACCTCCACGCGCAGAGCGGCAGCGACATGAGGCAGTGAGGTCCACTCGTTTGCCCAAGACTCGGGCAAGTGGTGCATAACCCCTTGGGCGGCAAAGGCGACCGCCTGGCCACCGGGGTCGGACCACAGCGAAGCGGCATCGGCGGCCCGGATGGCCACCGTCGGCAGTCCCAGGTCGATGGCCAGGCCCGCAGCGGAGAGGGCGAGCTCGGGATCCTTCTCCCGCTTCGAGCGCTCGATCATCAGCTCGACGGACGGGAGGTTCCACCTTGCCTGGAGCAACTCGTCGGTCAGATCTTCGACGGCCTTCTTCGGCCACGGCGCATCCTTCGGCAGGGCGAGAAGTCGGACGACCTCGATCTCCTTGCGCAGCCGAAGACCGTCGACACCTTCAGGGGTCACTGCCAGGGCGGCACCGGCTTCGGCGGACGCCTCGTCGAGTCGCCCGAGCCCGGTGAGCGCCCGAGCGCGGAGAATCCTGGCGCGGTTCTCCCACGCGGGAAGGTCAGACAAGGCGTACTGCAGGACCCGGTCGGCAGACCCCAAGGCCTCCTCGCACCTCTCGAAGTACAAGGCTCCTTCGGCGCGGGCGATCGCGGCGAGGAACGAGATGACCGGGGCGCCCAAGTCGTAAGCGGACGCCTCGGCGCGCCCTACTGCTTCCAATGCCCCCTTGGGGTGCCCTGAGGCAAAAGCGGCTCTCGCCCAGTAGACCTCTTTGTCGGCGTGGGAAAAGGGTCCTTCGAGTTCGAGGGCCTCGCCGCGGAGCCGGTCGAAGCTGGTCTCGGCGTCTCGTGCCTCGCCACGATCGAGCTGGACCCAAGCGCGATTGACACGCCCGGTGAACCGCTGGCTCTCATTCCCATACTTGGTCAGGATTTCGAGTCCGGTCTCGAGGACCCGGTCCGACTCGCGGGGGAAACCGATGCGGCTCAGTACTCGACCGCGCAAGGTGAGCATCGACCCCGCCTCGGCGGGGGTGCCGGCGGCCCACGCCTCGCCCTCGCCCAGGGCGGCGTAGGTCTCGGCGCGCTGGGACTCCTGGAGGTCGTCGGCAACCACCGTCGTAAAGCGCAGAGCATCCACTCGCTCCAGTCCTTCGAGCCAGCGGACGGCCAACTCGAGGTCTTGCATGGCATCGTGCGAGCGTCCGGTGGAACGAAGATGCCGGGCGCGGATGAGGTGGAGCTTCCCCTGAGTAGGCCGATCGAGCCCGGGGGCGTGTCCTTGGGCATCGAGTGCAAGGCCCGCCAGGTCGGCAGCCGCCCGCGGATCGGCGCCCGCAGCCAGCGCCGCAGAGGCGAGGGGATCGCGCGCCTCCTGCCAGCGTCCGCCGGTCGCATACAAGCGGCCGATGTCGGCCGGGCTACCCCCGCGGGCCGCGATCACTTCGGCAAGGGACGCCGCCAGTTGGCCGTCGCGAACCGCTGATGCATCGCTGTCGTCGGCCTGCGAGCCAGGGGCGAATCCGCCGTCACGGAATTCGAGCTGTTCGCTGGCTACCAGAAGCTCACCCTCATCGACGATCGAACCAACTTCGACGCCGAGTGCCGCCGCCGCTTCTTCGGGTCTCAACGGGCGGGGTGAGAGGCGCGCGAGCGCCCTCAGGTCACGACTGACATTGGCCAACTTGCCCACCCCTTTGGTCCGAGAGGCTCACGACGATCATGGGGACATTACTGATTCGCCGGCCTCGCTGGAGCGGGCGCGATGAAGGGGCGGGGATAAGCCCGCCCCTTCAATCAGCCTTGGGTTCAGCCCCCGAAGAGCTCGGCCCAATGCTGCGCCACCTCGGTGTCGTAGCTATACGAGTAGCCGCAGGCCCACACGAAGCCATCCTCACCTGAGATCAGATACCGCTCACCCACTTCGAGCTGGGTGCCTACCAGGGCGATCGACCCGTCGTCGACCAGGATCCCGGCGTCGAGAGTGATCGTGTCGCCCTCGCCGCCCTTGAACCACTTGTGGACCTCGAAGGTCGCCAGGTTCTGGGGGAAATCGATGTCACCGCTGCCGGGAATCGTCTCCACCGAGACCAGTGTGCCGTCGAAGGCCACATCCAGACCGAGGAGGATCGCATCCTCGTACTGAATGCACATCTGGGCGCCACCGCCCAGCGCTGCGCCGACGACGACTTCCTCGGGAGTCTCGTCCTGCCCGAACACCGCGTAAGCGCCCACCGCCATCGCGACGACTGCCGCTGCCGATGCGGCGAAAGCGACGGGGCGCGCCCACGCTCGCTGTCTCCTGATCGGCTCCTGTTCCATCACATCCATGCTCGTAACCTCCTGGAAGAGGGCCCTTGCCTGGGCCCCACTGGTGTCGTTCGGCACCTCCAGCCGGTTGAGCGGGTCGGCGCGACGCAGTTGCTCGATGGGATCTCCCTCGAAACCTTGTCTGCTCATTCCCGTGTCACCTCTCCCAACTCTGTGCCATTCACCACTCCAGGTGTGCGGATGGCACCCTCGGATTTCACCTGATTCGGATTTCTTGTCCCGCGACGCTCCCATTCGCGGGCGAAGCGCTTCTTGGCTCGGTGCAGCCGAACCGCCGCAGTCGTGGGCGGAATGCCCAGCACCATGGCGATCTCGGGCGAGTCGAGGTCATCCCACACGTTGAGGGTGAGGATCTCCCGGTCGTCCGGCTTCAAGCGGTCGAGGGCCTCGTGGACCAGCTCGAATCCGCCATCAGATCCCGCCGACTGCTCGCAGAGCCGGTCGTGCAGGCGGTCCCGGCGATCGGCCGAGCGGTAATGGTTCGCCAGCGTGCGCCGGGCCACGCCGTAGAACCACGGGGTGGCACGCTCATCGGTCGGGATGTCATCGAGCCGGCGCCAGGCGGTGGCGAACACCTCGGCGACGATGTCGTCACTCTCGGACATCGACCGAGTCCGCCGGGCGACATAGGCGACGATGCGCGGATAGGCGCCGTCGTATAGGGCGCGGAATCTCTCGACCCGTTCAAAGTGGGCCGCGCTGATCGTGTCGCTCACCCTCCTTTGAGTGCGAAACAACGAGTTTGGTTCCCGGGATTGAGCGAGGTCACTTCCGGGTAGGGAAGGGGGAAATCTTATGGGAGGAACCGACATGAACCGCAGCCCGATACGACGCGTCCTCGCGGGACTCATTCCCCTGATTCTCGTGTTCAGCCTGAGCGCCTGTGCGGCGGAAGGCGAAGTGGACGTCACCATCGGCGACGGCGGCGACGGGGGTTCGGTGGACGCTTCTGGCTTCCTGCAGGGGATGCTCGACGGCTTCATCTCCCCGTTCACCGGAATCGCCTCGTTGTTCGACAACTCGGTCGAAGTCTTCGATGACGGCAACGGCAACGACTACACCTTCGGATTCATCCTGGGTCTGCTGATAATCGTGTCGCTGCTCATATCCCTCCTTGGCGGAGGCCGCCGGTACTACTCGCGGAGGTAGGCGCGCTCGAGGTGCAAAGGTCCACGGGAGGCCCGACAAAGCCGACCGTGGACCTTTCGCTCCCCTCCAGACAGCCGAGGCGGCCCGCGTAAGCTCCCGGTCCGACTGCAAACGGAGGACCCATGGCAAGCCGCCCGTCCTCGAACTCGATTGCCCTCGCGGGCGAGTTCGCGGTTCTATCCCAACTCGCGATCAACGGAATCGACGGCGGCCTGACACTCGGTAATACCAAGGGTGTTGACATCCTCGTGTCCGACCCAGACACGAACGACATGTACCAGCTTGAAGTGAAGACGCACTTGGTCGCCGATGGGACTGGCGCAACAGGAACTCGGGGGTACTGGGGCCACAACTTCGTGTGGTTGATGGACAGGAAGCATGAGAGCCCTGGCTCGAATTCGCTCTTCTACTGCTTTGTGCTGGCACGACGTTCAGAGCCGTTCCGGTTCTTCGTCGTTCCGTCCGACGTAACGGCGCACTATGTCCGAGGGCAGCACGCCCTTTGGCTGAGCGGCGACGAGAAGCGTAGAGACAACACGCGGCGGCAGTTTCGCCTTGCCCTTTCGGAGTCTGGATATCCACTGCCTACACCCATCGCCGCCAGGTACGAGGACAACTGGTCGTTCAGTCGGCAGTCCTGGCTCACGGCACCGTCACCCGACGCGATGGATCCACAGATACGAACCGATTGATGTTGCACCCTCACACGTAGAGCGCTACACCTCGGAAGACCATCGCGGAGACCCAAACTCACACAGAGCATGGATCGGCCGCTGGAATCGCAGAACTACGCGGCCACCTTGAGGAACTCGTCGATTGTCTCGAAGAGTCGGTCCAGGTCGTCGGCGCCGAACAGAACGTCGGGGCCCTCTGGGGCGTAGGCCGTGAAGGGGGACTCGTAGATGCGGCGCTTCTCGACGAAGCCGTGTTCAGTGAGGTAGTTGATGATCAGGTTGACGAACTCGATCTGGTTTCTTGTGTACTGGGCCTCATCGAGGAAGTCCGCGAACGCACGCTTCGCGGCCGCGCGATCGAGCCCGACCAGTGACCGGATGAACAGTCCGAAGCTTCCGACTCGCTCAGCCGCCGTGGCGAACAGCTCCTCATCGCCCAGGCCCGCCTCGAGAAGGGTCCGCTGGAGTTGTGCCAGGTCTCCGGCGGCAATCGGCTCGCCGTTGCGGACCTTCACTACGGCTGGGGTGTCGAGGTGTTCCTTCAGATAGTGCTGCACCTTCTTCTCGAATTGGGCGAATCCGCTGCCACCGGCACCGCCTCCAGCTCCGAATATGGCAACCTCGTCGCCCTCACCGATCGCGTCGTCGAAGTCGGAGTACACGACGTTCTTGCGTGCCTTCTCGATCAGCGGGACCAGAAGTCGAAGCCGCTTCCTGACTTCTTCGAGCATCGGGTAGGTGGCATCTACCCACCACTCGTCCTCCTGCACCGCAAGGATCAACTCCAAGTGCTCGGCGATCACCGGGATCGCCTGCTGGTCTTCGAGCAGCCCTGCGATGCGCATGACCATGCCCCTCTGGCGCTCGAATGGATCGCCTCGAAGGAGCCTGAGCTGCGCGTTGAGGACCAAGACGTCGAACCGCTTGGCGTCTTCGTGCTCGGGGTCGAGCTGGTCGGGAAGATCGGCGAGCGAGTCCGCCAGCGAGGCAAGATCCTCCACCGACATGGTCTCCCATGCGTCGGATTCGCGGAACCGTTCGACGAGTTCGAGGTGTGGTCGCACCAGAAAGTTGTCCGGGTTCATCGACGCGATCTTGTCGCGGAGCACCTTCGCCAACACAGATCGCTCGTCGTCGTGGACTCCAAGCGCGTCCAGCGCCTGGATCAGCTCGAGTCGGGTCTTGAAGATCTGCACACTGAGAGGCAACCCGACAGCGGTCTCCGCGGACCCCAGTGGATGGCTGAAGTACTCGAGGTTCTGGCAAAAGTCGAAAATGCTGAAGGCGGTCTTGTGCTGGCCCGGGCCGAACAGATCGGGGCACAACCGCGTTCCGCGACCGATCATCTGCCAGAACTTCGTCTTTGATCTGACCTGTTTGAAGAACACGAGGTTCACGCACTCAGGTACGTCGATCCCGGTGTCGAGCATGTCCACCGAGATCGCGATATGTGGTGACTTCTCCTTGATCGAGAAGTCGTCGATCAGGCTCTGCGCGTACTTGGTGCTGTGCGTCACAACCCGGGCGAAGTTGCCGTTGTCGAGTGCCGGGAAGTGGGTGATGAACCGCTCGTAGATGAACTCCGCGTGTTTCTGGTTCTTTGCAAAGATGATGGTCTTGCCAAGCCGATCGCCCCCGGCAACCTTGAGACCGAAGGTCATCAGGTGTTTGAGCACCTTGTCGACGGTGTCCTTGTTGAACAGCCACTTGTTGAGTTGGGCGGCCCCCACTTCGCCGGGGGGGTCAAGCACGTTACCGTCCTCGTCTTCGCCCCAGTCCAACTCGTCCCACTCGTCCTTCTCGTCCTCGGAGAGATCGTCGTACTTGATTCCCGACCGCACGAACTTCAGCGGTACCGACACCGCCTGAGGCGGAACCAGGAATCCATCATCGATCGCCTGTTCCAGTGAGTACACATCGGTGGGGACGCCTGTCTCGAGGTCGAACAGGTCGTAAGTGTTCTTGCTGACCTCGTCCTTCGGGGTGGCGGTGAGGCCGACGAGCAGAGAATCGAAGTAATCGAAAATACCCTTGTACTTGCGGTACACCGACCGGTGGGCCTCGTCGATGATCACCAGATCGAAGTGGCCGACCCCGAAACGGCGGGTGCCGTCGGGCTTGTACTCGTCGATCTTCCCGATCATCGTCTGATACGTCGAGACGTAGATCCGCCCGTCCTGGTCCCCCTCGGTGACCAGATTGACAGCGGACGAGTGGGGCAACTGGGTCTTGAAGACGTTGACGGTCTGGTTGACCAGGGCTGTGCGGTCGGCGAGAAACAGCACACGCTTCACCCAGTTGGCACGCATCAGTAGGTCGGCCAACGCAATCACATTGCGTGTCTTGCCGGCACCAGTGGCCATGACGATCAGTGCCTTGCGCTGCCGATCATTTTCGAAGTGCTCTGCCACTGCCCGAACAGCACGGCGGTGGTAGTACCGCTCCACGATCTTGCCGTCGATCTCCACCTCCGCGAGCGGGATTCGAGATTTGCGGCGTTGCACCAGCAGGGCCAACTCGTCCTTGGTGTAGAAGCCCTGGACCGGCCGTGGTGGGTAGTAGGTGTCGTCCCACAGCCAGTGGTCATATCCGTTGGAGTAGAAGATCACCGGGCGCTGGCCCGTGGTCGCCTCAAGACAGTCGGCATAGAGCTTGGCCTGTTGCTGGCCAGTTTGCGGGCTCACCAAGGTTTTCTTCGCCTCGATCAGCGCAAGCGGCAAACCGTCATCACCCCACAGGACGTAGTCGACGTAGCCGATGCCCGAAGCCGACGGCATGCCGTGCACCTCGAACTCGCGGTCCCGCGCATCGGTGAGGCCCCATCCGGCCTCTGTTAACAGGGCATCGATCTTGAAGCGCCGGGTCTCCGCCTCCGACCAATCGAACTCCTCCGCAGGAATCGCAGCCGCGGCCTTCTTTGCAGCAGCAATCTGGGCGATCAGTGCCGCTCGCTCAGCTTCGAGATCCTCAATGGTGCGACCTGCCTCAGCCAGACGCAGCCTTGCCTCCTCAGCGTCGGCTGCCTCGGCCTCCAGCCGTTCTTCGAGCTCCTGACGCTCCTTCAACGATGCGGAGTGGCCGACCTCCTCAGGCTTCAGGAGATTGGGGTCGAACCGAAGACCGTGGTCCGGCTTCTGAGCACGGCCGTAGGTGAACGCCAACCAGAAACAGAACTGGAAAAGCGCCGACACCACCTCGACCGCTTCAAGACTCGTCGGCGGCTTTGACTCATGGACCGCCCGATTCCCGGCGCGCTGAATCTTCTTCGCCACACGGAACACATGACCATCGGCGAGCGCCTTGAATGCTGGCTCGTTCACGTACGCGTTCAGGGCAGCCTCGTACGGCTGCGGCAGCTGCCCATCATGCGCGTACACCCACTTGACGCCCGACTCCAACGCCCGCCGCGCATGGATCGCCGCCGCCCCCGGATCAGACAGCGCATATCGCTCCGCCTTCTCGGCTGCCTCAAAGGCAGAAGGGAACTCAGCCCGAAGAAACGAGAACTGCGACTCGCTCACAACTCGCCTCGGAAAGCTCGCTGCTGGAGGGAGGCGAACAGGGTGTCGAGCCGAGACTCCGAATCACGCAGCTCTGCCACCCGCCGATCGACCGAGCTCTTCGATCCGGCGAAGGACCCTTGCAGTGAAAGCGGAGGCACCGGAATCTCAGCCCTGCCGATAATGCCCATGTTGAGACCCGGCATCACAGCGCCCCGCGTCGCTCCTAGCTGGCGGCGGACGTCGGGGTGGATGCTCAAGCAACCCCAAAGGTAATCAGGAAGGCACCGACCCTGGTCGAGGGTTATGCAACATAGGTGCTTCGTATTGATGGCAGTCGGTATGCCGTCAGGTACAACGGCAACTCTCCCGCACGTCGCCATGATGGTCACGAGTACGTCGCCCGGGAACACGGTGTACCGCTTCAGATTCTCGTACTTCTCGTGAGAGATGTAGCGTCGCTCTCCCCACGCGAATCGGTTCTGGACGGCGTTGTCGATGCCAAGGACGGCAACGCCGGCGTCCGTGAACTCCGAGTGGAGAAGCTGGCTGCCGAATGGACCGGTCCGAATCGATCCCTTCGTCGGAGCGGCCAGCTCGTCGATGGTGGAGACAGTCCACTCACTCGTGCCGGCCTTGACGAACATGTCGATGAAGATGGCCTCGGTGAGGGTGTCGAGCTTGGCGATGGCTTGGCGGCGCTTGGCTCGGAGCGCATCTGCCGCGTCCAACACCGCCGCAATCCGCCGCTGCTCCTCAATCGGCGGCAGCGGGATCTCAAGCTCGGCCAGGCCCCCGTTGGTTATTGCAGGCTGTATGGCCCCGGTGCATAGACGGTCCTTCGCAGTTTGAAACTCGCAACTCAACAGGTAGTTGCGCAAGTACGCGGGCTCCAAGTGACCCGCCCGCGCTCGCAAGATGACGAATCCCGTGGAGAGGATGAGCAACTCGTCGCTCGCACTGAACTCTCGGACCTTCGTTGTGCCGCGCATCCGCGCCAGACAGACGTCGCCAGCTCGGACTTGTAAGTTTGCCCGACTCGGTCGCTGGTCATAGGTGACTGAAGCGGACTCCAGGCGTCCGTCATCGTGAAGGTCTCCGGTGGCAACGTACGGACGGGTACCTTGAAAAGGCTGCACCCGATCAGGCGCCAGATCAGCAACATCCAGAAGTGGCACCTTCAGGTGGGTCATCCGAGCATCGCCCTGAGCTCGTCAAGTCCCTCTTTGATGTCCCCTTCCAGCGCGGCCAAGTCATCGAGGATCTCTACCGGCGCCGGATAGTCGATCCCGTCGTACACGATCTCCTTGTAGCGGTTGATGCTCAGGTCGTAGTCGTTGGCCACGATGTCGGTCTTGGGGACGCAGAATGACTGGTCGGTGCGTGCCCGGGCGCGTTCCGACTCGTCGCGGTCAAACCATCGGGCGAGGGCATCGGGAAGGTTGTTGCGGGCGTGCTCGTCCTTGGTCAGCGGCACGTCGGGTACGGCGCCGAGCTTGCCTTCCGGGAGCAGCGGGGTGCGCTTGTCGTCAAGGCTGTATCCGTCGGCTTGGAGGTCGTAGAACCACACATGGTCGGTGCCGCCTGAGTCGGTCTTGGTGAACAACAGGATGGCGGTGGAGACCCCGGCATACGGCTTGAACACGCCCGATGGAAGCGAAACGATGCCGTCGAGTTTCTGGTCCTCGACCAGGATGCGACGCAGCTCCTTGTGGGCCTTGGTCGAGCCGAAGAGCACGCCGTCGGGGACGATGATCGCTGCCCGTCCGCCCGGCTTGAGGAGGCGCAGGCACAGCGCCAGAAACAGCAGCTCGGTCTTCTTGGTCTTAACCACCTGGAGCAGATCCTTGGCAGTGCTCTCGTAGTCGAGCGACCCGGCAAAAGGTGGGTTAGCCAATACCAGCGAATACGCCTCGATATCGCCGGCGTGATCCTCGGCCAGGGAGTCCCGATACTCGACCTTCGGGTTCTGGACGCCGTGGAGTTGCATGTTCATCGACCCGATTCGCAGCATCGTGTTGTCGAAGTCGTACCCGTGGAACATCCCGTTGTGAAAGTGCTTCGACTTCTCGGGATCGGTCAGGGCAGACGGGTCAGTGCGCTCGATGTATTCACGCGCTGCGACCAGGAACCCACAGGTGCCACACGCTGGGTCGCAGATCGAATCGGTAACAGTCGGCGCCGTCATCTCCACCATCAATCGGATGATGTGACGGGGCGTACGGAACTGCCCGTTCTGTCCGGCTGAGGCGATCTTGGACAGCATGTACTCGTAGACATCGCCCTTGGTGTCGCGGTCTGCCATGGGGACCGCATCGAGCCCGTCGACTGCCTTTTGGAGCAGGGCCGGAGTGGGAATGGTCAGGCGAGCTCCGGCCATGTGCCGGGCATGCGAGCTGTTGGCAGCCCGGGCCTGCAGGAATGGGAACACATACTTGTCTACGAGTTGGTACAGATCCTGGGGGTTGCCGAGATCCTTGAAGCGAGACCAGCGCAGATCGGAGTAGGGGCGGCCCTCTGCCATCCCGTCGGGCTTGAACTCCTTACCCTCAGGAAAGATCACATCATCGAGAGGCTCGCCAGTCCGGTTGGCCTTGTTCTCAGCCAAGGTCTGCCGCTCGTCGAGACCTTTGATGAAGAGTAGGTAGGTGAGTTGTTCCATCACCTCGAGGGGGTTGGAGATGCCCCCCGACCAGAAGTCGTTCCAGACGGCGTCGATCTTCTGCTTCAGATCCCCCGTGATCACGTCGTCGCCTCCTCCGCCCCGGCATTGCCTCTGCCTCTACATCGCGCCAACACCAAATCACGCCGTCTTGAGGCTGGCCACCTGGCTCGAAAACTCCGGGTGCCGGCGACGCCAATCGTGCATTATGACCGTGCCGAGAGCCCTCCATCGGCCCGCACTACCCTCAGCCTCGGCACCGGAACGCGTTTCCCGCCAACGAACGCGCGCACCCGCCCTCGTAGGGACGGGCGCGAAACCCGGGATGCGTTGACCGCCTAGCGGCGTGGTCGGGGTCCGGAACGTGGTTCGGCGATTTTCGGAACGCTCAGCACGAGCGCCAGGGCACAGCCAGCCCCTCAGCTCACATGTGGGAAGGTCGACAGACAAGGCCTCGGACATGGCATGCACGGCACTCCTGAGACTGCCGTGCATGTGGATCTCCGCCCACGAACGGTTACGGGCCGGGGATTGCTCGCTTGAGAAACTGATCGAATAGAGGCACAGTGAATGCGGTGTCACCGTGAGCAGGGCTGTAGATCATCCCCTTCTTGATCAACCCAGAGCGCCGCGGGGCCACACTCTCAACCCGCACTCCCAAAGCCTGAGCGATGTCTCCGCTTCGTTGGGGGCCGGGGCCGAGTTCGGCCATTGCCCGAACGTACTCCCGCTCTTTGGGCGTTAGCCGGTCGAGGCGTACCCGAAAGAAATTCGAGTCCAGCGCCGATTCCACCAGTCGCGTCGCAGCTTCAACATCCTCGAACTTGATCCTCTCAACGGACGCCGAGTTCCAGGCGTGTTTGCCCCACTCCTGAAGAAAGTAGGGGTACCCCGCAGCCCGGCGAACCATGGCGGTCAAGGCATCTTCTTCAATCACGACCCCTGCCGCTTCTGCCGGTACCGCAAGAGCTGCCCGCGCCTCGGCGTCCGGTAGGGCGCCGATGAGCGGAAACTCGAACAGCCTCTCCGAGTAGGACTTTGCCTCACCCGCGAGTCCAGGCAGCTGTGGGAGTCCGGCTCCCACAAGTACTACTGGCAGGTTCAACTGGGTAGTCCGGTGGATACCCACGATCAGGGCAGCTAACTCCTCGGAGTCGAGATACTGCACTTCGTCCACCGCGATGAATACCCCGAGTCCGCGGTCAGCGCCAGCTTCCCCTGTCGCGACCAGCAGCTCGGTCAGATCCTCCGAGAGGACCCCCGAGTCTCCCGTTCCCCGAATCGGGTCCACATCGATCCTTATTGAATGACCGTCGGGGAGTGTCAAGGTGAAGCTCCCAAGGACCCCGAGAGCCTTATTGACAGCCCGGGAGACCGGACCGGATGACAACGAAGCAAGGATCGCGCGCACCTTCACGGCCAGAAGCGTTGGGAAGCTGCCGGTTTCCGGAGCTTCGAGGAAGCCTGTCTTGTAGCCTTCGTCGCGGGCGATCTCCTCAAAGCGATTCAGGAGCACCGTCTTGCCCACTCCACGGAGGCCGGTTGGCATCAGGCTCTTGTCCGGAAGCCCGCGCAGCGCACGCCTAATGGTTATCCCGAAGCTGTTGATCAGTTCGTCTCGGCCAACCAGGGCGGGCGGACTGGTCCCGGCGCCTGGGCGGTAGGGGTTTTCAAGCGGGTCCATGGCCAAACCTTATCAAGCTTATTCGGTGGACGGATAAGGTCTGTTGAGATGTCGAAGCCGACATGAGGGAAGACGAGTTCGGAGCCTCGACTCCGACGAGAACACCCTCGATCACTCCGTATGGCAGATCCCCGGGCCTCCGCCGCCCACGACCGACGACTCGCGCGCGAGAGCGCCGGTCCACCACTTGCCGAATAAGGCAGGCGCCACTCCTAAGGCCCGGAAACCAGAAAGAACTATCGGATTCAGATAAGTCCTTAGTAGAGCTCCCGCCACCCCGGAAGACCATCTCGGAGCCATTACCCTCCCCCAGCAGTGGCCTGGGCCCAGTTTCGCGCCACGAAACGCGCCCACCCGCCCTCGTAGCTCAGTGGAGAAGAGCAACGGTTTCCTAAACCGTGTGCGAAGGTTCAATTCCTTCCGGGGGCACCCGCACGCCGTTTCTTGTCACACCCGAGTGGCACATTGCAAGCCATGGAACGGCACTATCTCATCGAGGCGGTCGGGTTTGCCCGTAAGGCGAATCAGGCGTTGTCGCCTGGCCGCTGTTCGGAGGCTGAGGCTCGGGAGATGCTGGGGCGGTATGCCGAGTTGGAGAAGCTCGCCGCGTTCGGCAAGACGGCGTTGGCGGCCCGGCTCGGTGATCCTGGTCGGCTTGCCCGGGCGTCGGGAACGTCGATAGGCAAGGCCCGTGAGGCAATGAAGACGGCCCAGGCGGCGGAGGCGACGCCCGAGTTGGGGGCGGCGTTGCGTTCGGGGGCGGTATCGCTTGATCAAGCGACGGAGATCGCCCGGGCGGAGTCCGCCGCCCCGGGCTCGGCCGGACCGCTCCTGGACAAGGTGCGCGCCGGAGCCCCGTTCCATGTGCTCCGCGAAGACGCCCGACGGGTCTGCCTCGAGGCTCAGAGTTCCCAAGGCCTGGCACAGCGCCAGCACCAGGGCCGATTCCTCCGACACGGGATCACCGAAGACGGATTGATTCGTTTCGAGGCCGAGCTGGAGCCGCATGTGGGGACACCGCTGGTGAGCCGTCTCCAGGCCGAAGCCAAGCGGCTATCCCGCCAGGAGAAGGCCTCCGAGCCGTTCGAGCGATATCTAGCCGATGCCCTTCCCGCGGTTGCCGCTGGTGGCCCGGGCCGGAGCCACACCGAGATGGTGGTCCTGGTCTCCCATGGCGTCGCCGAGCGGGGCTGGCAGGACGTCCGCGACGACGAGTTCTGCAAGATCCCCGGCGTCGGACCGATCGATCCTGGCGTTGCCCGCACGATCGCCGGCGATGCTTTCCTCACCGGGCTCCTCTACGACGGCGAGGACCTCCGCCAGGTGCGTCGGTGGGGTCGGCACATCCCGGTCGAGGTTCAGGTCGCTCTCGGCCTCGGCAACCCGCCGGAGTTCGACGGGGTGAAGTGCATCGACTGTGGCAACCGGTTCTTCATCGAACGCGACCACATCGAACCCCGCGCCAGTGGAGGGGAAACCGCCCTCGACAATCTCACCGACCGGTGCGAACCGTGCCACCACCGGAAGACGGCACGCGATCGCGAAGCGGGAGTACTCGGGTCGCGGCCACCCCCGCGACGCAAACACTCGGGAGTCATGGCCAACGGCCCACCCTGAACCGGAAGTCTGGCCGGGACGAGAACGCTCGATCGAGCCGACACACATCCCCCCAGCCCCGATCAGCGGCTACGAGTCCCGGATGGTGCCCATTGCAGCCAGCGCTGCCAGGAACGGCTCGACCATCGACTCGTCGGTGTGGAGGTGGGCCGAGAGACGCACCTGCAACCGCTTGGAGGCGCGGACGGCCGAGACGCCGACCACCACGCCATGCTCGGAGAAGCTCGCGTGAAGCGCCCGTGCCGCCGCAAAGGGGTCTCTCACGGGCGGGCCGATCGTGAAAGCCGCCATCGACCCGACCATCGACTCGGGACCTGTCGGCACGAGACCGCTCACCTCGTTCACCCGGGCGCGCATCGAGTGCATGACCGAGCGATTGCGGTCCATGACCTCGACCCATCCGCCCGGAAGCATCCCGGCAACCGCGCTGATGGAGAAGGGGACCGACAGGTAGGCCGTCGGGTCCGCCGTCCCGCTCCAGTCGAATCGGGCCCGGAACGATGTCTGGCCCTCCTTGGCGTGCCCGGCGCCGTGGCTGACCACCAGGGGCCGCGCCCGCTCCTGCCAGGCCTGGTTCATCCAGACGAACGCCGAGCCCTTGGGGGCGCACACCCATTTGTGCCAGTTCCCGGTGTAAGCCGCGCACCCGATCGCATCGATGTCGAGCGGGAGCATCCCCGGCGCATGGGCCCCGTCCACGATCGTCTCCACCCCGCGCTCCGCCAGGGCAGCCACGATCTCGGCCACCGGCAGGATCAGGGCGGTAGCACTGGTCACATGGTCGATCATCGCCAAACGGGTCGACGGCGTCACCGCCGCCAGGATCGATTCCACGACCTCCCGGGAGCCTTCGACGGGGACCGGCAGGTGGGCGGTGCGAACGGTGACCCCGCGCTCGGCGGCGATCTCTTCGGCCGCGAGGGAGGCCGCCTCGTACCCGTGATCGGTCACCAGAATCTCGTCCCCCGGCTCGAACACGGCATTGCGGAGCAAGGTGTTGACCCCGTGGGTGGCGTTAGGAAGAAAGGCGTAACCGGCGGGGTCCGCGCCGACGAAGGCCGCCGACTCCTCGATCGCCCCCGCCAGCAACTCGTCGTACTCGCTCGTGACGAACCGCACGGGCTCGTGTTCCATTCGCCGCCGCAACTCGCTCTGGTGGTCCAGCACGGAACGAGGGCAGGCGCCGAAGGAGCCGTGGTTGAGAAATGTGACCGCCGGGTCGAGCGCCCACAGGTCGCGAAGAGTCGTCATGGGGTGATGCTCGCGCGTCGCCGAAGAGAATCAAGAATCAAGTCACCAGTCTCCAGTCACCATCCCCATTCGCCGCCGTCTGACTGGGGACTGGGTACCGGGGACTGGCTCAAGAATCTCACTTCCGCCAAGGGGATTCGTTCCATTGGCGGGTCGCCGTCGTGGTCCCCATGGCCTGCACAAGCGCCACCACCACCAGCACTGCGGCGATGAGCAGCAACCAGGGGAGGGAATCGGATCCGCTGCCGGCGACGCCCTCAGGTGGAAGACAGGCGGCCTGACCGCTCGCCGGCTGGGTCCAGCCCGCGGGGCACGGGCTCTGACCGATGGCTCCGCTGCCCGGGACGAAATGTCCCGGGTCGGCCGGGACGCACGCCTGCTGGCCGGGCCGAGGTTGGTAGGTGCCGGGAGGGCACTCGGTCGCGCTGGTCGCCGCAGGGCCGGACACGAACGAACCGGGGACCGCCAGAAGGCACTCGACTCCTCCACGATCCGGCTGGAAGGTGCCCGGGGTGCACCCCGTCTGCGCTGCCTGGCCCGCCAGCGGAACGGCGTACCCGGGATCGGCCTCGATACACGCCGACGCCCCGCTGGCTGGCTGGTACGAGCCGGGCGAGCAGGGCTGTTGGTTCACCGATCCGGTCCCTGATACGAAGTGGCCCGGTCCGGCGCTTACGCAGCTGTCGGAGAGTCGGTTCGGCTGGTAGGTGCCCGGAGGGCAAGGGATCTCTGCGGTAGCCCCCGACTCAGCGGCGAAATGGCCGGCCGAGGTCTCCACACACCGAATCGCCCCCGACTCGGACTGGAAGGTCGTCGGCTCACAAAGGATGAATTCGATCGCACCGGCCGTCGGCACGTGGCTGCCGGGCGGCGCCTCCTCGCAGTGGGATGCCCCCGCCTCGGGTTGGTAGGTCCCGGCGGCGCACAACCGTTGCGTGGCACCACCCGGCTCTGCCACGAACCGGCCGGGGTCCGCCAGCAAGCAGTAGGTCCCGCCGCCCGAGGGCTGGTAGGTGCCCGCCGGGCATGGCGCCTGGGTCACCGACCCTTCTGCCGCCACGAAGTGGCCCGGGTCCGCCGCATTGCAGCCGCTGGCACCCGTGGCCTGCTGATACAGCCCCGGCGGACAGGGGGCCTGCTGGATCGCCCCTTCGTCGGCGACGAAGTGGCCCGCCGCGGACGCGATGCATTCGGTCATCGCCGCGTCGGGCTGATAGGTGCCCGGAGGACAGGGAACGCAGTCGCTGCCATCGAACCGTTCCCCGGCGACGCAGTCGGCCTGCTCGGCGGCCGAGGCGGGCGGGGGGTCGACGGCAAGCCAAGCCGTCACCGCCAGGATGATGATCGAGGCCCCGGCGGTGGTCCTTCGCATGCGATCCCTAATCGTGCTCGTCGTCGTCGGGGCGGGAGGCCAGATGGAGAAGCATGACCGCCGGCTTGGTGGTCACCTTCACCAGATCGATCAGGCCGCGTCCGACCACTTTCGGGACCCGATGGAACTTGGGCCCACCCACGAATCCCCGGCGGGCGAAGTACAGCCATAGCCCCACCGCCACCACCACCATCGACCCCACCACGATGAAGTAGCCGTACCTGGTCCTCAGCTCCGGCATGTTGTGGAAGTTCATGCCGTAGATGCCGGCCACGAGCGAGAGCGGCAGGATGATGGCCGAGAACACGGTCAGGACCTTCATCACGTCGTTCGCCCGCTCGGCAACCGTGCTGCGATAGGTCTCCAAGACACTGCCGAGCAGCAGCCGGGACCCCTCGAGGACTTCGGCGAGCCGGTTGAAGTCGTCGAACACATGGCCGAGGCGGCGAGCCCCCCGGGGGGAGATCCCGGGAAGGTCGCCTCGGGCGATCACCCGGAAAGCCTCACGCTGGGCGACGACTGCCGACCGCAGGGTCTGGACGTCGCGTCGAAGTGCGAGCACTTCCGCAGGGACAGACGCTTTCGCGGCAAGGGCATGATCCTCGAGTTCGTCGATCCGCTCTTCGAGGCCGTCGGCGATCGGTTGAAACCGGGAAGAACCGGCTTCGGCCACCCTTGCCCAGAAGAGATCTGGGGCGAACTCGGCCATCGCTCCGGTGGCGATGATGTGCTCTCGGCCCCAGATAAAGGCCGGCAGGTCCTCCTGATGGAAGGTCACCAGGTAGTCATCGGCGACGAAGATGTCGTACTCGGTGGTTCGCAGCCGATCGGACGCCTCCAGGGACAGCCCGTGCCCGACCACGAAGGTGTACCCCGAATGGTCTTCGACCTTGGGATGCTGGCTCCAACTCAGAACGTCTTCTACGGCGAGGGGGTCGAAACCAAAATCGCCCCCCACCTGGTGAACCTCTTCGGGGATGAACCCGGTGACATCGAGCCAGACCCAGCCACCAGCGGATCGGACCTCCGCGAGCCGGCCCGGATCCACCTCGACGGCCTCGGTCGCACCGGCAGCAACGTGGAACAGGTGGCGCATGGCTTCGATTATCGGCCCAATGGCCCCGAGAAAGCGGTCTTTCCCCGGAGAGAGCCAGACGGCCGACCCACCCCATCTGGCATCATCAGCGCATGACAGGCACTGATCCGTGGGCGGGTGCCGCCCAACCGCGCCCCGACGCCCCCACGAGCCCCCGCCGCAGCCTGGTTTCAGGCCCCAATCTGCCCTATTTGTTCGTGGTCATCATTGCCCTCTCGTCGCTCACGGGCTTCCTGATACTCCAGAATCCATTTGGAGGCGACACGACGGCTGCGGCGCCGACGACCTCGGTCGCGAGCGATGCGACGACGACCACCGCCCTGGGGACGACCACAACCGGCGGCGACGGGGGCACCTCGACCACTGGCCCCCAGGAGCCCATCGGTGTCCTCGACCACATCGGCCTCGAGCTGCTGACCGACGGCCTGTCACAACCGGTGGGCGCGTGGTCCTTCCCGGGGGATGACCGGGTGTTCGTGATCGAACGCGGGGGACGGGTGAGGATCGTCGACGAAACCGGGCTCCAGGGGACCCCGTTTCTCGACCTGACCGATCGAGTCAACTCGGGTGGCATCGAAAACGGCCTTCTGGGACTGGCCTTCCACCCCGACTACCCGACCAATGGTCGCCTGTTCGTCTACTACACCTATACCGAGTCAGGGGACGATTCGCCCGACTCCCGCATCGCCGAGTTCCGCGCCGCCAACGGGAACGCCTCTACGGCCGACCGCTCCACCGAGAGAGTGATCCTCGAGGTCGAACAGCGGGGGATCCGCCACCGCGCCGGCATGCTCCAATTTGGCCCGGACGGGAACCTCTGGATCGCGTTCGGCGATGGCGGCCTCGGTGACTACAGCGCCCAGGACCTCGAGAGCCACCAGGGAAGCATCCTGCGGATCGATGTCGACACAAACGACCCTTACGCCATCCCGGATGACAACCCGTACGCCGCCGGAGGCGGACTTCCGGAGATCTGGACCTACGGCCTCCGCAACCCGTGGCGCTTCTACATCGACTCCGTCGACAACCTCATCTACATCGGCGACGTCGGCCAGGCGGGAGTCGAAGAGGTCAACGTTGCGTCGCTGTCCGACGCCGGGTTGAACTGGGGATGGCCCAACTTCGAGGGTGACAACTGCTACCTGCCCACCGACGGCTGCGACATGGGGGGCTGGGTCGGCCCTACTGCCTCCTTCGGGCACGAGGACGGGGCATGCTCAGTCACCGGCGGGATCGTCTACCGGGGTGCCGCGATGCCCGAGTTGGTGGGCCACTACTTCTACGCCGACTGGTGCATCGGCTTCATCAGGTCGTTCCGCTACGTCGACGGCGAGGCTACCCAGGAGAAGGACTGGACCGCCGACATTGCCGGTCTCGGCACCCTCCAGATCTCATCATTCGGCTGGGACGGCGACAACGAGCTGCTGGTGGTGGACTCGAACGGCGGGTTGTATCGGGTCGTACCGGTGAGGTAGCCGCCCATGTCATCGCGGCGTACCGCAATGCGCGATGCGCAATGAGCAACGCGGGTCGGCCGCGACGCGCCGCGCATCGCGCATCGCGCATCGCGGGCCGCGGAGCGAGCTTCACACCGGCAGCCCCAGGTCGCGTGAAATGAGCAGTCGCTGAATCTCGCTGGTGCCCTCGCCGATCTCCAGAACCTTGGCATCGCGATAGAGGCGGGACACGGGGGTGTCGTCGATGAAGCCCGCTCCGCCGAAGATCTGGGTGGCATGCCGGGACGCGGTCACCGCTGCCTCGGATGCGTACAACTTGGCGATGGCTGCCGCAGCGCGGTGGTCCATTCCTGAGTCGCGCAACCAGGCGGCGCGATAGGTCAGCAGCCGGGCCGCCTCGATCGCGACGTGCATGTCGGCGATGCTGAACGCCACGGCCTGATTGGCCCCGATCGGCTTGCCGAACGCCTCGCGTTCCTTGGCGTAGGCGAGGCTGTAGTCGAAACAGGCGCGCGCCACTCCCACCGACATGGCGGCAATGGCAATGCGTCCCTCGTCGAGAATCGACAGGAACTGACGAAGGCCCTGGCCCCGCTCACCCAGGATGGCGTCTGCCGGCACCCGGCAATCTTCGAGCCGCACCGGGTGGGTATCAGAGCCGCGCCACCCCATTTTGTGATAGCCCGGCCCCACGATCAGACCAGGGGTGCCGGCCGGAACGATGAACGCGGAGATCTCGTCCTGCCCGGTGAGGGCGGTGACGGTCACCAGCGAGGTGATCGCGGTGCCGGAGTTGGTGATGAACGCCTTCTCGCCATTGAGCACCCACTCGCCCCCGTCCTGCTGTGCCCTGGTGCGGGTGGCCCTGGCGTCGGAACCGGCGTCGGGCTCGGTCAGGCCGAAGGCGGCCAGGGCGCGTCCGGCGAGCAGGTCGGGCAACCACCGCGCCTTTTGCTCGGCGGTCCCGAATCGATTGATCGGGTTGGCTCCGAGGCCGACGGCCGCCTCGAGAGTGATCGCCATGGATGAATCCGCCCTGGCGATCTCCTCGACCGCGATACAGAACGTGGCGAAGCCGGCGCCCGACCCGCCGTACTCCTCGGGAAACGGCAGCCCGAAGAGGCCGAGGTCGCCCATCTTGCGGACCACCTCTAGAGGGAACTCGGCCGATCGGTCCCACTCGGCGGCTCGAGGAACGATCTCGGCTTCGGCGAAATCGCGGACAACGCGCCGGAAGGCCTCGTGCTCGGGTGAGGGGGAGAAGTCCAATGCGGGGCGGAGGATAATGGTGAAAGTGATGCTGAGGTTCACGGAGGACGCGCGGTGGGGGCCCACCGCCTACCGCCAACCGCCAGACGCGCCGGAATATGGCCGCATCTGTTGGGGGAGTCGCGAGTCGCTCCCCTATCCCCCGCCTTCTCTCGGGCCCACTATGGGGCCGGCGAGGCTGGAGAGGGAGCCGTTGATTCCGGCGGCGCGAGTGAGCGGCAGGCCGGTCTCGACGTCCACCAGGACGAAGGTGGTCGCGGGCCGGATGGCCGCCGGAACAATCTGTACCTCCTCGAGCGAGAACCCCCGCCAGGCAGTGCCCTCGACGACGACTCCCGACGGGAGCGGTGGGGCAGTGCGGAGCGGCGAACCGGACATGCACCGCACGGCAGGCCGGCCGATCTCGTCGATCAGCACCGCGGTGCCGCGCTGCAACACCGCCAGCCTGGTTGAGATGCGACCGTCAAGGTAGCCGTGGTCGGTGACCACCGTGTCGCGCAGCAACACCACCGGGGTCAGGGTCTCGAGCACCGTGGGGATCGCGGCGACGTCGATTCCGGCCGCGGTGGCCCAGGCCAGCCCGGCCTGTTCGTTCCGGGAGAGATAGGCCGCCAGCGCACCGACGTCACACACGTCGCCCCGTTCGACCGCGCCGTACGCCCCAGGACTGGTACCGACCCGGAACTGCGACCCCGTCTGGGTGGTGGCGGGCCCCGAGCAGGGGCCGTAGGGGCTCCAGTCGTATCCGCGCAGCGACCCGCCAGCGTCGGGCAATCCGATGGAAATCGCGACCGGACGGGATCCTTCGACGGTTACACACACCGCCGATCCATCGCCTGCTTGCAGCGTGAAACGGCCGTCGTCGTCGCGGCCATCCCCATCGGTATCGGAGAGATCGTCGAGTGCGGCGGTGGCGCCGAGAACGCGTTCGGCCACCCGTCGAATGTCGGTGACCGTCAACTCCCCGCTGGCGTCACGCTCCCGCATCAACTCGTGTCCGAAGTCACCCGCCGCCAGTTCGTCGGCCAACGAGTGACGGCGGTGCGGCGACTCGAGGGCAGCCGCATTGAGCGGGGGCAATGCGATGAGCAGCGGATCGACCGCGAGGTCGACCGCGATGGGGTTGGTGAAAGGTCCCTGGCCCGGGTCGTCGATTGTCTGCAGCACCACCACGCCGATCCCGCGCCCGATGGCGAACTCGACGCCATTCGACGGTTGACGGTCGCCATGGACCGTCAACACCACCACCCCGGCGACGGCGACGGCCAGCCCGAACGCAGTGATCGCGCCGAGCACGCGCAGAAACCCCGCCGACCCGAATTCCCCGTCGCCCATATGACCAAGAGTAGTTGACACGACTACGCATGGTGACAGCGTCCTCCCCTGCCGGCTTCGGCGGGGGGAGGGGGACCGCCCGCAGGGCGGGACGGAGGGGGCAGCGGAGACAGCGTGCGGTCCAACGACTGAGCCTCTCCAGAAACCCAGAGGTCAGCTGCCCCCCTACCCCGGAGGCCGCTACTGTCCCGCCACCGTGACCCACCTCTCCGCGCTGGTCGGGATCGTCGCCATCTCCTTCTCGGCGATCTTCGTGCGGCTGGCCGACGTGTCCCCCACTACGGCCGCACTTTTTCGGGCGGCGTATGCGATCCCATTTCTCTTCGCGGTGCACCTGGCTCGCCGCCACCCCCGGCCGCGACGGGCGCGGGTGTTGGCCTTCTCCGCCGGGGTGCTACTGGCCGTCGACTTGACGATGTGGCACATCGCCATCGAATACATCGGGGCCGGGCTCGCCACCGTCGTCGCCAACGTCCAGGTCGTCTGGGTCGGCATCGTCGCCTGGATGGTCTATCGGGAGAAGCCGACCAACACGGCATTTGCCGTGGTCCCAATGGTGCTCGTCGGCATTGCCCTGATCGGCGGCCTCGGCCGGGACGACGCCTTCGGAGCGCGTCCCCTCCTCGGAGCACTGCTCGCCGCTGGCGCGTCGATCACCTATACCGGATTCCTTCTGCTGTTTCGCGCCTCGAACCGCTCACTTGGCCCCACCGCCGGGCCCCTTCTCGAGGCAACCGCCGGTGCCGCTCTAGCCATGTTCTTGATCGCCCCTTTCGACGCGGGCTTCTCGCTGAAGGTCGAGTTTCCGGCACATGGATGGCTCATTGCGCTGGCGGTCATCGGCCAGGTGTTCGGATGGCTGCTGATCGCCGGAGCGCTGCCCCGCCTGCCCGCTCTGGAGACCTCGGTGATGCTGCTGGTGCAACCAGCGTTGACCGTCTTGTGGGCCCGCCTGCTCTTCGACGAGAACCTCGCGGCCATCCAGTGGACGGGGGTGGCGATCGTGATGACCGGTGTCGCCATCGCCGGAGCGCGCGGTTCCGTCCGCCCTCCGGCGGCTACTGAAGTTGCGGAAACCACACTCCCAGGTCCCTGAAGAACCGGGACCGCGGCAATGCGTCGTGGGCCCCCAACGACCGAGCCCGCACCATCGCCATGTCGTCGACGTGGGGCCCAAATGCGATGACCCGCCCGGCGGACCCGGATAGCGCACGGATGGCAGCGTCGGCGCCGGGTTCCTCCAAGTCGACAAACCCCACCGCCCACGTGACGTCCGGTGGAATTTCGCCGACCACATCGAGCCGATACCCGGCTGAAACCGCCTGCTGTTCGATCCGGGTGCGATCCATGAGATTGCGGGACACGAGCACGGCCGCGGGCCGAATCGAGGCCGCTTTGGCGGCGCCCCACTGAAGGTGGGCACGCCAGGCAGCCTCACCCAGGTCCTGCGACGAAGCCGGGGCGAGTCCGAAGAGGTCACCCGGCAGCGCCACGGCCGCTACCTCGTCTCGAGGGACCGCATCGATTCCATGCCGACCGAGCGCGTCCGTAGGAAACCGCATTGCCTCCTGGAAGAGCTCCAGTGGTGATCGTCCCTGTTGAGCGAACGGCAAGGCGAGCAGCTCCGAAAGCTCACCAGCGAGCCACTCCTCCCCCTCGCCGATCGATTCACCGACCGAGGGCCATCCCGCCGACTCGATCCGACTCTCGACATAGGGCCGATAGGCCGCAACGAACGCGCCGACGAGGGCTTGAGCAACCGATTGCACCAACCGAGCGTAAGCGAACTACTCCGAGATGTTTCCCCGCGAACCGCCAATCGCGCCCGAGCGATTCGACGGCCCACATCAAGCCGACGGTGCGTCGGGTGAGCGCCCTGAACGAGGCGGTAGAGTCACCCTCCAATCCCACTTGAGAGAAGGTAGAAATGCGCCGTCTGATCGTCTTGGCAGCGCTGGTGGCCGTCGTGGCCTCGGCCTGCAAGATCGAGACAAACTTCGGCGTCGTCATCAACGCAGACGGCTCCGGGACCATCAAGGCCGAGGTCGGCATGGACGACGAGGCCCAGCAGTTCCTTTTGACGGAGGGCGGCGACCCCTTCGAGGGCAACGACCTGTCGGAGGTGCCTGGAGCCGTTCAGACGACCGAGACCCGAGGCGATCTCGACTATTGGATCATCGAAGTCCCCGTAGCGGACGTGACCCAGATCGAGGAGGATGTCACCTCCGCCGAGAACTCGCTGCTGAGCGAGTTCGACGTCGAAGTCACCGACACCCTCATCACGGTCCGGGCCACCGCGGCGGCAGAAGATGCCATCGGCGAGGACACCGAAGGCTTCGACCCGTCGGTCCTCGAGGATTCGCTCTCCTTCAACGTCCGCATCACGCTCCCCGGCAAGATCCTGGAGCACAACGCCGACAGCCGCGAGGGCAACACCCTCATCTGGGCAGTGCCCATCCTCGGCGGGACACTCGACGTCCAGGCGCAATCGGATCCGAGCCAGCCCGAAGACGGCGGCGGAGGCGGCGGGATCCCGATGTGGGTGTGGATCGCCATCGCCGCCGCGGTCGTTGCCGGAGCCGTCTACTACTTCATGCAGCAGCAGAAGAAGGCAGGCGCTTCACCGGCGGTAACCGGCGAAATGCAGGCCGCCGCCCCGGCGGCCGACGACCCCTTCGCCGTTACCGCTCCGCCGGCGCCCGAGCCGCCTCCCCCACCACCCGCGAACGAGTAGTGCGACTGGTCGTAGTGGACTTGATCCCGGCCCTCCTCTCGTGGGAGGGCCGGGATCATTCCCGGGACCCCCAGGTGGCCCCCGACGCGGCTACCGCACTCGGCGACCTGTTCATGCGGTTCCGAATGGCAGGGGTGGTCGACGCCGCGTCCGAAACGAGCGGCAGCCAGCTGCGCGATCACCTCGGACGGAACGAATTGCTCGACTATTTCGACATGGTGGGAACGACCGCGGAATTCGGGCCGACGATGTCGCCGCGAGTGATGCGTCGCATCGTCCGGGTGCTCGGGGGTCCCGACGACCGGACCCTTCTCGTGACCGCCCGATCGGAACTGATCGAATCGTTCTCGCGGTCGCGGATCCCTCTCGTGATCACGACGATGGCTGAATTCGGGTCGGTGGTGGAAGTCGTCGACGGCCTCCTCGGCGGGGGCCGGATCAACCCGTGAAGACCTGCACGGTCATCAACCCGAGCGGACCCCGGATGACCGCGATCCCGACCGTCGCAAACTCGCTGCCGAGAATGTTGGCTCGATGGCCCGGGCTGTCCATGAGACCGTTGTGCACCTCGTTGGGCGTGGCCGCCAGCGCAAGATTCTCGCCCGCGAGTCGGTAGGAGATCCCCGCGGCACGAAGCCTGTCGCCGACGCTGCCGGTCCGGGGCGACTCGTGGGCGAAGTAGCCCTCGACATACATCTCGCGCGCGTGTCGCGCCGCCACGCCGGCCAGATCCCCGCTCCACCGCAGCGGCTCGAGGCCGGCCTCGACGCGGGAAGCGTTCACCTTCTCGAAGATCTCCTCCGCCGTGTCACGATCGCGCTCGAGGTCGTCGGGATCGACCGGAGGGATCTCCAACGACTCTCCGGGGCCGATGACCACCTTCCGATCTCCGACCAGTTCCCGGAGGTTCAGCATCGCCTCGACGATCCGGTCGCCGGCGAAATCGGCGAAGACGTCCTGGGGCAGTCCGTCCGGATCGGTGAGGGTCCTGGCGATCAGCGAGTCGTCGAAGTGGCCGGCAACAGTCGGCGGCATGGGCAGGATCACGCCGATCGTCATTACCAGGGTGGCAACGAACACCCCCCACGCGGCAGCCAGGCTCGCCCCACCCGCCCGGTTCACCCCGTTGAGGCCCGGCAAGCGGAACCGCCCCTCGATGAGCCTCGCGGCGATCGCGGCGCCGGCACCGACCACGAAGAAGACGACCGAGCCCCCGATCAGCCTTGCCACGGGCTCGGAGAACCCGAACAACGCTGACAACACCGAACCCACCAGGGGGGCGAGACGGAACGCAAGGATGATCCCGACGATCAGGCCGGCCAAATCGAAAGCCTCGCGTACGAAGCCCCGCGCCCACCCGCGAACGAGCAGGTAAGCGAGCAACAGCAGCGCAAGGAAGTCGATGAGCATCAGGATTCGAGCTCGATGCGCATGCGCTTGTTGCCCTTTCCCTTGCTCTCGGTCTTGACCACCGCCACCCGGCCGACCTCCGAGGTATTCGCCACATGGGTGCCACCGTCGGCCTGCTTGTCGATCGTGCCGATCTCGACGACGCGGATCGGGTCGACGGAGTCGGGGATCAAGTTCACCTTGGTCCGAATGAGATCCGAGTCCGCCAGTGCCTCGGCCCGGGGGATAAAGAGAACCTGAACCGGGTGGCCCTCGGCCAGGGCACCGTTGAGCCTCCGCTCGACCTCCTGGCCGAACTCCACCGACATGGTCTCGAGTTCGAAGTCCATCCGGGCAACCCCGGGCTCCATGTTCCCGCCAGTGACCTTCGCCCCCCAATCGCGCCAGATGACCGCAGAGAGGACATGGAGGGCGGTGTGGGTCCGCATCAGCCGGTAGCGACGCTCCCAGTCGATCGTCCCGGTGACCGTCGTCCCCGGCACCGGCGGATCACCATCGGGTAGGTGAACCACCTGCCCCTCGCGCTTGTAGGTATCGGCGATCCGAACCGATCCACCCGCCCATTCGAGCAGGCCGGTATCCCCCGGTTGTCCCCCGCCCCGCGGATAGAAGACCGTGCGGTCGAGAACGATCCCGTCCTCGGCCACTTCGACGACGATGCCAGCGGCCTCGCGCAGATAGGCATCAATGCCAGCCAATTCATCCGTCATTCGACCTCCTCCAGGTCGCGAAACCAGAATCTAACCGAGGGGGGTGACACGGCGGGCGCGGCGGATCGTCGTCAGCACGATGAGGGCGATGAGACCCAACCCACCAACCGCAAGCGGCCATATCGGCACCGACCGAGATGACGGCTCGGGTTCTGGCTCCGGAACGGTTGTCGTCGTGGTCGTCGGAACTGGGGGCGTGGCCAGCTCGATCTCGACGCTCACCGAACCCGAGGGGGTCTCCATCGCAACCAACCATGGCCCGGGTCCGGCGAGCGGAGTCTCGGGGCACTCGACCATGGTGGGGGCTGAAACGCCCCCCGCAACGATCGAACACGGCAGGGCGGAGCCTCCGTCGACGACCAGCACGAGTCCCTCGTCGGGCACATCCACCATCGCCCGGATCTCCGCTCCACATGCCACCGAGGCGGTGCCGCGCGTCACCGGCTGACACGACATTACGAGATCGGCCGGGTCGGTCAGCGCTTCCCTCCCGGTCCACAGCGCCAGGATCGCCTCGACCCGCCTGCGGTTCACGCTGCCGAAGACGGGCATGGACGTCGAGTTCATGATGGAGTCGGCCGTCGGCCGCACCGCGTCGTCGCCGTCCGAGTAGCACCCGGAGACCTCATACCCGACTCGGACCCGATCGGTGAAGAATGGGTCCACCCACAACGACGTTCGCTCCAACGCCGCGATGTACCGGTACACGAAGGGATCGATCTCGCCTTCGAGATCCCCCCACCAGTCCTCCGCAGTCGATTGGTCGGGGGCACAATTCGGATATCCGTGGGTCACACCCCGCTCTGGCTCGGTGTACTCGTCCCTGAGGTCGAACAGCGAGTGCCCCCACTCATGGGCGAGGGTCGTAGCCTCGCCCAGCGGCCACTCTCGGGGCAGCGACAGATACGCCCCGGCGAGCTCGAGGCCGTCACGTGAGATCGCGGTCGGCCCATTCGGGCTCGTGAAGGAGGTCCACCCGGCCTCCGACCGACCGAACCTGCCCACGGGATTGAGATGAAGTGAAGTCACCGCGACGTCGGGCAGGCCGAGGTCGGGTGCCGGCGGGCCGAAGCCGAACGGTGGGGCCGAGTGGACCAGCGCCCGCGGATCACCCACGAGATCATCAAGCACCCATATGTTGAACCGGTACCGCGCCGAGTCGAGCGGTTCGATCGAGAAGGGCCCGAACTGGATCGTGGCGATCAGTTCGGGCGGGGTCTCGTCCGACACGGGCCTCCCGTCGAATCCGAGGACCCAGGGCCCGTCCCAGGTCAGCAGCTGGCGAGCCAACTCGAGGGCATCCTTCACCGACTCGAAGCCGCTCGGGGCGAACACGATGTTGATGCGGTCCGCCTTCGGCCGATTCCATCCCGGGACCACCTCGAGCAGTTCACCGGTACCCACCTGGAACAACTGCCCCCCTGGCACAGGCACGCACGACTCGGCGGTGTCACCCAGGCAGGGGGTCACGCGATAGCGTCCTGGTGGCAGGGAGGCGACGTCGATTTCGATGATCTCGAACGCGTTGCGCTGTACCGCGCCGACCTCCACCATGTGCAGCACTTCGCTCCCGTCGCGATCGGTCACCAGGGCATACGCGGTGTCGGCGTTCACCGATGACTCGACCCATACTTCGAGGCGATCTCCCTCGATCACATACGGCTCCCGTCCATAGGTCGGGGTGAAGTTGACCCCGTGAGTCGACCAGTCGACCGCCTCGAACGACGCCAGATATGGCGACAGCTCACCGGAAATGAGGACGCGAACCGACCGGTTTCCCGTGAAGTAGTAGGCGTTCAGGCCGAGACACACCAACTCCATGGCTTCGACGACACAATCGGCCTGGTCGTCGTTCGCGTCGTCGAATTCGATGTCCTGATCGGCGACATGCGGCCCGAAATACGGGTCGAGCTGTCCAGGGCGAGCGAGGGGAAAGCGGCAGTCGACGAATTGGCCCTCGAGCACGGTCTCGGGAGAACACGCTCCCTGCATGACGTCATCGATCGTCAGATACCCCTCCACCTCGCCCGCGTCGGCTGGAGCCGGGCCGAGCGATTGGGTGACCACGGCACAAACCAAGACGATGGCAAGGCGAATGGGGAACGTGACCGACCTCCGGGTCGGGAGTGTAGGTCGGGGCTGGATTAGCTCTCGGGAGGGTCGTCGTCGCCGTCCAGGAGCCGGGTGATGAACGTGTCCGGCACCGGATCGTCGTCGATGACGGCTTCGCGCGCCTCTTCCCAGGACTCGCCGAGCATCCTGGTCCGCCAGTAATGGCCGACGATGATCTTCACCGCCGCCATCACGGGCACTGCGAGGAGAACGCCCCAGAACCCGCCGATCGACGCAGCGGCGATCAAGCCGAGCACGATGACGGCGGGGTGGATCCGAACGGTGGCCCGCAAGACGGTCGGGCTGATGAAGTGATTGTCCACCTGCTGGACGATCAGTGCCACCAGCCCGGCCCATAGCGCCGTCTGGAAGTCGGTGGTGGCGAGGGCCACCATCACACCCAGAATGCCCCCGACCCAGGGGCCCACGAACGGGATGATGTTGAGGAACCCGGCGATCATCCCGATCAGGAGCCAGAACGGAAGCCCCACCAGCCAGAAGCCGAAGCTGGTCATCACCCCCACGATGAGGGCAACCAACAACTGACCCCGGAGGAAGCCGCCAACCGCCGCACCCAGGTCCCGCCCGACAAACGAGATCTCGGCCCGGTGGTTGGGCGGGATCAACTCGAGGGTCTTTCGCCTCACCGTTGGCAGGTCGAGCAGCACGTAGAACGCGATCACCGGAGCGAGCGTGAGCAGAAGGATGGTCTCGAGCACGCCGAGGGTCACCTCAGTGATCCGGCCGAGGTGTTCGCGGAAGAACCCGTCCTCGGCGAACTCGTCTTCGAGTCGGTCGTAGTCAGGAAGGTCCACGTTGTCGAGTCCCAGCCCGGCGGCGAGGCTCTCGATGTCGGCGACGATCTCGTCGTAGATCCGGGGGAAGTCGTCGGCCAGCTCGGCGGCCTGGTCGGCGATGCTGGGGATGACGAGAAAGCCGATCAGTGTCAGCAGTCCGGCGAGGACGGCATAGGAGAGACACGATCCCAGCCACCGCGCGACGCCGCGTCGAGCGAGGAGGTTCACGATCGGGTTGAGCACGTAGATGATCGCGATCGCAAAGACGATCAGCGGCACGATGATCCACACCCGGGTGACGAGCCAAATGAGCGTGGCGATGAGGAAGATGGTGCCCAGCAGGCTCCACGCCACGACCCCGACCCGCCGGATCCCCGACCCGCGTTCCCGGCGCACCGTCAACCGCCGCGGTGGCCGTCGCCGAGGACCCGATCGACCCGCCGCTGGCGGGCTTGCTCACGCACTCGTCGCAGCCGACGAACGATGAGAGGCGCCACCCGCTCGGCAGCCGGGTCGTCCATCAGGCGACGCAGCGCCTGGTAATAGCGGGTGCTGCTCATCCCGAGGTACTCACGAATCGCCCGATCCTTCGGACCCGGATACGTCCACCATGATCCCTCGAAATCGAGCACGGCCTTGTCGGCATCTGTGAGCACAGTCAGAGGGTAAGGGGGAGGTGGGACAGAAACGGGGATTTGGTCAGCAGTCTCCAGTCGCCAGTCTCCAGTCGCCAACCAGAAGAAGCCACGGCTCCAGCCACAGCTACAGCCAGACAGTCGCAGGCAGCCTCTGCCTCCCGCCCCCGCCTCCAGCCAGAAAGAGCCCCAGCTTCAGCCTCGGCTCCAGCCAGAACGCCGCAACCGGCCCGGAATTGTCTGGCCAGGTCTGGCTGGGGCTGTAGCGGGGGCGGGTGCTGGGTCGGCAATTGCCAATCGCCAATTGCCACTCTGTTTACTCTGGCAGCGCGCCGGGTTAGCTCAGTTGGTAGAGCACCGCTCTTGTAAAGCGGATGTCGTCGGTTCGATTCCGACACCCGGCTCCGACCGGCTCCGGCCACGACCACGGCTCCAGCCAGAGCTGGTCCAACCGGCTCCGGCCACCGCCACCGCTCCAGCCAGAGACCGCGGGTTACCGGGTTGCTGGAGCCGGAGCCGGAGCCGGAGCGAGCAAAGCGGGTCACCGACGCGTGGGCCGGAGCTGGAGCCGTAGCCGGAGCGTCAGGGTTTGGGCCGTTCGGCCCAACCCCTGACCCGCGCCACCTCGTACATGGCCAGGGCGGCGGCGACCGAGGCGTTGAGGCTCTCCATCGCGCCGATCAGGGGGATCGACGCGATCACGTCGGCCCTCTCCCGCGCGAGCCGGCTGACTCCCTCCCCTTCGGCGCCCAGCACCAGGGCAATGGGTTCGGCCAGCAGTTCGAGCCCGAAGAGGGAGCGGTCGCCGTCGGCGTCCAGCGCCACCACCCACACGTTCAGCGACTTGAGATCGGAAACGGCGCCGGCGATCGACGACACCTCGGCAATGGCGAGGGCCTCGAACGCGCCGGCCGCCGTCTTGAATGCCGTTGCACCCAGAGGGGCGGCCCGATGCCGCGGGACCACGATGCTGGCGATGCCGGCGGCGACCGCAGTGCGGGCAATGGCGCCGACGTTGCGAGGGTCCTCGACATGGTCCAGGACGACCAGTGCCGGCGGGCTCCCCGCGGCAACCGCTTCTTCCAGCGACACCAGAGGAATCGGATCGCAGGATGCCAGGACTCCCTGGGGGGCGTCGGTGGTGGCGGAGCGGCGTACGTCTTCGACGACCTCGACGGGGACCCCACGCCGCTCTGCCTCGTCGACCAGATCGGCGAGCCCCTCGACGCGGCCCCTCTCGACCGTCAGCCGGCGCACCCGACCGGCGTCGAGCGCGGCGCGAACCGCGTGAATCCCCTCGACACTCTCACCGATGCCAGCGCGTGCCATCGGCACCATCCTCCAGGACGATCCCCATGGCCGCAAGGCGGTCCCTGATCCGATCCCCGGTCGAGAAGTCGCGGGTGGCGCGTGCCTCGGCCCGTTTGACGATCAGCCGACCGACGACGTCACGCGGTTCACCGCCGGGAATCCCCACCTCGGCTGCCAAATCATCGAGGCGAACGGCGACGTCGCCGAGCGAGTCGTACGGCTCGTCGATCCCGAGAACGCCCACGATCACATCGAATGCGGCGGTGATCGGCCCGGGGTCCTCGCCGGAATCGAGTAGTCGATTGCCCTCCCGCACGGCGTCGAAGAGGACGGCGAGCGCTTCGGCAGTGTTGAAATCGTCGTCCATGGCGGCCCGGAAGCGCTCGATCACATCGGCATCCGCACCGCCATACTCCCCCGCCCGGCGCCGGAAGGTCCAGAGGCGCGACAGTGACGCCTCGGCATCTGCCAGGAGATCATCCGCGAACTCGATGGGCTGGCGGTACTGCGCCCGAAGGTAGAACAGGCGGACCGCCTCAGGAGTGTGTGAGTCGAGCGTCTCGATCAACCCCACCACGTTTCCCACCGACTTGGCCATCTTCTCGCCGCGCAGCGTGACCATGCCGTTGTGGAGCCAGTAGCGAGCGAAGGGTTCGCGCCCCTCGCCGGCCTCCGATTGGGCGATCTCGTTCTCGTGGTGGGGGAACACCAGGTCGAGCCCGCCCCCGTGGATGTCGAACCCGAATCCGAGGACCTCGAGAGCCATCGCTGAGCACTCGATGTGCCACCCGGGACGCCCCGGGCCCCACGGCGAGTCCCAGACCGGCTCACCCGGCTTGGAAGCCTTCCATAGGGCGAAGTCGAGCGGATCGGACTTGTCGGGACCCGGCTCGATACGGGATCCACTCCGCAGTTCGTCGACGTCCCTGCCGCTGAGTTTCCCGTAGGCCGGAAAGGACCGCACCGCGAAGTAGACGCTTCCCCCGGCGGCGTAGGCATGCCCCCGATCCACCAGGTTCGAGATGAGGTCGATCATCTGAGGGATGTACTCCGTGGCGTACACCAGCGTGTCGGGTGCAGAGACCCGAAGTCGTCGATAGGAGTCGAGGAACTGTGCGGTGGTACGCCGCGCGATCTCGGCAGGAGTGGTGCCCGCTTCGGCGGCCGCGGCAATGATCTTGTCCTCGACGTCGGTGATGTTCGTCACGAACCGCACCCGGTACCCGCTCCATTGGAGATACCGGCGAATCACGTCGAACGCGACCGCCTGGCGGCCATGCCCCACATGGGGAGCAGACTGCACGGTCGGACCGCACACATACAGGCTCACCTCGCCCTCGATCCGGGGCTGAAGGATCTCGAGGGTGCGCCCGAGAGTGTTGTGGACCTGCATTCGGTCGATGGTATCCGAGCACCCGGTTCGCCCGGTCGCGCCGGACCTACCGGATCGTGACGACGGCCACTGCAGCGATGCCCTCGTCCCGCCCAAGGAATCCCATGCCATCGGTGGTCGTCGCCTTGCACGAGACGTCATCGACCGGCAAGCCGAGCACCCCCGCCAGGGAAGCGCGAATCGCCTCGCGGTGGGGTGCAACCCGCACCGTCTCGGCGAGCACCGTCACGTCGACCGCCGTGGCGGCGAATCCCGCTGACGCCACCCGCCCCACCACTTCGGCGAGGAGAGCCATGGAGTCTGCACCCTGATACCGGCTGTCCGCCGACGGAAACATCGTGCCCAGGTCGCCGAGGGCGGCGGCGCCGAGCAAAGCATCGGCGACCGCATGGGCTACGACATCACCATCCGAGGTGGCCGCGACCCCACGGTCGGACGCCACCTCGACCCCGGCCACCAGAACCCGGCCGGTGGCGGTGAACCGGTGGGCATCGAAGCCCCACCCCGTCCTCATGGGAGCAACGCCTCGGCGATCGACAGGTCGCCCGCGTAAGTGATCTTCAGGTTCGACTCCTCGCCGGGCACCATCACGACGGTCCCGCCCCACCACTCGATCAGCAGAGCGTCGTCGGAGGCATCGTTGTCGTCTGCGGCGTGGGCGGCGCGGAGCGACTCGAGCAGGAAGCCCTGGGGGGTCTGCACGGCCACGAGCGCCGACCGTTCCACGGTCTCGACCACCGACTCGCCGTCGACTCGCTTGATCGTGTCCCGCACCGGGATCGCCGGCACCACCCCGTCTGCGTCACCGACCGCGAGGCGATCGATGACCCGGCGAACGAGAGAAGGTGTCACCAGCGGTCGGGCGGCATCGTGCACCAGTACATGGCTCGCCCCGTACGGAACCGCGGCGAGGCCCCTCGCCACCGAGTCGCGACGTCGCAGCCCGCCTTCCAGTCCGCCCGCCCCCACGACGACGACCGACGCGGCACCCCCGGCGAGCAGCGCATCACGGCCCCACTCCCACAGGGCTCGACCGCCGAGAACCACCGTACCTTTGGAGGCGCCGAACCGTGCCCCTGAACCGGCGGCGACCACTATCCCGTGAATGTTCACGAGATCAGTTTTGCAAACAACATGCGGCCGACGGAGGTGCGAAGGGCTCCGGCGATCTCGATCTCGATGGTGGAGCCGACCTCGGCTGCTGCCCCCTCGATCACGATCATCGTGCCGTCATCCGTGTAGGCGACACCCTGCCCCGGCTCGGAGCCTTCTTTCTCGACCAAGACCTCCATCCGGTCGCCGGTGATCGGACCCGAACGGAGTGAATCGCCCAATGCTTGGAGGTCGAGCACTGCGATCCCGCGCAAGCTCGCCACCCTTGCCAGGTTGTGATCGGTGGTCACGAGAACGGCATTCAACTCGGAAGCCAGCGCCACCACCTTGGCGTCGACGTCGGGGAACTCGGGGAACGAGCGCTCATCGGCCACGAGCTCGACACCGGGCACCCTCCGGATGGCCTCCAACACGTCTAGCCCGCGGCGGCCGCGGCGGCGGCGATTCGCATCCCCGCTGTCGGCGATGCCCTGAAGCTCGTCGAGCACGAAGATCGGCGCCACCACCTCACCACGAACCAGGCCGGCCTGCGCCAGGTCGAGTACCCGCCCGTCGATGGCAGCCGAGGTATCGATCACGAACGACGGGGATCCCTCTTCGTTCGCTGAAGTGTCCCGAGACTTCAGACCGGCGGCGGCCAGCAGGTCTTCGGATCGGGCCGCAAACACCCGACCGCCATATGAGGCGACCACGATGACCACGAGAGCTCCTAGCGGCCATCCGACGAAATCCGGAAGCAACAACACGAGGGGAACGGCACCCACCACCCCGACGAGAAGACCGGCGATGAGCCCGAAGGCGCCGGCGAACAGCTGGGGACCGGTCGCCCGGGCAGCGATCTCGGGGGCCCGGTCGAGCCCACGGCGGACCAGCCTGCCGATCAGGCCGCCGGCGACGTATCCGATGCCGGCACCGATGACCGCGCCGAGCACCACGGCGGTGTCGGGATCGGCGGCGGACCCGCCCAACAGCTGCGGGGCAGCGGTTCCCAACAGAAAGCCGGCTGCGGTGACGGCCAGCGTCACAACCAATCGAACGGCCTCGATTATCAAGCCGTGATCCTTACTCGTTGTCGTCCTCTGAATCCACACTCGGAAGGGCCTTGTCGAGGCGCTTCATCGCTTCTTCTTCGGACAAATCGAGCACGAACCGAAGCTCTGAAGAGAGAATCAGCCGAGCCTTGGAAAGCATTCGCTTGAGTGCGGGGGAAATTCCCTTGGTCTGCTGGGCGAACGTGAGGTCGCGGACGACTTCGGCGACCTGATAGATGTCCCCGCTCTGGATCTTCTCCGTGAGCAGCTTGTACCACCTGCTCCAGTTCGCCCCGGCTTCCTCCGGCTCGGTCTTGAACACGGCCAGGACCTTGCGTGCCGCGGTCTTGGAGATCACGGGCCGGACACCCAGGTCGGCTGCCGACTCGACCGGCACCCGGAGGATCAGCTGGTCGATCGCCACCTCCAGCACGAAGAAGTCGGCGCGGCTGTTGTTGAAGAGGCGGCGCTCCTTCTTGGTGATCACCGCAGCTCCGTGATGGGGGTAGACCACCTTGTCGCCCACCTTGAACGGCGACACCACCTTTTTCTTCTTCTTCGGCGCTTCTGCCTTGGGAGCAGGCGCCGCGGCCCGACGGGGCCGAGCAGCGGGCTTCATGACTGCAGGCGCTGCGGGCTTCTTTACCGCGGGCTTCTTGGCGACAGGCTTCCTGGCGACAGGCTTCTTGGCGACAGGCTTCCTGGCGACAGGCTTCTTCGCCACAGACTTCTTCACCGCGGGCTTCTTGGCGACAGGCTTCCTGGCAACAGGCTTCTTCGCCACAGGCTTCTTCACCGCGGGCTTCTTGGCGACAGGCTTCTTGGCGACAGGCTTCTTGGCCACAGGCTTCTTCGCCACAGGCTTCTTCACCGCAGGCTTCTTCACCGCAGGCTTCTTCACCGCAGGCTTCTTGGCAGCCGGCCTCTTGACGGGAGCAGCCTTCTTGGCGGCCGGCTTGGCGGCCCGCTTCTTGGCCGCCGACGACGATCTGGTCTTCTTCGCGGTCATGCCTCTTCCGGGAGCAGGGGAACCCATACTGTACCGTGAGGTAGACCGGCCCCCGTCAACGATCCGCAGCGGTCAACGGTCAACGCGGACCCGACGCGTGGCCAGCCGAAGGCTGGCCCAAGGCGGCCGAAGGCCGCCCGTTGGCCATCGACTATCGAGCCTCAGTCTTCTTCGAGTTCCCAGCCTCGAGTCGAGTCGAGCAACCGATCGAAGTAGCGGCGAAGTTGCCGCGCGCGGGTGCGACCGACCCCCTCCACCTGATCGAGTTCACCGACTGAGGCGTAGAGCAGCTTCTGCAAGCCGCTGAAGTGGTTGACCAACGAGGACTTCACGGCATCCGGCAAACGAGGGATTCGCGACAGCACACGGAATCCCCGGGGACGAACCGGGCTCTCCATGGCTCCAACGTCGAGAAGGGAAGCAACCCGTGACTCCTCCGAGAGGTGCTCGGTGGACAGCCTCTCGAGCAAGGCGAGGGGCTGACGGTTCTTCGGCGGAAACTTCCGCGAGTAGTCGGAGTACACCAACTCGGCAACCGTGCCGACACCGGTGAGCAGGTCCTTGAGCTGGAGCTGAATCAGCCCTCCCTCACCGCCGAGTTCCACGGCATAGTGCTCGAGGTCGGAACCGATCCTCTGCACGAGAGCCGCCCGCTGGAGGAACTGGACGACGTCGCGGTTCACCACGATGTCATCCACCTCGAGTTGGGTGAGGCGGTCCTCGTCGTCGGTCAACCGGCGCCTAAAGCGTTCGAGGGTGAGGAGGTTCTGGTTCGCCTGGGCGAGGAGGGTGGTCGGGCTACGCAGCTCGAAGTGCAGAGCGCCGACATAGACCGTCACGCTTTGACGGCCCTCGCTGACGACGACCACCGCCTTCCCGGTCTGAATCGCCACCCGCTCGGCGGTGCGATGACGGGTGCCCGTCTCACTGGTCTCGATCGAAGCATCCGGGATCAGGTGGACGTTCGCCCGATAGATCACCTCCGCTGCCTCGTCGGTGACCACCGCGCCGTCCATCTTCGCCAATTCGGCGAGCCGGGCAGGCGTGAAGTCGGCACCGTCGAGGTGAAAGCCGCCGGTGCAAATGGCTTCGATGTCGCGCCCGTATCCGAGCACCAGCAATGCCCCGGTCTCCTGGCGCAGGATCAGCTCGATGGCATTCCGCAGCCGGGTGCCGGGGGCGAGCGCCCGAAGGACATCGAGGCTTGGGTCGCGTTCCGCCATCCACCGGCGAGGCTAACAAAGAATCAAGAGCCACCAGCCACCAGCCACCAGCAAGAGAGTCAAGAATCAAGAAGCCAGACTCAAGAGCCAGGGGCGGGCTTGTCTTGATTCTTGACTCTTGACTCTCGGATCAGGCCCAAGTCTCCCAACACCTTCTCGATGCGACCGCTGCCGTTGCCGGTGGGGCCGATGGCGATCGAGAGGCCGAGGCGCTTGGCTTCCGCCGACCGATGCTCGCCGTGGGCGACGGCCCTGATCTCACCCGTAAGGCCCACCTCGCCCCATGCCGCTACCGATCCGATGCTGCGGCCGAGCAGCGACGAGGCGAGGGCGATGCACACCGGCAGATCGGCGCCCGGGTCGCGAACTCGGAGGCCGCCGACGACGCTCACATAGACATCCATCGTGGCGAATGAAAGCCCGGCGTGGCGTTCGAGCACCGCCAGCACCTGATGCACCCGCGCCGCTTCGATGCCCTTGACCGACCGGCGCGGCTGCGGCAGGCCGCCGGCCGCCACCAGCGCCTGCACCTCGACCAGAAGCGGGCGTCGCCCATCAATGGCCGGGAATACCACGCTTCCGGGGACGTCTCCCAACTGGGCCGAGAGCAGCAGACCGGCCGGATCGGTCACCTCGGCCATGCCCGATTCCCGCATTTCGAAGAGCCCCACCTGATGGGTGGCGCCGAACCGGTTCTTGAGGCTGCGGAGCACCCGCAGACCTCGCTCGAGATCGCCCTCAAGGTAAAGCACCACATCGACAGTGTGCTCGAGCAACTTCGGCCCGGCGATGGATCCGTCCTTGGTCACATGGCCCACCAGCACCACCGGAACACCGGACTCCTTGGCGGCATTGATCAACCTCGCAGCAGACTCGCGGACCTGGGCAACTCCGCCGGGCGCGCCCCCGACCTCCCGGGCGGCGACCGTCTGGATCGAATCGACGATGAGCAGGTCAGGCAGCGTCTCCAGTGTCGCCTCGACGATCGCATCGACGTCGCGTTCCGCCGTCAACAGCACCCCGTCGGCGGCGACACCCAGCCGCCTCGCTCGCAGTCCGATCTGGTCGAGAGACTCCTCGGCCGAAGCCACCAGTGACCGGCCACCTCCGGCGACCACCGAGGCCGCCACCTGGAGCAGGAGAGTCGACTTGCCCACGCCAGGCTCGCCTCCCACGAGGATGGCGGCACCTGGGACCAATCCGCCGCCGAGAACCCGATCGACCTCGCCGATCCCCACCGGGGTTCGCACCGGCGCCGACTCGCCGAGGTCGCCCATCGTCACCACCCGGGCGCGATGCCGGGCACCCTTCGCAGACGAGCGCGTTGCCGAGTCGACCATGGTGAGGGCGCCGTCGGCACGGCACTGGGGGCAGAACCCCATCCACTTGGGGCTCTCGTACGCGCAGACGTCGCAGCGGTATCTCATCTACAGAGCAGATTATCGGCGAGGTATGACGAGGTCCCCGGGGTGGGGGGAGCGGCAGCTACTTGCCCGCCGATCGTGACATGGCGAAGACGATCAGCCCCACCGCCAGGGCGAACAGCACCTCCGCCCCGATCACGTTGGGGACGGTCCACGCCTCGGTTCCGGTTATTGCCGGGTGAATCGGTGCGATCTTTGCCATCCGTGGCACAATAACCCCGCCCGGGCGACGCCCTGTCACCCCGGTTACACCAATGGACGACGAATCCCTCGACACCTTCGACGACCTCTTCGAGCCGTTCGGGCTCGGAGGGGAACCCCACGACGGCACCCCCGCCCCTGCAGGCAGGGCCCCCCGGGAGACGGTCCCGGTGAGTTCCAACATGCCTGCCGACGACCCGGCGGCCCTCCGTGGGTCGAATACCTGTGCCTCGTGCGGCAGCCCGAACGATCCGAGCAATCGCCATTGCGATCGATGCGGGGCCCGGATCGTCCGGTCGCAGATGCCGGTGGCGCCTCAGCCAATGCTGCGAACCACTGCAGGGGCGCGGGCGCTGATCGTGCTCGCCGGGGTGGTGCTGTTCGTGGCGATGCTTGCTCTCGTGTTCAACGCGTTGAGCGGGTCCGACGATCCCGTCGTCGGATCGACCAGCACCGTCGGCTCCACCGCCCCGGTGGCCACGATCGCCCCGTTGACGCCGTTCCACATCGAATGCAGCACAGAACTGGCGTCGTTCCCGTGCACGGCACTTATCGACGGCGATCCGGACACCTCGTGGAACGCCGCCGAGGGAGAAGGGATCAACGCCACGATCACCTTCTTCTTCAACCCCGCCGTGCAGATCACCGAAATGATCATCCAGAACGTCGCCGACCAAGAACGCTTCCTGCGCAACCAGCGGATCCAGGGAATCGAGGTGAGCATCGACGACCTGCAGCAGGTCCACGTCGAGCAACTGGCCGACAGCAATGCCGAGCCGCACCGCATCGAGATCCGCAGCCTGCAGACCTCCAGCGTGGTGATCCGCATCACCAGCGCCTATCCGGGACAATCATTCGATGGTAGGGAGCCGTACCCGGAGCTGGCGGTTCAAGAAATCACCTTCTACGGCCGCCCCTCCCCCAGCGCGACGCCGAGCACCAGCACCACGGGGGGATAAGAAGAGAGTCAAGAATCAAGAACCAAGAATGCGCGATTCTTGCTCTTGACTCTTGGCTCTTCCGCTCGCCCCGCTCAGGCGGGGCGGTTCAGAGCTCCTGACCCTTTTCGTACGGTCTGCCGTCGGCGGCGGGCATGCGGAGGCGCTGCCCGGCGAACACCAGGACGATCAGCACCGTGGCGAACGGCAGTGCGTTCGGAAGCCACGACGGCGCGGTCTCGGTCAACAGATACCAGATCAGGAATCCGGCGGCCATGCCGCCGGCAAGGAGGGCATCGACTCGCTTCCCCTTGCGGATCGACAAAACCAGCATGGCCGCCAACCCGACCACGATCAGCAACAAAAGGGCATGGGTCGAGCGACCGTCGAGATCCCGTAGCGCGGTACCGAAGGGATATCCGAACAGGAAAGCCGCAATCAGAATGCCCCCCGGGCGCCAGTTGCCGAAGATCAGTGCCGCCAGCCCGATGTATCCGCGGCCCTGCACCTGCCCCTCCCGGTAGAACCCGGTCAGCTCCATTGCGATGAAGGCACCGCCGAGGCCCGAGAGGGCTCCGCTGATGATCACGCCCTTGTACTTCTGCCAGTAGATATTGACGCCCAGCGACTCGCCCGCGGTGGGGTGCTCGCCGGCGATGCGGAGCCGCAGCCCGAACCGGGTCTTCCATACCAGCCACGCGGTAGCGGGCACCATCGCCAGCGTCAGCAGCGCGAAGATCGTGACACCGGCGACGAATCCCCGCGCGAAGCTGGCCATGTCCGAGAGCCAGAAGATGTCCCAGCGGTCGATCACCCCGAGGATGTCGGGGGTCTTCCACCCAAAGAGGTCCCCTCCGGCGAGGAATGGGAGGGTGACCGTGCCGAGACCGGAGATCGAAGGCGATTGGGTGATCGAGCCGCCCGAGTAGTTGACGAAGAGCTCCGACGACATGAACCGGACAACGCCGGGGGCGAGGATGTTGATCGCGACGCCGGAGACGATGTGATCGACCTTGAAGGTCACCGTGGCGATGGCGTGAACCAGTCCGCCCAGCGCCCCGCCCACCAACCCGTAGGCAAGACCCATCCAAGGACCACCTTGGATCACTCCCCACGCCCCGAACCAGGTGCCCAGCACCATCATCCCTTCGAGGCCGATGTTGACCACCCCGGCCCGCTCCGAATAGAGGCCACCGAGACCGGCGAGCAGGATCGGCATTCCCCAGCGCAGCATCGCCCCCGATGCGTTCTGCGAAGTCAGGCGCTCGAGACCGCCCGGTTCGAATGCCTGCACCGCCGACAACACCAGGATCCCCAACGCGGCGGCCAATCCATAGCGCATCCAGCCGGGAAGGGCGCCAAATCTTCGCGCCATCGTCATGCGCCCTCCTCCAACGCCGCCAGGGCGGCGGCCGCATGCCGGGTTTCCTCGCGCTCGCGGAACCGTCGAACCGACTCATAGGCGACCACCGCGGCGAGCAGGATGATGCCCTGCATGATGATGACGATCTCGCGCGTCGCCGACCCGGTGATCTGCAGGATCGGTGATGAGACATCCATGAACGCGAACAGCATCGCCCCGATGGCTATCCCGACCGCATGGTTCCGTCCCAACAACGCCACGGCAATGCCGGCGAACCCGAGGCCGGGAAGGAAGTCGGCGTCGAAGCGGTGATTGCGGCTCAGGATGTCGACCATTCCCACGAGGCCAGCCATCGCCCCGGAGTAGACCATCGCCATCACGATCATCCGCCTGGCCGACACACCTCCCGCCCGGGCGGCGCCGGGGTTATAGCCGCTCACCCGGAGGTCGAAGCCGAGCCGGGTTCGGTTCAGAAAGACGTGGAAGACGATGCCGGCGACAATGGCGAGGATGACGACCGAGGACAGGTGGCGGCCTCCTGCGATGGGTCGGGTGAAGATTTCGAGAAGTCCGTTGAGGTCGGGCAGCCGCCCCGACGCCGGAATGAACTTGGTGCCCGAGTTGGGGGTGAGGGGGCCGTCACGGAGCTCCACCGCCAGCCAGGCGATGATCCCGCCGATCGCAATGAAGTTGAGCATGATCGTCGAAATGACCTCGTTGACCCCGCGGGCCACCTTCAGCCAGCCCGAGAGCCCCGACCACGCTGCCCCCACCAGCATCGCCACCAGCACGATCATCGTCACGTGGAGGAGAGCCGGGAGGACGATGTTGGCCCCGATCACCGCGGCAAAGAAGGCCGCCAGCTGATACTGCCCTTCGACGCCGATATTGAAGAGGTTCATGCGAAACCCGATCGCGGCGGCGATGCCCGACAGGTAGAGCGGCGTTGCCCGATTGATCATGTCGACGATCGTCTCGAGGCGTCCTCCGTTGCGGATCATGTCCCAGTAGGCCGCCACAGGGTCGCTCCCCGACATGATGAGGACGATCGACGAAAGAAACACCGCAAACGCCACGGCGATTGCCGGCGCCGCCAGCGCGAGAAGCGCCCGCCTCCCCAGGCCGGAGATTCCGCGTCCCGGAGGGCGTGGCGGCTTGGTGGGCGAATGGGGCTGAGGGGACTCGGTCATTCGCGGCCCCCGCCGAGCGCGGCTCCGGTCATGTACGACCCGAGGTCACGCGGGGTCACCTTCTCGGGATCAAGCGTCGCCACGATCTTCCCGCGGAGCATCACCACGATCGTGTCGGAAAGGCCGATGAGCTCCTCGAGGTCGGCCGACACCAACACCGTGGCCAGCCCGGCGTGGCGAGCCCGACGAAGATCGTTCCAGACGTCTGCCTGGGCGCCGACGTCGATTCCCCGGGTGGGGTGGGCGGCGATGAGGATGTCGGGGTTGGAGGCCATCTCCCGGCCGACGATCAGCTTCTGTTGGTTGCCTCCTGACAGCGCGTGGGCCGCCACATAGATGTTCGGAGTCCGCACATCGAACGAATCGACGATCTCACGGGTGCGGATACGCGCACCCGCACGGTCGAACCAGATGCCTTTCACGAATGGTCGCGTCGTCTGATGGCCGAGGGCCGTGTTCTCCCACAACGGTGCCTGCAGCAGCAGCCCCTCACGCTGGCGATCTTGCGGCACATAGGCGAGACCGTTCTCGCGACGCCGCCGTACCGTCCACAGGGTGGCGTCTTCGCCCTTGTACTCGATGGAGCCCCGCGTCGGCACTCTCGTGCCCACCAACGCGTCGATCAACTCGGTCTGACCGTTGCCTTCTATGCCGGCGATCCCCAGGATCTCTCCGCGGTGGACGTTGAACGAGACATCGTCGACCACAACGCGTTCACCGTCGTCGAGCACCGTCAGTCCCTGCACCGAAATCGCCCTCACATCGGTGACGGTCGATTCCTCCGTGTCGGGCTTGGGGAGCTCCGAGCCGACCATCAACTCCGCCAGGTCGGCGGCCGTGACGTCTTCTGGCTTCACGGTCGCCACGGTGCGCCCTTGCCGCAGCACCGTGATCGTGTCGGCAACCGCCAGGATCTCTTCCAGCTTGTGGTTGATGAAGAGGATCGTCGACCCGGCTTCCTTCAACTCCCGAAGGTTGCGGAAGAGCTCTTCGACCTCCTGGGGCACGAGCACCGCGGTCGGCTCGTCGAGGATGAGGACTTTGGCGCCGCGATACAGCACCTTGATGATCTCGACGCGCTGCCGCTCGCCGACCGAGAGGCTCTCGACCAGTTCGTCCGCCTCGACCTCGAGGCCGTATGCCTCGCTCACCCGAGCTAGATCCTGGCGGGCCTTGTCGAAGTCGATTCGCCCCATCGCCTTCATGGGCTCGTCACCGAGAATCACGTTCTCCAGCACCGTGAGCTGGTCGGCGAGCATGAAGTGTTGGTGCAGCATCCCGATGCCGAGGTCGATGGCATCACTCGGGGACTTGAAGTGAACCTCTTTGCCCTCGACGAACATCTGGCCCTCGTCGGCCTGAAGCATGCCGTAGAGGATCTTCATCAGGGTCGACTTTCCGGCCCCGTTCTCGCCACAGATGCCGTGGATCTCCCCCTGTTCCACCACCAGGGAAACGCGGTCGTTGGCGACGACACCGGGGAACCGCTTGGAGATACCCCTCAACTCGATGACGACCGCCACTGACCCTCCCCAAGCCGGTGTCAGACGAACGAAGCGGGACCGAGCCTAGCCCGGTCCCGCTTCGTCACGCGTAGCTACGCGTGAACCGCCTCTCGGCGGCTTACGCGTCTTCCGGCAGCGTCGGAACGACGATCTCGCCGGAGATGATCATGGCCTTGAAGGCCTCGACCTGGTCGACGATGTCGTCGATGAAGCCACCGGTCGTGGAGTACCCCACACCGTCCACCGCGAGGTTGTACTCGGTCGGACCAGCGGTGAAGTTCCCCGTCAGGTGGTCGTAGATGGCGTAGAACACGGCCACATCGACCCGCTTGATCATCGAGGTCAGCACGTAGGGGCGCAGCGTCGCATCGACCGTGTTGTACTGGTCGGAGTCGACCCCGATGCCCCACACCTGCGAACCCGTAGCCTCGCTCTGCTCCTTGGCAGCGGCGAACATACCCGAGCCGGAGAGGCCGGCAGCGGCGTACACGATGTCGGCACCCTCGTCGTACATCGCCAGGGCGATCTCACGACCACGGTCCGGCGACTCGAACCCGGCAAAGTCCGGGAACTCGCTGATGTACTGAGAGAGGACCTGGATGTCGGGGTTCACGGCACGAGCACCGGCAAGGAAGCCAGCCTCGAACTTCTCGATGAGTCCGATACCACTGACGCCACCGATGAAACCGATGATGTCGGTCTCGGTCTTCAGTGCGGCAATGACACCGACGAGGAACGAGCCCTCGTGCTCCGCGAACACCATGCCGCGAGCGTTGTCGCAATATGGCGCCGGCGGATCGAGCGCAAAGTTCAACATGCCGGAGTCGGTGATCGCGAAGTCGACATCGGGGTTGTTCTCGCACACCGCCGGGAAAGCAGCCTCGAACGAGAAGCCGTTACCGATGACGATCGACGAGTTCTCGGCCTGCAGCTGCAGGTCGGTCGCGCGGGCAGCGGCGTCCGTCGGAGTGATCTCCGAGGCCGTCACGCTGAAGTAGAACCGCGCCCAGTCGACACCGCAGCCAGCGGCGTCGTTGAACGACTGGTCGCCTCGGCCGAGCAGGTCGAACGTCAAGCCAACATTCGTGCCTCTGCCCTCCGCCACCGCTTCGGCGGCGCCGAGAATCTCCGGACAGAAGTCGGGAACGATCACCTCCGGCCGAGGGGCCGAGGTGGTCGTGTCTTCACCGCCATCGGTCGTCGTGGTCCCGGCCGCGGTCGTCGTCGTCGCGGCGGCGCCAGTAGAGCTGGTGGTGGTCGCGTCGTCGTCACCGCAGGCGGCGACTACCAGGAGGAATGCCGCGAGGAGCGCGGCGATACCCCAGTGTCTCTTCAACATGAGTGTGATCTCCTATGCATAGTGATGGCCGGGCCTCTGGACAAGGCCGGCGCATGGGTCAGTGTAGGGGAAGGGACCTCGCTGCGCTCGGCCCCAGCCACCGCTACAGCCCCAGCCAGACCTGGCCAGACACGTCCGGGCTAGCCCGGTAACCGCATTCTGGCTGGAGCCGTGGCTCGAGGCCGTGGCTCCTTCTGGAGACTGGAGACTGGGGACTGGAGGCTCTTTACCCCTCGCTGTCGGCCATCTCCACGGGGGGTTGGTCGGGCGCCTCGATGCGGGTGAAGCTGATCTGCTCGGGGTCGTCGGGGTCGACGTCCACCAGAATCGTGGTGTTGGCGGTGAATTCGCCGAACAGCACCTTCTCGGAGAGCTGGTCCTCGAGCATCCGCTGCAGGGCGCGGCGCAACGGCCGGGCACCCAGCTGCGGGTCGTAGCCCTTGCTGCCCAGGAGCGCCTTCGCCTCATCGGTGAGCACGAGATCGAGCGCCTGCGACTTCAACTGCTCGCGAATCCGCACCAGCATCAGGTCGACGATCGACTTGACCTCGTCCATCGTCAGCTCGTGGAAGACGATGACCTCGTCGATCCTGTTGAGGAACTCAGGCCGGAACTGCTTCTTCAGTGCCTCAGTGACCTTCTCCTTGATACGGTCGTAGGACAGTTCCTCGGACTCACTGGCGAACCCGATCGCCTTCCGCTTGAGATCCTGGGTGCCGAGGTTCGAGGTCATGATGATCACGGTGTTCTTGAAGTCGACCGTGCGACCCTGGGCATCGGTGAGCCTGCCGTCCTCGAGGATCTGGAGAAGCGTGTTGAACACGTCCGGATGGGCCTTCTCGATCTCGTCGAACAGCACCACCGAGAACGGCTTGCGGCGAACGGCCTCGGTCAACTGCCCACCCTCGTCGTAGCCGACGTATCCCGGCGGCGATCCGATGAGGCGGCTGACGGTGTGCTTCTCCATGTATTCGGACATGTCGAGCTGGATCAGTGCGTTCTCGTTCCCGAACAGGAACTCGGCGAGGGCCTTGGCGGTCTCGGTCTTTCCGACGCCGGACGGACCGAGGAAGATGAACGAACCGGCAGGGCGCTTCGGGTCCTTGAGCCCGGCGCGGGTCCGGCGAATGGCCCGACTCACGGCCTGGATGGCCTCGTGCTGGCCGACGATGCGCTTATGGAGTTCGTCCTCCATCCGCAACAGCTTGGCGGTCTCGGCCTCGGTGAGGCTCTGCACCGGGATGCCGGTCCACTGGGCCAGCACTTCGGCGATCTGCTCTTCGCCGATGATCGAGCCGACGACATCGTTGGGGTCGGCACCGGCTGCCTCCATCTCGGACCGCTCCGTGACCAGGAGCCGCTCCTCGTCGCGCAGCTGGGCGGCGCGCTCGTACTGCTGGTCCTGTACTGCGGTGTCCTTGCGGGAACGGACATCGGTGAGTCGCTCCTCGAGCGACTCGAGCTCGGGGGTGCCGGGCTTCCGGTTGATCCGCATGCGGCTGCCGGCCTCATCGATGAGGTCGATCGCCTTGTCCGGCAGTTGACGGTCGGCGATGTAACGGTCGGCAAGGTTGGCGGCGGACACCAGCGCCTGGTCGGTGTATGACGCCCGGTGGTGTGCCTCATACTTCTCGCGCAGCCCGGTGAGGATCTGAATGGTCTCGGCAACCGTCGGTTCCTCGACCTGAATCGGCTGGAAGCGACGTTCCAGCGCCGAGTCCTTCTCGAGGTACTTGCGGTACTCCTCGAGGGTGGTCGCCCCGATCGTCTGCAGCTCGCCGCGGGCCAGCATCGGCTTGAGGATGCTGGCGGCGTCGATGGCACCCTCGGCGGCGCCGGCGCCGACCAGGGTGTGGATCTCGTCGATGAAGAGAATGATGTCGCCGCGGGTGCGGATCTCCTTCAGGACCTTCTTCAGCCGTTCCTCGAAGTCGCCGCGGTACCGGGATCCGGCCACCAGCGCCCCGAGGTCGAGGGTATAGAGGTGCTTGCCGGTGAGGGTGCCGGGAACGTCGCCGGCGACGATCCTCTGGGCAAGGCCCTCGACGATGGCCGTCTTCCCGACGCCGGGCTCGCCGATGAGCACCGGGTTGTTCTTGGTACGGCGCGACAGGATCTGCATCACCCGCTCGATCTCTCGCTGGCGGCCGATCACCGGGTCGAGCTTGCGCTCGCGGGCGTACTGGGTGAGATTGCGGCCGAACTGGTCGAGCACCGTCGAACCACCGGCCCCCTCCGAGCCCCCACCGCGGCTGCTGCGGCCGGACGGACCCGAGGATTCGGACGATGACGGCTCGTCGCTCTGCGAACCCGAGAGAAGCTGGATGACGGTTTGGCGCACCTTGTGGAGCTCGGCGCCGAGCTTCTGGAGTACCTGGGCGGCGACGCCCTCACCCTCGCGGATGAGGCCAAGGAGGATGTGCTCGGTACCGATGTAGTTGTGGCCGAGCTGGAGGGCCTCGCGGAGGGAGAGCTCCAAGACCTTCTTGGCGCGTGGCGTGAAAGGTATGTGGCCGGAGGGAGCCTGAGCGCCCTGGCCGATGATCTCGACGACCTGGCTGCGAACCGACTCGAGGGAGATGCCGAGACTCTCGAGCGCGCGGGCGGCTACACCCTCACCCTCGTGGATCAACCCGAGAAGGATGTGCTCGGTGCCGATGTAGTTGTGGTTGAGGAGCCGAGCTTCCTCTTGGGCGAGAACGACCACTCGTCTCGCTCTATCGGTGAACCGTTCGAACAAGGTCCCGTCTCCTTAGACGACGATGGCGCTCCAGGTGCAAACCCAAGGCGCCCCAGTGACTATACCGGCGAGCCTCATCAACAGGGATGAGCCATTGCGGATGCCAGGCATGTAACAAGGGTTTCGGTCATTTCGTTCCCGGGCTGTAGGCCGGCAGCCTTCGGCTGCCTCCGGCAATTCGCAATCCGCAATTCGACCGAACGCGTCGGAAGCCTCGAACGCGTCTCGCCACTCGCTGATCGCCAGTCACAGGAGGCCGACGCCTTGTCGATGGAGTTGATCCGGCGGCAGTCGCGCGATGACACGATCGTCATCGCCGTCCTCCATGACCTGAATCTTGCGGCCAAGTACTCGGACCGCACAGTCGTCCTCTCACAGGGGACGGTGGTGGCTGATGGTCCGCCGTCTGAGGTCCTCACCTCCGACCTGCTCACCGGGGTGTACCGCCATCCGATGACGGTGGTCCCCCACCCCCTCAGGCCGGGACCGCTGGTCCTCGTGGGCTGACCGTTCCAAACCCGAGTCCGCGTACTATGCCGCAATGGAACTCCCCGTCCTCCGGGACCTGGTACCCATCGATCGGGTGTGGGCGCGCCTCGAGGAGGTAGAGCGCCGCCTCTATGAGGTTTCGACCTCCGAGAACACTTTCGTAACCGAGATCGCCCAGCATCTCCTCGGTGGCGGCAAGCGCTATCGGCCGATGCTCGCCCAGGTCGCCGCCGAGATCGGTGGCGCCGACGGGACCGATCCCGTGGAGGCGGGGGTATCGGTCGAATTGATTCACCTCGGCAGCCTCTATCACGACGATGTGATCGACGAGGCCGGCAGCCGACGCGGGCAGACCTCGGTGAACACCAACTGGTCGAACACCATTGCCATCCTCGCCGGCGACTTCCTGCTGGCCCGGGCATCCGAAGTGGCGGCGCCGCTGGGGACCGAAGCGGTGGCTCTGCTCGCTCGCACCTACGCCAACCTCTGCGAGGGGCAGGTGCTGGAGCTACAGCTCGGCAACGACCTCGACCACGGCCCCGAGGACTACTACCGGGTGATCGAGAACAAGACGGCGAGCCTGATCCGCACCTCGGCGCGGTTGGGGGCGATGGCGGGAGGCGCCGATCGGGCGCAGATCGATGCGGCCACCCGGTGGGGCCACGAAGTGGGATTGGTGTTCCAGCTGACCGACGACGTGCTCGACCTGCTCGCCACCGAAGACTTCCTCGGCAAGCCCGCTGGCTCTGACATCCACGAAGGTACCTTCACCCTGCCGGTCATCTACGCGTTGCGGGGTGCGGACGGGGATCGGCTGCGGGGGCTATTGGGTGGAGGCAAGCCCTATGCCGAAGAAGCGGTCGAGGAGGTGATCCACCTCGTTCGCGATGGGGGGCACCTCGATCGAGTGCTCGACGAGACCATGGGCCACATCGCCGCCGCCGAGGAGGCGATCGCGACGCTGCCCGACAGCGATGTCACCAAGGTGTTGCGGACACTGGGCGAATACCTGGTACAGCGGGTGGAGGCGGCGCGGGGGTCCTAGCGACGATCCGCCGGCCGAGGGTCCGTTAGAACCGGACCGGCCAGACCTCGAAGACCACGGTGAACGAGGCGGTTCCGTCCGAGCGGATCTCGGGTACGTCGGTGCAGGTGACATGGCCGGCCCACTCCCAACCTCGTGGGGCATCAGGGTCCGCCTCGAATTGGGCAAGTTCCAAAACACATGCTCCGTCATTACCGAAAAACGTCTTCCCATCGATGGTGAGGGTCGCACTCACCCGCTCCGATGTCGGCACCCCGACGACGGCTCCTACCGCAGACAGTTGAAGGAGACCCTGGTCTCCGCTGAATGTGGCCGAGACATTGATCGAATCGCCATCCTCGGAAGGACTGGCCGAATACCCGCTGACATCGAGGACGAGACGATCCTCGACGACTCCAGATACCTGCGCCACCGCGGCACCCTGGGAGCCAGACGTGGTCGAGTAACCGCCCTCGACCAGGTCGAGGTGCAAGTCGAGCAGCAAACCCCCATCGTCCTGGTCGGCCGCGGCGAGTGCGGACACCAATTCGTCCGAGGGGATGAAGTGTCTGCCGATTGTGTATACGGCCGAGAAGACGACGAGGAACCCGATCACCGCTACCAGGAGGTCTTCCCTTACCTGCTTGGCCAGTCCCATCGCGGGATTGTCCCACCACGCGGGAGTTCTCACCGCGCGAGAAGACTCCCGAAGCCAAATCCGACAGCCGCGGCAAGCAGACCGACCGTGGTCGGGCCAAGTAGGGCGATGACTGCCCGGTGTCGGCCTCCGCGGCCCTCCTCCCACAGGTACACGGCCTCGATCATCCAGGTGCTGAATGTGGTGAACCCGGCGATCAACCCGGTGGTGACGTCGACCGCGGCACCATGGCTGCCGGTTCCGAGGATGACTCCGAGAGCGAGGCTGCCGAGGGTATTCACGATGGCGGTGGGCCACGGGAGCTCCGTTGCGAGACGCCGCTGGATCGTCGCACCCATGATGAAGCGGAGCCCTGCGCCAAGTCCTCCGGCAGCGATCACGGCGAGCACGGTCACGGGCGCCTCCCGAGGAGGTACCCGAGGACGGTTCCCGCGGCGCCTCCCACCACCGAGAGCACGGCGTACCCGGCGGCTGCCGACCAGCGCTCGGCCTCGACCAGGAGGACGGCGTCTCCTACGAATGTGGCGAAGGTGGTGTAAGCGGCGGCGACTCCGATGCCGACGAACGCCACCCGTCGCTGCCCCCGACTCCTGGCCTGCAGACCGGGAAGGGCCCAACCGACGAACAGCGAACCGGTGAGATTGACGGCGAGGGTGGCCCAGGGGAACGCGTTGGCGGGGATCAGTTCCACCACTCCGATCCGCAGCGCCGACCCCACCATGCCGCCGGCGATGACGAGGAGTGCGAGGTGGTGTCGGGGTGCAGTGGCGACGGGCTGCATGGGCTCCTCTCCTGTCAGTAGGAGCCATCAGCCCATTGGGGCGCTCAACGGCGAGCTCCATCGCCGGAGCCGCGATGGTAGGCCTTTGTGTCACACCTAGTTGGCATCATCTATGAATGGAATGGAACCAAGCCGATCGGCTGATAGATCGGGCCATCGAGTGCCTCGAGAAGGTGAACAACGAGCTGACGGCGACTCGTACGCACTTCACGCTGCTCGGTCGCTGCAGGCGAAGTATGCCCGGGTGGTGAAGCTGGGTGCCTTTGGCGAGGTCTCACTGGCCGATCGGGTCGGGGATGCCAACGAGCTGGCACGAGTCAGCGGAACCTCGGTAGGCAGGGCTCGGAAGGCGCTCGACACCTCGCGGCAGCTGGCGAAGACCCCGGTGCTCGATGAGGCGCTGCGCCGCGCCGAAGTGTCGTTCGAGCAGGCTCAGGAAATCGCCAAGACCGAAGCAGTCGCCCCCGGGTCCGCCGGGCTTCTGGTCGACATCGCTCGTCGCTCCAGGTTCCATGTTCTCAAGGAAGAGGCGCGCAAGATCCGACTCGAGGCGCTGAAAGGGCCTGGCCTCGAAGCGCGTCAGCGCGAGGCTCGGTATCTACATCATCGCGTCACCGACCTGGGGATGATCCACATCGAGGGCGAACTCGAACCGCACATCGGGACCCCGATCGTCAACCGACTCGAGGCCGAGGCCCGTCGCCTCGCCCGCGCCGGCAATCGCGGCGAGCCGTTCGACCGGTACCTCGCCGACGCGTTGCCCGAGTTGCTTTCCGACGGTGGCACCTCCTCCGGCCGCACCGAGATGGTGGTGCTCGTCTCCTACCCCGTCGCCGAACGCGGGTGGACCCATGTCGAGGACGACGAGATCTGCAAGATCCCCGGCAACGGGCCGCTCGACCCGGAGGTCGCCAGGCGGATCGGCGCCGACGCCTTCCTATCCGGGGTGTTCTTCGATGGAACCGACCTTCGCCAGATCAAGCGTTGGGGGCGCGCGGTCCCTGCTGCGATCCGCACCGCCCTCAATCTCGGTGACCCGCCCGCCTTCGACGGCGTCAAGTGCGTCGACTGCGGCAATCGATTCTGGATCGAGTTGGACCATCAAGTGCCCCATTCGGCCGGCGGACCGATCTCGATGAGGAACAGCAAGCACAGATGTTGGGGATGCCATCAGAAGAAGTCCCTCGCCGATCGGCGGGCGAGACGACTCCGTCGACCGATGACTCAGGTGGCCGAGATCCCCAGCGCACTCGCCAATGGACCTCCCTAGGACGCCCTATTCGGGGCGCATGTGGGGGAACAACACGACCTCGCGGATCGACGGCTTGTCCGAGAGAAGCATCACCAGTCGGTCGATGCCCATGCCCATGCCACCGGTCGGAGGCATCCCGTACTCGAGTGCGCGCAGGAAGTCCTCGTCCATCGGGTGGGCCTCGTGGTCTCCGGCGGCGCGGGCGGCGGCCTGAGTTTCGAACCGACGCCGTTGCTCCACCGGGTCGTTCAACTCTGAGAAGGCATTTGCCAATTCGTTGCCGGCAACGATGACCTCGAACCGTTCCGTCAGCCCGGGACGGGAACGATGTTTGCGGGCGAGAGGCGAAATCTCCTCCGGGAAGTCGAGCACGAAAGTCGGATCCCACAGCGAATCCTCCACCACCGACTCGAACACCTCGGCGATGATCCGGCCAGTTCCCCATGAGCCCTCGGACTGCACCCCGGCGGCGATCGCCTGCTTCCTGGCATCCGCCACAGGCATCACCGGATCCCAGTCCTTGCCTGTGGCATCGGACACCGACCCCACGTAGTCGATCCGCCTCCACGGGGCGGCAAGGGACATCGACCGACCGTCGAACGTGATCTCGGTGGTCCCCAGCACTTTCTCGGCGGCCTCGACCACGAGAGCCTCGGTAAGGGTCGCCATGTCGTTGTAGTCGGCGAGGGCCTCGTAGAGCTCGAGCATCGTGAACTCGGGGTTGTGGCGGGGGGAAACCCCTTCGTTGCGGAACACGCGACCGATCTCGAACACCCGATCGGCCCCACCGACGATCAATCGCTTGAGGTGTAGCTCGAGAGCGATCCGCAGGAACATGTCCAGCCCCAGGGCGTCGTGATGGGTGACGAACGGCGTGGCCAGCCCGCCCGACGGCACGTGGTGCAGCACGGGCGTCTCCACCTCGAGGTATCCCCGGGCAAGCAGAGACTCTCGAATCGACTGGATGGTTTCGACACGGCGACGCATCACCTCCCGGGCATCTGCGTTGACGATCAAGTCGACGTACCGATACCGGTGGCGCTTCTCGACGTCGGTGAGCCCGTGCCACTTCTCCGGCAGAGGGCGCAATCCCTTGGCGAGGAGAGTGAACGACTCCACCCGGACACTCAGCTCGCCTCTCTTCGTGGTGACCACTTCTCCCTCCGCGCCCACCCAGTCTCCGGAATCGAGATCGCCGAAAGCGACAAACCGGTCGCCGAGCCGATCGGCTTCGACGAACAGCTGGATCTGGCCGGTGTGGTCCTGGAGCACTCCGAACACCAATGCCCCGATATCGCGGGAGTTCATCAATCGGCCTGCGACGGAGACATGAAGCCCCGTATCAGTACCGGCCGGAAGACCGTCGTGGGCGGCATGCAATTCGGCGGCCGTGGCCGTGCGCTCGAACCTGAACGGATATGGCTCATCCCCCGCCGTGCGAATTGCTTCGACTTTGGCAAGCCGCGCCGCGGTCAGAACGTGCTCGTCGAGCCCTTCGTCGGTCAAGAGGGCCCCGATGCGCTCGACCGCATTTGGCCATTGGCTATCGGCAGGGGCAGCGGACATCGCTCCTGCTGGAGGCTGGAGGCTGGAGGCTGGAGGCTCATTCCTGATTCATCTCGTAGACCATGCGTAAACCGTCCAGTGTGAGGTTGGCGTCGACGATCGATACCGAACGGCAATGGGGCACGATGGTAGAGGCCAGGCCCCCGGTGGCAACGATGGCCGGAGAGCCGTCGATCTCGGCTGCAAGCCGGTCGACGATCCCGTCCACCAGGCCAGCATGGCCGTAGAGCAGACCGCTCTGGATGGCTTCCACGGTGTTACGGCCGATCGCCGCCCGCGGAGCGGTCAGATCCACTCGACGCAGCGCCGCAGTCGCGCTGATCAACGCGTCCAACGACACCTCCAGCCCGGGAGCGATCGCCCCGCCCACATATGCCCCCGAACTGTCGACAACGTCCATGTTGGTTGATGTCCCAAAGTCGACGGAGATCACCGGAGTGCCGTACTTGTGCTTGGCGGCGACCGAGTTGACCACCCGGTCGGCGCCGACTTCACGCGGGTTGTCGATGTTGATCGGCATGCCCGTCTTGATTCCCGGACCGATGACGACCAGCGGCCCGTCGATCATCTCAGCGGCTACCTGCATGAGAGCTGCCTTGGCGGTGGGGACCACACTCGATAGGGCGACGCCGTGGACGTCCTCAAGGCGATAACCGTCCTGGCGCAGAAGACCGGCGAAGTACAAGCGGTACTCGTCTGCTGTGCGTTCGCGCACGGTCGACAGCCTCCAGGAATCCACCAGATCCTCACCCTGGAAGAGGCCCATGACGGTCTGGGTGTTGCCGACATCGATGGCTATGAGCATGCGCCGCCTTTCAGGCCTGAGTCTCGTAGAGGATCGATGGCCGGTCCAGGCGGGTGCCGAGGTCGGCGCCGCCGTCTGGATCGAGGAACACGTTGTCGATGAGTCGCACGTCGCCGACGGTGGCGGCTACAGCCAAGAATGCCGGTCGGTCGAGGTGCTCGATCGGCGCGGCCGAGGCGCGGTCGGCGAGCGTGACGTACTGGATACCTGCTCCGGTGTCGGCGGCGACCCCGGCGACGATTCCTTCCAGCGCCGCCGCCGAACGCTCACCGGCCGCCACCGCCTCGGCAGCCGCGAAGAGTCCGATCGAGAGTCCGCGGGCTGCCTCGCGATCGGTGATCAGCACATTGCGGCTGGACAACGCCAAACCGTCGGTTTCGCGGACCGTGGGCACGCCGACTATCTCGACCGGGAACGACAGGTCTCGAGCCATGGTCCTCACCACGGCGAGTTGCTGGGCGTCCTTGTGGCCGAAGCAGGCTGCTCCCGGGGCGATGCCGGCGAACAGCTTTGCGACCACCGTGGCCACGCCCTCAAAATGGCCGGGGCGGTGTAGGCCCTCCATCCCCTCCGACACGCCGGCGACATGAACCCGGGTCACGGGATGGTGCGGGTATATCTCCGTGACGTCCGGTGCGAACAACACATCGACCCCCGCCAACTCGGCAAGAGCGGAATCGCGCTCGAGCGCACGCGGATACCGGTCGAGATCCGAGGCGCTGTTGAATTGCAGCGGGTTCACGAACAGGCTCATCACCACCAGGTCCGAGCTTCGCTGCGCCGCCTCCACACATGCAAAATGCCCCTCGTGGAGGTAGCCCATCGTCGGGACCAGGGCAGCGCCTCCCCCAATCGCCCGCACCTCGGCAAACGAGTCGACGATCCTCATTCCAGAGCCTGTCGGATTTGGGCTTCGGTGCCGGCGACCCGGGCCGTCGCTCTCACCATGGCGGCAAAGTCCTCAGCGAGTTCCGGGAAGAACGCCCGCACCGCGGCCAGCTGGGCGCGAACGGTGCCGACATCGCCGCGGGCAGCCGGTCCGGTGAGGGCCTGCTCGGGACCCATCGCGAGGGCGTTGTCGACGACGCCCCTCACCAGGGGTTCGGCTGCCGCAAAGTCGACTCCCGCCGCCTCGAACAACTGCCGCGACATGGCGAGCGCCGCCAGCGTGAAGTTCGCCGCCGCTGCGGCGGCGGCGTGGTACAGCGGCTTGGCTGCGTCGTCCAATTCGAATGGCTTCGCCCCGAGCGAGGCAGCGAAGGAGAACAGCCGGTCTGAGAGCAGATCGTCATTGCAGGTGACCGCGATCCATGCCCCCGCCAAGCGGGCTGCTCCGGCCTCGGGAGTGGGCAGTGTCTGCAGTGGGTGGAACGATCCGACCGGAGGGCCTGCGATCGCATCGAGGGCGCCCGCCGACTTGAGCCCGGACAAGTGCACCGCGCCTTCGACCGCGGCGGCGCGGTGGGCGAGGCGATCGGCCACCGCCTCGATCGCGTCGTCCCGAACGGCCACCACCAGTAGGTCGGCTCGCACCAGGTTGGCATCCCACGACAATGGCTCGGTGCCGAGCCGGTCGGCGGCGGCCCGAGCCTCGGCCGGCTCGCGAGCGAGAACACCCACGACGCGATGACCTGCCTCTAGTGCCGCCAGCGAAAGCGAGAGGCCGGCCCGGCCGGGGCCGACAAGGATGAGGTCCATGCGTTCCAGTCCTCTCCGGGTACCAGACGACGCGGCTCATTCTACGCGAGCCCGCCGCGCCCGCCCATTCGGTGCTCGCCGGAGTCACTACCGTCGTACGACATGAACCTCCTCGACCACCCGCGAATCGTCATCAATCAGAAGCCGAAGCTCATCGAACTCACCAACGAGTACCTCATCAGGGATCCCGAGGGCACCGAGATCGGGGTGATTCGCCAGGAGGGGCAGACCACCCTGAAGAAGCTGGCGCGCTTCGTGTCCTCTGTGGACCAATTCATGACCCACAAGTTGGCCGCCTATGACAGCGACGGGTCAAAGGTGCTCGAGATCGTGCGCCCCCGCAAGATCGTCAAGTCGACAGTGGAGGTGTACGACGGGGCGGGGCACCTCGCCGGAACGATCCGCCAACAGAACGTATTCGGCAAGATCCGATTCGGGCTCCACGGCAGCACCGATGAGAAACTCGGCGAGATCCGGGCCGAGAACTGGCGGGCGTGGAACTTTGCCATCGTCGACCAGTTCGAGGCAGAGGTGGGCCGCATCACGAAGACGTGGGAAGGCTTCGCGAAGACAATCTTCACCACCGCCGACAACTACTTGCTGGAGGTCTCACCGTCGCTCACCGGGCCGCTGCGCCTGCTCGCTTTTGCAGCGGCGGTCGGTGTCGACACCGCCCTCAAGCAGGACTCCCGAGGACTCAACTGAGGGTCTACTCCGCCGGGCCTTGAGAGGAGGGGAACCGTCCGACGGTCCGAGCCTCCTGACCGTCCACTGCGCCGAGCAGGTCGTCGGCGACACCGTGGCCGGGAACCTCAGCCAGCGGCCAGATCTCGACGAGCGGAGCGAGCACGAACCGCCGCTCGGTCATCCGGGGGTGAGGGATTCGCAACCCGGGCGCGTCGATGACGGCATCCGAATAGAGCAGTAGGTCGAGGTCGAGCAAGCGCGGACCCCACCGCTCGCGACGCTCCCGGCCGACGGCGCGTTCGATTTCCAGACAGGCTTCGAGCAGGGGCCGGGGACCGAGTACGGTGTGAATCACTGCCACCGCGTTCAGGTAGTCGTCCTGAGGCGGACCGCCGACCGGTGCCGTCTCCCAGACCGACGAGACGCCGAGCACTTCGCCGTGTTCACCCAGGGAATCGACGGCCGCAGCCAGATTGCCCGATCGGTCTCCGAGATTCGAGCCAAGCCCGATGGCGACGCGCGTCTCAGGATCCCGTGGAGAGGGGGATGATCGCGCGAGCCTCAGGGCCCAGGGGGCGCTTTAGGATCTCCTGTACCAGCGCCGTCGCCATGATCGGATCCTTCACGCGCCCCGAGTGGATCAGGAAACCTGCGAGCACCCCGGCGACGGTGTCATCGACCAGGTCGCGATGGACCAGTAGCACCGAGTTGCGCTTCGAGGTCAGTTCGGTCATGGCCCGGAACACCCTGCGGACCGCATCCGGTTCCAATTCGACGAGCGGCTCATTGACGCCGTCAATGCCGGCGGCGTGATAGGCGGCGAGGTTCTGATTGCCCTCGAGCAGGGAAAGAACCGCCTTGATGCCCGCGTGCTTGAGCCAGGCGATCTCCTCTTCGCGGCGGACGCGGCGATGCTGGAATCCGTATCCCCCGATACGCTCCGACACGGCCAGGCGCTTTGCGATCACCCACGTGAATCCGCGGGGTTCGAGTCCGGTCATGATCATGGGGTTTCACCCCGCACGATAGCGTCGGCTATTCGCGCTGAGCGCAGTCCCTCGACCACGTTGTGTACACGAATGGCGCTGGCTCCGGCCGCTATCGCCAGCACGTGGGCGGCCCCCGAGGCCCCATCGCGTTCGTCGACCGGGATGGGTCCCAGCACCCGTTCGATGAACGACTTGCGGGAGGCCCCGACCAGCACCGGGAACCCTGAACCGGCCAGGCTCGCTACCCCCGAGGCGATCAGATCGAGGTTGTGGGCGACCGTCTTACCGAACCCGATGCCCGGGTCGAGGCAGATTCGCTCTCGGTCGATCCCCTGCGAGATCGCCCACTGCGCCCGTTCCGCCAGGAAGTTGGACACCTCGGTCACGACATCGCCGAACTGCGGGTCCTGCTGCATCGTTCCGGGGTCCCCGAGCATGTGCATCAGCACGACGCCGGCACCCGACCTGGCGACCACGCCCGCCATTTCGGGATCGGACAGTGAGGTGACGTCGTTGACGACCACCGCCCCCGCCTCGATCGCCTGCGCGGCCACCGCGGCCTTCGAGGTATCCACCGAAACCAAGACTCCAGCCGAAGCCAACGCCCGCACCACCGGTACCACCCGCTCGACCTCTGCTTCGGAATCGACCGGCGTCGCGCCGGGGCGGGTGGACTCGCCCCCTACATCGACCAGGTCGGCTCCCTCCTCCGCCATCTTCAACCCGTGCGCCACGGCGGCGTCGAATGCCAGGAACCGGCCGCCATCTGAGAACGAGTCCGGGGTCACGTTGAGGATCCCCATGACAAGGGTGTGATCGGCATTGGTGAGGACGTTGCCGAGTCCGACCGGCCAAAGGGTGGGCTCGAACTGGCGCCGCAGGATCAGGAGGCTGCGCCTCCATCGGATGTGGTGGCTGCTGCCACGCCACCTCGCGCCAACTCGCCCTTCGGTGCCTGAATCCTCATCGACCCGTTCGCGGCGTGCTCCCACTTCGGAACGTCGCTGAGTATCTCGGCGATGTCGGCGGCGTAGAGAGTCTCTCGCTCGAGCAACGCTTCGGCGATCCTGTCGAGCCCGTCACGGTGGAACAGAAGGATCGCCCGGGCCTCGTCGTGGGCCTGGGTGATCAGCTTGCGGATCTCCGAGTCGATCATCTCCGCCACCTCGTCGGAGTAGTCGACCGACTGGTTGTAATCCCGCCCAAGGAACACTTGCGCCTTCGGAGTGCCGTACCGCATCGGTCCCACCTTGTCGCTCATCCCGTGCTCCATGACCATCGAACGCGCCATCTCCGTCGCCTGCTCGATGTCGTTGTAAGCGCCCGTCGATGGGTCGCCAAACACGATTTCTTCAGCAGTTCGACCCCCCAGCGCCTGGGCAAGCGAGTCGACCAGTTCGCTACGGCGCTGATAACTCTTGTCCTGCAGCGGGAGCGAACGGGTATAGCCCCCCGCTCGACCGCGGGGAATGATCGTCACCTTGTGCACGGGGTCGGCATGAGGCAGGGCGTGGCCCACCAGAGCGTGGCCACCCTCGTGATAGGCGGTGAGCTTCTTCTCGTCATCGGTCATGACCTTGCTCCGTCGCTCCGGACCGGCCATGACGCGATCGATCGCCTCCTCCAGCTCAGCCTGGCCGATGACATCGCGATCGCGGCGGGCGGAGAGGAGCGCCGCCTCGTTGATGGTGTTCGCCAGGTCGGCGCCGGTAAACCCGGGGGTGGAGCGGGCAATCACCTTCAGGTCGACCTCGGGAGCGAGGGGCTTGCCCTTTGCGTGGACCTCGAGAATCTTCTCGCGTCCCTTGATGTCGGGGCGGTCGACGACGATTTGGCGGTCGAAGCGCCCGGGACGCAGCAACGCAGGGTCGAGGATGTCGGGACGGTTGGTGGCCGCGATGAGGATCACTCCCGTCTTCACGTCGAAGCCGTCCATCTCCACCAGCAGCTGGTTGAGCGTCTGCTCCCGCTCGTCATGGCCGCCGCCAAGCCCCGCGCCGCGGTGCCGGCCGACGGCATCGATCTCATCGACAAAGATGATCGCTGGTGCCTGGGCCTTGGCCTGTTCGAAGAGGTCGCGCACCCGGCTGGCACCAACTCCTACGAACATCTCGACAAAATCGGAACCCGAGATCGAGAAGAAGGGAACCCCGGCTTCACCGGCCACAGCCCTGGCGAGCAGGGTCTTGCCGGTGCCCGGAGGGCCGTAAAGCAGGACCCCCTTGGGGATCTTGGCACCCATCGCCCGGAACTTCTGCGGCTTGGCAAGGAACTCCTTGATCTCGTAGAGCTCTTCCACCGCCTCCTCGGCCCCGGCAACGTCCTGGAAAGTGACCTTGGGCATGTCGCGGGTGACCTGCCGTGCCTTGGCCTTGCCGAAAGACATGACCCGATTGCCGCCGCCCTGCATCTGCATCAGGATGAAGATGAACACCCCGAAGATCAGGACATACGGCAGGAAGGCCAGGAACCACTGGAAGATCCCCGGATTCTCGGACTCGATGCTCAGGGTCACGTCGCTCGCCAGCACCAGGGAGGTCAGGTCGCCCTCATAGCCGTCGGGGAAGATCGACTCGAAGCGCCCGCCCCCGGCCTCTTCGGTGAAAGACCCGGTGATCACGTTCGACTTCTGCTTGATCGTCACCGATTCGACCTGACCGGCGGCGAGTTGCGCCTGGAACTGGTCGAGCGTGATCTCCTCGGGCGCAGTCGCCGAGGTCACGAATGTATTGACCAGCATGATCGCCACCGTGGCGACCACCAGGTAAACCAACACGGTGCGGACGGTTTTGCTCACGACCTCAAGTCCAGTCCCGGGACGAAGGAGATAGGGAAGCCATGCTATCGGGACCAGGACCTTAGAAGTTGATGCCCACCTCGAAGCGGCGAGCGTGCTGCACACCGCTCGCTGCTGCCGCCTGCCGCTACTCCTCCTCCATCACCGCCACATACGGAAGGTTCCTCATCTTGCCGACGAGGTCGAGCCCGTAACCGACGACGAAGTCGGGAGGTATCTCGAATCCGATGTACCTGACCTCGATAGGCACGCGCTGGAGTCCGGTCTTCATCAGCAACGCCACGATCTCCAGTGATGCCGGCTGCCGCACCTCGAGGTTGCGGCGGAGATAGTCGAGGGTGAGACCCGAATCGATGATGTCTTCGACGATGAGGACGTGGCGGCCGGCGATCTCCTGCTCCAGATCCTTGAGGATCCGCACGACGCCGGACGTTTCGGTGGCGGCCCCGTACGAGGACACGGCCATGAAGTCGATGTCGACCGGAAGTCGGATGTGGCGGGCGAGATCCGCCATCATCATGAATGCGCCCTTGAGCACTGCCACCAGCAGCAGATCCTTGCCTTCATAATCGACAGTGATCTGGCGGCCCATTTCGGCGAGCCGCAACGCAATCGCTTCCTCGTCGACCAATACGCGGCCGGGCCGCATCATTCCGACAACCTCGTCGCCGCCATGCCAACCTCCCCTTGCCGTTCGTCGGAAGCCCGGATCGACACGAGCCAGGCGATTCTTCCACCCGACTCGACAACCGGCCACCTGGCTCGAAGACGGAGCGGCACGCCGGCCTCCCCGAGGGCGTCGGACACCTTCTTGGTGCCGCCGCGGATGCTGATCCGGTCACCCGGCCGAACGGCGCGGACCACCAACGGACCGTCGGCGGCGATCATGGCTCCATGCCTGCCCAGCCCCACCCTCCCCGACTCGATCCTCCAGCCACCGAACAGCGTCGCGCCCGGAACACCCAGCTCGACTGGCTCGAGTGGCTCATGCTGGTCTCCCCGATGAAGCGCCACATATGCGCCCTCTCGCGTGGCAATGAGTCCGCCGGACACCGAAGCTGCAGGACCCGCCACCGCCCCGAGTACGGCGGCGACATCGGAGGAGGTTCCGGGGTACGGGTCGAGCATCATCCTCAGCGCGTGGCGCACCACCCGGGAAGCAATCGGCTCCGGGAGGGCAGTGAGGGCGGCAACCGGGATCAACACTGCCCCCTCATCCCACCTGAGGGGAACGACTTCGGCGCGTCGATCGAGGAGCGCATCGTCGGCTGCCGCTAGTCGGCCGGTGCGGGCCAACGCTGCAAGGAGCTCCGGGTTGAAGTCCCTGGCGAGGGCGGGGATCGTCTCGGCCCGCAGTCGGTTACGGCGAATCGCGGGGTCGTCGTTCTGCGGATCGTCCGCGAAGGCGAGCCCTGCGAGCGTGGCGACCTCGCGGGCAGCCTCTCGCGGGATGTCGAGCATGGGACGCACCCACGCGCCGCGACGCGACGGGATGCCTGCCAGCCCGGACAGCCCTGTTCCGCGCAGGAGGTTGCCGAGCACCGTCTCCGCCTGGTCGTCACGGGTATGGCCGGTGAGCACGGTCTCTCCGTCGCGCAAGATCGACTCGATCGCTGCCAGTCTGCGTTCGCGCAGCTCGGTCTCCGACTCGCCGCCCGCGACATCGATCACCTGATGAGCCAACCCCAGTCGTTCCGCGATTCGGGTTGCGGCCTGAACCATCGCCCCGGAACCCGGGAGGTGATGGTGGACGGTGACCGCGCGGGCCGGGCCGCCCCGCGACACGACCGCAAAGGCCAACGCGGCCGAGTCTGCCCCCCCACTGAGGGCGACCACCACCGGGGAATCGGGGAGGCGAGGCACCACCGTCGCGACGAACGCGTCGAGTTCAGGTGCGGTCAACTCACCCGTTCGAGCCATCGCCTCGGTGCCCTGATCTCAGCGAGGGTTGGGAGGTGGTCCGGGCTCTCCCACACGGCATCGAGCGCGGAGAAGCCAGCGGTGCGCTCGACATCGAGGATGAACCGCTCCCCCATCTCGTATTGCTTCATCTTCAACTCGAGGCCGGTGAGCCGGAAGAAGGCGGCGGTACGGGGATCCTTACGACGCTGCTTGAGCATTCGCGACATCCGGTCCTGGCTGACAAGCCTCCTGGCGCCGATGCGGTCCATCACCACGTGGCCGTGGCCTTCGAGGAGCGACATGAGGGCCTGGACGCGGTCGATCACTTGCCGTTGCTCCGGGGAAGCGATGATCCCCATGATCCCGGACTCGTCGACGATCGGCCGCCCCTCTCGAGCAGCAGACCTCATCTCGCCGGCGATCCGCTGGATGCGCCCCGGTTCTGGATTCGAAGACTCGACCAGCCCGCTGACCAACTCGAAGAAGTAGCCCTGAAGCCACGGGACGCCGGTGAACTGCAATCGGTGGGTGCATTCGTGCAGGGCCACCCAGAACCGGAACTCGTCGGGACGGAATTCGAACTGGCGCTCCATCCAAAGGACATTCGCCCCGACGAACATTACGGTGTCGCCGGCGTCATCGTCGCCCGAGGGCAGCACCAGCTCGTACTGACCGAGGACGCGGCGAGCGAGCACTCCCACGAGCGCGCCGACCTCGGCCCCGAGCAGACGCGACATCGTCCGGTGGCCGAGGCCTCCGCCGGGCGCCTGTTGGAGCTTCCTTTCGGCATGGGAAAGCAGCCGTCCGAAGGAGGCGATGTTGGCCGTCGCCCACTCGGATCGGGCGAGCACCGCCACGGTGGGGGTGCCCGACCAGACCAGTCCGGTTTCGTCGGCCACCAGCTGCGACGCCTCCTCGACCAGGCGAGGGGCCTGGCGGGCCAGCAGATCGAAGTGGTAGGACTCTTCGAGAGGATGCGATCCCGCCATCCGCCCGGCGACCCGGGCGGCGACGTTCCAGTTGATCACGTTTCCTGCGACACGCGATAGCGGCCCTTGACCCTCACCCCGTACCCCAGAATCACACCGGCGATGGCGACACCCGTAATCACCAGGAGGGTCGGCACGAGGAAGCGGAAGGTCCAGGCATCCTCGGCAGGTGGCGCGGGCTCCTCGCCCACCACGACCGCCGGTTCGTTGCTCGGGGCAGGGTCCTCTTGCGCCGAGGCGGGCAGCACCCCCAACGCGAACGAGAGGAGCAGGAGAAGAATCAGCGTGCGAGCGCGGGTCATGACCGCGAGATTACCCGCACCGGGGCCGCACGAAGCAGCCCGAGCCGAAGCCCTCTCAGCTCTCCGGGACGATCCGGCCGCGGAGGCGAGGGAACCTGGTCGGAGTGTGGGCGTAACAGTGCGCCCGCTTGTTGTACCGGGAGAGGAGGGTCACACAGGTGTCGTCCTCACAGACACGGGTGCCGTCGGTCGTCTTGGGAGCACGGAGCTTCCCTTGGACTCGATTGCCCTTCATGATCTCGGATGACATTTCTTACCTCCAAAGGAGGGGCGGAGCCCTGCAGGCTACCCCACACTCCCGTCGGAATCATGTTCATGGATGAACGTCATGAGCCGCATCGGTAGTTCCGGCGGCATCTCGTCCCTACAGCACTGCCGTATCCGGAGCTTCAGAGCCTCTTCGAACCGGAAGCCTTCACCGCATGGCGGACACCGTCGCAGGTGCAAACGAATGCGGATTCGGCCGACGAGGTGCGTCTCGCCGTCGATGAAAGTGTACAGCTGGCCGTGAGCCTCGTTGCAATTCATGGTTCGGCGATGCCTCGTTCTTCTGCAAAGTCCCACAACGCCTTTTGCAGCGCCTTTCTTCCCCGATGGAGCCGCGACATCACTGTGCCGATCGGCGTATCCATCATTTCGGCGATCTCCTTGTAGGAGAAACCTTCGACGTCGGCGAGGAGCACCGGGATCCTGAAGTTCTCCGGAAGGGACTCGAGGGCCGCCTTGATGTCCTCGTCCACGATCGACTCGAGGGCCTCGTCCTCGGCGCTGCGCTCTGCTCCGCCGGGTCCGGGCTCGCCCATCCGCTGGTACAGGTACAGATCCTCGAGATCGCCGAGTTCCACCTCGGTGGGGCGTCGGGTCGCCTGTCGATACCGGTTGATGAAGGTATTGGTGAGGATCCGATAGAGCCACGCTCGCAGATTCGTGCCGGACTGGAACGTGTGATACCCCCGGTAGGCCTTGAGCAGGGCCTCCTGGAGCACGTCCTCGGCATCGGACGGATTGCGCGTCATTCTCAGCGCAGCGGAATACAACTGCGGAAGGAATTCGGTCACATCGGATTCGAACGTGGCCTGGTCGGCCATAAGCAGGCCCCTTCCGGGCAGGCTCCCATCGGATCGGTGCTCCCCGAATTCGACGGTGGAGCCGGAGCGGGGATTTGAACCCCGGACCTGCTCATTACGAGTGAGCTGCTCTACCCCTGAGCTACTCCGGCGGCGGCGAGGAATGGTAAACGATCGGTCACCTGCTCCAGCCACGGCTCCGGCCAGAGGCTGCGAGGCCCCGACTCGCCTTGGAGACCATCTTGCTGTGGCTGGAGCCGTGGCTGAAGCTGCTTCAGGGATGACTGGGATCTCGCGTGATCCCCGCGGCCTGCTGTTCCGCCCGCACGAAGGCGACGATCTTGGCTACGTCCGCCCGGGTGAGATGCGGCAGCGGAGCCATCGCGCCGAAGGTCCAGTGGTGCGGCACAACACCCGCGGCGACCGCCTGCTGGAACGCCTCATCCGAATGGTGGTTGGGGGCGTAGATGACGTCCAGAAACGGTGGTCCTGTGGTGGTGCCCATCAGGTCGGACCCATGGCAGACCGCACAGTTGTCGAGGTAGAGCTGCTCTCCTGCGGCGACGGTGGCCGGATCGGTCGATGCGGTCGTCCCTGGCGGTGCAGACGTCACCGCGACGAAGACGATGAGGACGGCTCCAAGAATGCCGGCCACCCACCAGACAATCCGATTCGGCTTCGGCGATCCCGGTCGCTTCCTGGCAGGACTCATGATCGCCCTCTCGTCGCTGGAGAAGTCGCCAACCTACCCCACCCCTTGGTGGGTAGGTTCCGCTTCCATGCACGACGATCACGCTGCGACCACCGATGCCGAACGGCCTCCGAACCACGACCGGCATGAAGGTCACTCTCCTGAGATGTTCCGAAATCGCCTCGGAGTATCCGTCGCGCTCACGCTCCCCATCCTTTACCTGAGTGACCCCATCCAGGCATGGCTTGGGTACGAGGCTCTGAGCTTCCCGGGTTCGTCGGTTCTCGAGCCGATACTCGCCTCCATCCTCTTCGCATACGGCGGACTGGTCTTCCTCAAGGGTGCAGTGCGGGAGGTTCGTGTCGGGCGGCCCGCGATGATGACCTTGATCTCCCTGGCGATCAGCGTCGCCTACGGCTACAGCCTCGCGGTCACCTTCGGACTCGACGGCGACTCCTTCTACTGGGAACTCGCCACCCTCATCGTCGTCATGCTCCTCGGACACTGGATCGAGATGCGGTCGGTGGAGAGGGCCGGGAGCGCACTAGAAGATCTTGCTGAGCTGATCCCGGCCGTGGCCCACCGGATATCCGCCGGCGACGTCGTCGACGTCCCGCCGGCCGAACTCGCCACAGGCGACCTGATCCTCGTCCGGCCCGGCGAGCACGTACCCGTTGACGGCATCGTCACGGACGGCCGCTCCAGCGTTGACGAGTCGTTCCTGACAGGAGAGTCCCGACCCGTCCCCAAGAAGGACGGCGACGAGGTCGTCGGCGGGTCAGTCAACGGTGACGGAGCATTGACGATTCGCGTCGAACGGACGGGTGATGCGTCGACGCTCAGCCAGATGATGCGGCTGGTAGACGATGCCCAGGCATCGCGCACCCGATATCAGGGCCTCGCGGACCGCGCCGCATCCTGGCTGGTCGTGGTGGCAATCGCCGTCAGTACCCCCACCTTCGTCGTCTGGTGGCTGTGGGGTGCGGGCGGGCTCGCCACTGCGGTGTCGCGCGCGGTCACAGTGCTGGTCATCGCCTGCCCCCACGCTCTTGGCCTCGCCGTGCCTCTCGTGATGGCGAATGCGACCGCCATGTCTGCGGGACGAGGAATCCTGATCCGCGATCGGGACGCGTTCGAGCGAGCCCACCGGCTCCGGTTCGTGGCGCTCGACAAGACCGGCACCCTCACCGAGGGCCGCTTCGAAGTCGCCGCCGTCGCAGCAGCCGACGGGGTGGAAGTCGACGAGGTCCTGCGGATCGCAGCCAGCCTGGAGCGTGCTTCGGAACACCCCCTCGCCGCCGCAATCGTAGAAGCCGCCTTGGCGCGCGGCCTGACACTCGAACTCCACGGCGAGGTGAACGCGGTAGCCGGAATGGGTGTCGTCGGCCTGGCCGATGGCCGGCGCTGGCGCGTGGGCCGTCCCGAATGGGCAGACGATCTCGGTGTCGCCACGGACCCGGCGATGGTCCAAGCGCTCACCGAGGCGGGCGAGCAAGGACAGGGAGCCGTTGTGTTGATGGACGAGTCATCAGTGAGGGGGGTGGTCAGCCTCCGTGATCGGATCCGGCCGACGGCGCGGGCCGCCGTCGATGAACTACGTCGCCAGGGGATCACGCCCATCATGGTCACCGGCGATGCTGTTGCGGTGGCCGCCACGGTTGCCGCCGAGCTGGGAATCGAGCGCTACCACGCCCGGGTCCTTCCTGGCGCAAAGGCCGAGATTGTTCGCGAGCTGCAGACCGTGGGACGGACCGCATTCGTGGGCGATGGCATCAACGATGCCCCCGCCCTCGTCACGGCGGACCTGGGCATCGCCATCGGGGCAGGAGCAAATGTGGCGATCGAGTCCGCCGACGTGGTCCTGATCGAGAGCGACCCGGCTGCGATTCCTCGTGCGCTCCGGATTTCCGCCGTGACGAGGCGGAAGATGCTGCAGAACCTGTTCTGGGCGACCGGCTACAACGTCGTGGCCCTTCCTCTCGCTGCGGGTGTCGGAGCGCCAGTCGGCGTGGTCCTGGCACCCGCGGTAGGAGCGCTGCTCATGAGCCTCTCGACGGTGATCGTCGCGGTCAATGCGATGATGCTTCGCAGAACCAAGGTCTAGAACCGCCTACCCCGCCCGTTCGCTCCGATCGGGATAGACGATCCGGAGGCCCTGGTCGTAGCGGACAGGGGGCTGCACGAACCTGAGCTCCATGAAGGTCAGGCCCGGGTAGTCGAGGTCCTCGTAGAGCTCCGCGATCACGTCGTCGGGCAGCAACTCGGCGATCCGTAGCATTTCTCGCCGGTCGTCGGGTCGTGCGCCGACGAAACGCAGCTCTCCCTCCTCATCGAGTCGCTCAGCGAGGCGGTCAGCGACCTCTCGCCGCCACGCCCGTCGGGAGCGAACCTCGCGGAACAATGGCATCCGGGTACTCCACCCTGGAAATCACAACAGTGTGATTGTGGTGTCACCCGCGCGCGGAGCGTGGTATTTCCGCCGACCTCTTGCTGGAGACTGGAGACTGGAGACTGGAGACTCTCTACCGGGGTACTTGACTCCAGGGGAGGTCCTTGTCGACCCGGGGCTCCCCGGCGAGACCGAGGACACGCTCGCCGAGGATGTTCTTCATGATCTCGGAGGTGCCGCCTTCGATCGAGTTCGCCCGCGCCCGCAGGAACGCCTTGACCGGCGGGTGGCTGGTGAATTCGTCAGGCCGGGTCATCTGGTACGAGTCGTAGAGCATTCCCTCCGGTCCCATCAACTCGACGACGAATTCATAGATCTTCTTGTTCAGTTCGGCGTAGACCAGCTTGGCGGTGGATCCCTCGGGTCCCGGGGTGCCGATCATCCGCATCTGGCCGGCGCGCAGGTTGGTGAGCCGGGCAGCCTCGGCGCGGACCCAGAGCGTCATGAGCCTGTCACGAGCGGCATTGTCGTCGTGGCCGTACTCCTTCCACACCCGCACCGCCTCACTGATCGGGCCGGCGGCCCGGGGGGCGATCGTGCCACCGATGGCAACCCGCTCGTTCATCAGCGTCGTCAGCGCCACCCTCCACCCGTCGCCGACCTCGCCGATGCGGTTCTCGTCGGGAATTCGCGCGTCGTCGAAATAGACCTCGTTGAACTCGGCCTCGCCGGTGATCTGGCGAAGCGGCCTCACCTCGACTCCCGGAGATTCCATATCGACGATGAAATACGACATGCCCTGATGTTTGGGGACCTCGGGATCGGTCCGGACCACAAGCATCCCCCACTTTGCAACATGGGCGAGGGTGGTCCATACCTTCTGACCGTTCACCACCCACTCGTCGCCATCGCGCAGCGCCTTCATGGCCAGGGCGGCCACATCCGAACCCGCCCCCGGCTCGGAGAACATCTGACACCAGATCTCCTCGCCGGTGAACATCGGGCGTAGCCACTGGCGTTGCTGGGCCTCGGTGCCATGCTCCATCAGCACATGGGCGCCCATGCCCACCCCGAGCGCATTGAACCGGGCGGGATGGGGGGCGCCCGCATCCGCCAGCCGCTGCTCGACGAGGGTCTGCAGACCGCGCGGCGCCTCCACTCCTCCAAGGCCTTCGGGGAACCACACCCACGCGAGGCCCATGTCGTAGCGGGCACCGAGGAATTCGACCGGGTCGCCCTTCGGATCGTGTTCCGCCAGCAGACGGTCGATCGATCCCTCGACGGTCTTCGCAGTGATGGTCATGGCGCCATGTTGGCACACCACCAGCGGTGCCCGGCAAAGAAACCTTTGCTAGGGGGTGAGCGCTTCCCGCATCGCCTGCTCCAAGTCGGTGTCGCTGAATACGAAGCCGTCCGCCTGAAGGCGGGCGGGAACGGCGCGCTGCCCTTCGAGGACCAGAGCATCGGCGAGTTCGCTCCCGAGCACGATCTTCAGCACGAACCCGGGTATCGGCATCACCGTGGGGCGGCGAATGACCCGACCGAGGGTCTTGATGAACTCCCGATTGGTGACCGGGTGGGGAGACACCAGGTTCACCGGGCCGACAAGTTGGGAATCGACGAGCAAGTGGCGTATGCCGGCCACCTCGTCGCGAAGAGAGATCCACGACCAGTACATCTTCCCCCCGCCCACGGGACCCCCCAGGCCCCACCGATACGGACTCAACCACCGGGGCCCAAACGGGGCGAGCAGCCTCCCGAGGGCACCGCCGTCGGGGCTGAGCACGATCCCGGATCGCGGCGTGACCACCCTGATCCCCGCGGCAGACGCCGGTGCGGTGGCCGCCTCCCAGGCCGCGGTGAGGTCGGTGAGGAACCCTTCACCCTTGGGGGCGTCATCGGTGAGGATCCGGTCACCGCCGTCGCCGAAGAAACCAGTGGCCGAGCCGTTCACCAACACCGAGGGCCGTTGCGCGGCAGCCGCAAGTGCCTGTGCGAGCACCCGGGTGGGACCTACCCGGCTTTCCCACAAGAGATGCTTCTCCCGGTCGGACCAACGACGCTCTCCGATCGATCGTCCCCCGAAATTGGCCACGCCGTCGAACCCTTCGACCAGGCGGGGTTCGAGCGGGTGCGGAGGGTCCCAGGCGATTCCCTCGGCCTTCGTCTCGGGGCGGACGAGGCGCACCACTTCGTGGCCTTCGCCGGCGAGGCGATCGGCGAGAGCGGATCCGATCAGGCCCGATGAGCCAGCAATGAGAAATCGCATTGGTCGCGAGGGTAAGCGCCTCGCCGCCCAAGGGGCCGACGGTCAACGGCCTACAGCCAGAATGTGCGGCAAAGCCCCGCGCGTCTCTTGCCGTCGGCAGTGGGCCGTGGGCCTATCCCCCTGAGTTGCGCAGCTCGGCTGCAGACCGGAGGGCCCCGTCGATGCGTTTCTCCCACTCCCTGGTCATCGCTCCCGCCGGGTCACCCCCGGGCGGATAGTCCCCCGGTTGGATCGGCTCGCAAGCCACCACGGTCACCGGGTTGCGCGAGAGCCGCCGGACGCCACGTCCCAGCACCAGGTCGGTGCCGACAATCGCCATGGGGACCAGCGGCACCCCGGCGCGGCGCGCCAGCCAGGCAGCTCCCCGTTTGGGCTCGACCTCACCCCAAGCCCAGACGCGAAGGCCCTCGGGAAACAACCCGACGGTCCCCCCGGCAGCGAGCTCGGCGAGAGCCACTCGCAGGGCTCCAAGCGGCGCCTTCGTTCTCGACATCGGAATGGCCCCGAGCCAGAGTGTCAGTCGGTCGAAGATGGTCGACCTTCCGAACAACTCGTCGACTGCGAGGAATCTGACCGGTCGACCAGCGCCAAAGCTCACCACCACCGGATCCACGTGGGAATAGTGATTGGCCGCGAGCACGAGCGGCCCGGCAGGAAGCTCCGGGCCGATTCGCTCGAAGTCTGCCCACAGCCGCGAAAGGGCGATCCCCACCGGGCGGGCGACCCTCATCGAGGGTCGGGCACCGAACGGGAAGCCGGGCCTAAGTCGCGGTTCCAAGGTCGGCAAACAGCGCCCCGAAGGCGAGCTCGGGTCGTTGGTTGGCGTTCATGGAGTCGACTGCGTCGAGAACGCGATGGGCCTTCGTCACAGCGCCTCGAGCCGATACTTCAGCCAGATCAGCCCCACTGACATCTCGATTCCGTACCGGTCCACCGTACTGGGCGACCGCGGCGTCCCGATACCACGATGCAAGAATCTCGAGGCCGGCGGTGTGCAGGGCGGCACCCGCTCGCCGGCGCTCGCGCTCGTGACGCTCCTTGATCATCCGGAGGTCGTGGCCCTGGTCTTCGCCTTGGGAGAGTTCCAGGGCATGACGATCACCCAGGCCTGCGAGAAGCGGCTCGACGGCACCCACCAACTCCTCGGCCAGCCGGTACGCATCCCCCGGGCTCGGGGTGACCCGCATCGGAACAGAAAGCCAGGCGGTGCGAAACGCCGCGACCTCGGGACGCGTCGCCAGCATCAGAGCGATGCCCGGGCGGCCGCCCGACGATGTAGCAACCCGCTCAGCCTGATCCGCCGAGATCCCTTGCTCCACCAGCGCCCGCGCGATCTCGGCCTCGGGCACCCGACCGAAGAATACGGTCCGAGAGCGACTCGACACCGTCGCGGGGAGGTCGTCGAGCGACTCGACGACGAGCACGAACATCGTGGTGGCCGACGGCTCCTCGAGTGTCTTGAGCAGGGCGTTGGCCGCTTCGTCATTCATCGCGCCGGCCTCCTCGAACACGAACACTTTGCGGGTGGCCTCGACCGGGGTGAGCACCGATCGAGCCACCGTGTCGCGCGCACGATCGACGGTGAGCGCCGAACGTCCGTCGGGTTCGACGAGCACCAGGTCCGGGTGGTGGCCGGCCAACGCCCGACGGACGTCCCGCTCGTCGTCTCCGCAGAGAATGTGGGCGGCGAAGAGCCGGGCCACCGTCGCCTTACCGACGCTGCCCGGGCCAACGAACATATACGCGTGCGAAGGCTGCTTGAGGTCGCCCTCGAGCATCTCGAGGACGGCTCGGTGGCCGATGATCTCGCGGAACATCAATGCCACCGGCCGTCGAGGGCGGCCATCGCCGCGCCAACCACCTCGTCGATCGAGCCCGAGGCATCGATGACGACAAAGCGGTCGGGCTCGGATTCGGCCAGCCGGCCATACGCCTCCGCCACCCGCCGGTGCAGGTCGGCTCCGGCCAGCGAAATGCGGTCGGCTTCATCTTCACGGGCCAGCCCATGGTCCGGGTCGAGGCGCAGCAGCAGGACGGTGTCAGGCCACACGCCCCCGAGGCCGGTTTCGTTCACCCGGCGGACGGCCTCGAGGCTGAGCCCGCGGCCCGCACCCTGGTACGCCAGCGAGGAGTAGACGCTGCGGTCCGAGATCACCGTCTTGCCGGCGGCGAGGGCGGGACCAACGATCGAGGAGGCCAGCTGGGCGCGGGCAGCGGCGAACAGCAGCGCCTCGGTCCAATCGGCGAGGTCGGATGAGCTTTCGAGCAGGATCGACCTGATGGCCTCCCCCGCGGGGGTGCCCCCCGGCTCACGCACCCGTACCACCTCGATGCCCCGCACCTCGAGGGCCGTCGCCACCCCTGATGCGACCGTGGACTTCCCGGCACCGTCGACGCCCTCGATGGCTGCGTAGCGGCTCACTCGCCTCCGCCCTTGGGGTCTACCCGAACGACATCCAACTCGTTGGTCTCCTCGAGTCCCGCAATCCGCTTCCGGTGGTGCCGCATCGCCTCGAGAGCGGTGTCGACCTCAGGGCGCTCACCGATTTGGCCGAGGGCGATCAGGCTCCGACGAACGCTCCACATGGTCACCAGCCCGCTTCCGAGAATGGTGACACCGCCAACCAGCAGGACCATCCGCGATCCACTGGACATCAGTCCGGGCAGAACTCCGTTGAGAAGGTTGGAGAGCGGGATGGCGACCATCATCGCCGTCAGCAGGCCGATTCTCATCAAGGACAGAAGGGCGGCGAAGGTGCGGCCCCGCAAGTCATCCTCGGTCTGTTCGTGGAGGTGAGCGAATCCCAGTACATATGCCGCGCCAGCCCCAAGACCCATCGCCGAGATCCAGCCAACCCCGCCGAAGAGAGTCTTGACGAAGGCGGCAGAGGCGAGCGACACGCCCGTCACGAGAAGGGCGAAGGCGAATACCACGTCCTTGTTCTGGAACCGTGGCCCCCAGATCGTGACTCCCACGATCCCGGCTCCGGCGCCGAGTCCGAAAGCGGTCAGTAGCGCGGGAAAACCAACCGTGCCCGCACCGAGCACCGAGGTGGCGAACGGCTTGCCGAGCACGACAATGATCCCGCCGCCGGCAAGCGCGACTGTCATCGCCAGCACGACCGAGCGAATTCTCCGGTGGCTGGCCACGAACGTGATCCCCTCCCACAGGTCGCGCAGCGGCACCATCAGGCTGAAGCTCCGCTTCTGCCCGGGCCGCCGCTGCCGCCTCGCCTGGGCGGGGAGGGTGGTGAGGATCAGGGCAGACGCGATATAAGTCATCGCGTCCAACAAGAAGGCGAGCCCCACCACTGTCCCCGGTAGAAGACCACCAAGCGTGATGTCGTCGCTGATCGGTGCGATCGCGGTGAAGATCGCCGCGCCGAGCGGAAAGGTTCCGTAGGCCGCGCTCAGCGAGAGGCTGTTCGCCCTGACGATCTCGCTGCGTGCCACGAGTGTCGGCACCGTGGCCTCCTTCGCCGGCTGAAAGATGAGGGTGAGCGCTTCCATCGCCAGGCTTACGTAGATGAGAGCACCGATCGTCTCAACGAACGCCAGACTGAAGACAAGGCAAGCTCGCCCCACCTCGACTGCGATCATCACATACTTACGAGGCAGCCGGTCGGCGATGACGCCGCCGATGGCCGCGAAGAACAGCCCGGGGACGACTCGGGACATGAGGGCGAGCACGATGCCCCCGCCACCGGCGAGCTCATCCGCGAGGGTGAGGGTGGCGAGGATCGCCACCCAATCGCCGGTGCTGCTGATCAACCCTGCGCGCCACAGCCGCGAAAAGGGGCCCGACCGCATCAGCGCCCACGCCGATCGAGGTACGGCCCCGGTTACCTGAGTCACCCGATGAGGCTATCAGAGCCCTCCGTTGGACCCTCCGGACAAACCGAGAGCTACTCAGCGCCCGTCATTGCGTCCGGGGACTCCGGGACTCCCGCAGCCTCGGGGGCCTTCTTGCATGGCTTGATCTTCTTGCCTTCGGCTTCGAGCTTCGCCCGGCGTTCGGCAAGCAGCTCGGAGGCGCGTTCGATCGAGATCGATTCGACCGCGTCCTCGCGGCGCAGCGAAGCGTTGACCGAGCCATCGGTGACATACGGGCCGAACCGACCATCGCGCACCACGACTGCGCACCCGGTTTCCGGGTCGATGCCCACCTCCCTCAAGGGACCGGTGTTCCTGGCACCTCGCCGCTTCGGCTGGGAAAAAAGCTCGAGTGCCCCGGCAAGGTCGATCTCGAAGATCTGCTCCTCCGTCTCGAGGCTGCGGGTGTCGGTCCCCTTTTTGAGGTATGGGCCGAACTTGCCGCCCTGGGCCGTGATTTGCTCCCCGCTGTCCGGATCGTTGCCGACAGTTCGAGGAAGCGCCAGAAGCCGGAGGGCGTCATCCATGGTGACCGTGTCCAGGCTCATCGACTTGAACAGCGAAGCCGTCTTCGGCTTCTTCTTCGAGTCCTCGGGCTCCACCAGAAGGACGTAAGGCCCGAACCTACCCGTCGTGGCAACCACCTCGAGTCCGCTTTCTGGGTCGGTGCCGAGTTCGCGCTCACCTGATGGGGCGTCGAACAATTCCTCCACCTTCTCGGCGGTCAACTCGTCCGGTGCCAGGTCGTCCGGAACGCTCACACGACTCTCCCCGCGCTCGAGATAGGGCCCGTACCGGCCGCTCCGGAGCACTACATCGCCGCTTCCGCCCCCGAAGGGAATCGTGTTGATCTCCTTGGCATCGGCGTCATCGAACGTCTTGGCCACCAGATCGAGCAACCCGGGATGCCCATTCCCGAAGTAGAAAGTCGAGAGGTAGGGGATGTGCTCGCGGTCGCCACCTGCGATCTCATCGAGGTCCTCCTCCATGCGCGCGGTGAATCCGTAGTCGACCAGCGTCGCGAAGTGCCTCTCCAGCAGGCGGACGGTGGCAAAGGCGAGGAAGGTCGGTACGAGTGCGGAGCCCTTCTTCCACACATACCCGCGATCCTGGATGGTCGAGATGATCGAGGCGTAGGTCGATGGCCGACCGATCCCCAACTCCTCCAGCTTCTTCACGAGCGATGCCTCGGTGTACCGAGCGGGAGGTTTGGTCTCGTGCCCGACCGCCTCCAGGCTCTCGGCATCGACCGCTTGGCCCTCGGACAGGGGCGGCAACCGGACCTCCTGATCCTCGAGCTCGGCCTCCGGGTCGTCGGAGCCCTCGACATACGCCCGGAGGAACCCGGGGAACGAGATCACCTTGCCTGATGCGGCGAACTCGGCGTCGCGTCCGGACGCCCCCGCGGCGCCAAGCCGCACCTGGACGCTCTCGCCGATCGCATCGGCCATCTGGGAGGCCACGGTCCGTTTCCAGATGAGGTCGTAGAGCCGAGCCTCGTCCTTGTTCAGTTCCGCGGCGACCGCGTCCGGCGTGCGAAAGCGATCACCAGCCGGACGGATCGCCTCGTGGGCCTCCTGGGCGTTCTTGACCTTGCTGGCGTAGACCCGCGGCGAGTCGGGCAGATACTCGGCGCCGTACAACTCGGCGACCTGCGACCGGGCGGCGGCAATCGCCGTCTCTGACAGCGACGTGCTGTCGGTGCGCATGTAGGTGATGTACCCGTTCTCGTAGAGCTTCTGGGCAACCTGCATCGTGCGCTGTGATCCGAAACGGAGCTTGCGTCCGGCCTCCTGCTGCAATGTGGAGGTTCGAAATGGCGGATACGGGGACCGCTTGTAGGGCTTGCTCTCGACCCGACGGATGGCGAAATCGGCGGTCTCGAGATCGGCCACGACGTTCTCGGCGCGCTCCTGGTCGAGCACAGCCACATCGCTCTTGGAGACGGCACCCACGCTGTCGAAGTCCTTCCCGGTGGCGACCCTCACCCCGTCGAGCGCGGCGAGCACGGCGGAGAAGGACCCTTCGTCGGTCGCAAAGACCCCCGCCACATCCCAGTAGCCGGCAGCCCGGAATGCCATCCGCTCGCGCTCCCGCTCGACGATTATCCGAATCGCCGGGCTCTGCACCCGGCCGGCGGACAGCTTGGGGCGAATCAACTTCCATAGGACCGGCGAAACCTCATACCCGACGAGGCGATCAAGGATGCGACGTGTCTCCTGAGCGTCGACCAGACGCCGATCCAGGTCGCGCGGAGAGTCGATGGCGCGTCGGATCGCCTCCGGGGTGATCTCGTGGAACACCATTCGCTTGACCGGCACTCTCGGACTGAGAACCTCGATGAGGTGCCATGCGATCGACTCGCCTTCTCGGTCCTCGTCGGTGGCGAGATAGACCTCGTCTGCCGCCTTCACCAACTTCTTCAGCTTCGTGATCTGGGCGCTCTTCTCATTGGGCACGATGTACAGCGGCTTGAAGTCGTTGGCCGTGTCGACCCCGAGGCGCGCCCACGACTCGTCCTTGTGAGACTTGGGAATGTCGGCGGCGCTGCGCGGCAGGTCCCGCACATGCCCGATCGAGGACTCCACGACGAAGTCGCCGCCGAGGAATCCGGCGATGGTGCGCGCCTTTGCAGGCGACTCGACGATGACGAGTTTGGAGGGCATGGTCTCCGCAGGGGACGGGTAGGGGGTGTGCGGATCGGTCGCTGGCTGATCTCCGGGGCGAGCCTATCCGGTAAAGGGTTTACGACGACACGGGTGCCATGTCAAGGACAGTGCTCCCAATGGCACGCAGACCTATCCAGGGACGGCCTCTCGCAATCCGGCTTCGAAGCGGGCCGCGGCGGTGTCCCAGGTGAACCGTTCGGCGATCCATTTGCCGCCGGACTGCCCCATCGAAGTAGCCAAGTTCGGATCGTCGACAAGCCGGCGGAGCGCGTCGAAAAGGGCGTCGTCGCTATCGACCACGAATCCCGTGACTCCTGGATCGATCGTCTCAGGAGCACCGCCTGAACCGCCGGTTATGACGGGCAATCCGGTGGCAGCGGCCTCCAGGTAGACAACGCCGAGCCCTTCGACCTCGAGACCGAGCCAGCGTGATCGGCATGGCATGGCGAAAACCGACATCTCCCGATACAGAGAAGGGAGGCGCGAGTACGGGACGCCCACCTCGAACCGGGTCGGCACTCCGAGGCGGTCGGCGAGCCGGCGCAACCGGGCCTCGTCCCTCCCCGCCCCCACGAGTAGCGCCGAGACATCGCGACCCTCTCTTCTCAGGCGGGCAACTGCGGTGAGCACCCGCCCCTGGCCCTTCCGCGGGACGAACCTGCTCACGCAGCCCACCACCGCGGATGCAGGAACGGCTCCGGGGCCAAACGCCGGATCGACCCCGACCCCCACCACCCGGACGGGCCGCCCCGCGAGCCGTTCTACGCGACCCGCCGTGTAGGTGGAGACTGCGAGCACCGCGTCGGCGCGCCGCAACGGGTACTTCACCAACTGCCGCGTCACCGGGAAGGCCGCCGGCATCGTGACCTCGGCGCCGTGACAGAGCACCGCATACGGAACCCCTGTCTCCTCTCGAAGGCGGGGCCCCAAGTGGGCCAACGGGTGAGGTGCCCCGAACAGCACGACATCGGGTTGGAAGTCGGCCACCTGGCTCGCCACCCAACGCCGGGTTCGCCGACTCGGCCACATGAATCGACGGTGGCCGCGGACCACTCCATCGCGCGGCCCGGCGGAGTCATCCCTCGGGGCGAGCACCCGAATCTCTCCGGGGAACGCCGCCACCAAGCCATTGAGGTACTGCTGAATCCCCCCCGGCTTAGGGGGGAAGTCGTTCGTGACCAGAAGAACACGCATCTGCGGAGTCTCGCGGGCCGAGGGGCGAAGGGCGAAAGGCGAAAGGCGAAACCCCGCCGCTGGCAATCGCGACAGATCGGGTCGTCCGCGGTTTCGCGTCTGCCTCAGGGCGAGGCCCCGAAGTCAGACGTTGTAATCCACCAACACCTGTCTGCCGGAGTCGATGCGGACGTGACTGACGCTGGTGTTGGACGGCATCGCCAGGCTGCGCCAATTCGACCACGACAGGCCGAGCACCCGGGCGGTCAACGACCAGATGGCGCCGCCGTGGCTGAAGAGGGCAACCCGTTCCCTCGGATGGAGCTGCTCCATTCGGTCGATGACGCCGGCCAGACGCTCCCCCACCGCGGCGAAAGTGTCGCCGGTGCCCCCACGAGGGCGGTCCTCACCACCTTCGAAGACGGCGGCCCAGTCCTCGGGATGTCGCTCGGCGATCTCGTGGGGGGTGAGGTTCTCCCAGGAGCCGAAGTCGACTTCGATCAACTCGACGAGGGTTTCGACGGGCAAGCCGCGGATCGCGGCGAACGCCTCGGCAGTTGCACGAGCCCGCTCCAAAGGCGAGGCGTAGATACGGGTGACGCCGCGATGATGTTGGCCCAGATCGGCCGCCTGCCGGCGGCCGCGCTCGGTGAGTGGGCCATCGGTGATGCCGTGCCACCTCCCCGAGGCATTCGCCTCCGACTCCGCATGTCGGAACAACGCGATCCCGAGATCGAGGTCGTCGTCGAGGTGGCGGCCATCGTTGAACGACACCAGCCTGAAGCTGCCCTGGTCGACTGCCATCTCGGTGATGCCGGTGTTGCGAACCCGATCGATCGGCCACGGCGCGGAGCGATCTGCAAAGCGCAGTTGGCTCGCCAGGACCGCGTGGACCACCCCCCCGTGGGTGACAACGAGAATTCGCGACCCATCGGCCGCGTCACCAACCATCTCGGCGAATGCCACTTTGATTCTCCGCCCCAGGTCGGCCCAGGACTCGGCGCCCCCCATCTTCACGGGTTGACCGGCCCGGACTCCTGCGATCTCCTCGGGGAAGCGCTCATGAACCTCGCCCCGGGTCAAGCCCTGCCACACCCCGATATCGATCTCCCGCCACGACAGGTCGGGTTTGGCATCGAAGCCGGCGAGGGCAGCGGTCTCGACCGCGCGCGGCAAGTCGGACGCGATGACCAGATCGAAGGTTCGATCCTGCAGGCGACGGCCCACTGCTGCGGCTTGCGAACGCCCCAGGGCGCTCAGGGGATGATCGCCGTGACCCTGCCAGATACCGGCGGCGTTGGCCTCGGTCTCGGCGTGGCGAACCAATGTGATCTCGACGGGCATCGTGACAAGCCTGCGACGGGGCGCCAAAGGCTAGATCGAACGAATCGCCTGCCAAATCGAGGTGCATCCCGTACAATCCACGGCATGGGATTCGTCTGGGGACTCCTCGGCGCCGTCTTCATCGGCATCTACGTGCTGGTGCATCGGGCGCGGGTCAAGACCATGCGGGATTACATAGAACGCGGTCCCTGGGGCGACAACCCGCCAGGCATGGGCGACGACCGCCGCTGACGAAGCGAGAAGCCGCTCTCTCGCGCCCACCCGGCCCCACAGACGACTTTGTCGATTTGCGAGGTCGCCGGGCGGCCTTCGGCCGGCCAATTACGCCCTAGATGAACGCCTCAGCGAAGATGAGCGACACGATCGTCATCACCTTGATCACGATGTTCATCGCCGGACCTGCAGTGTCCTTGAATGGGTCCCCGATGGTGTCGCCCACAACGGCCGCCTTGTGAGCGTCTGAGCCCTTGCCCCCATAGGCACCTGCTTCGATGAACTTCTTGGCGTTGTCCCAGGCCCCTCCCGCGTTGGCCATGAAGATCGCCAATAGAAAGCCGGTGATCAGCGCGCCAGCCAGGAATCCCCCGAGCGCCTGAACGTCGACGAACCCGATCGCCAGTGGTAGGGCCACCGCCAGCGCCCCGGGAACGATCATCTCGCGCAGCGCCGATGCCGTTGAGATGTCGACGCAGCGGGCATAGTCCGCCCGGGCATCCTCCCGTCCTTCCCGAAGTCCGGGGATCTCGCGGAATTGGCGCCGCACTTCTTCGATCATCTGGTGGGCAGCGCGCCCCACCGCCTTGATGGCGAGCGATGCGAACAGGAACGGGAACATCGCCCCAAGGAAGAGACCCACGGTGGTCTCGACCTGGAGGATGTCGATGACCTCGAGCCCGACAGCCTCCTTGAATGCAAAGAACAGCGCCAAGGCAGTCACCCCCGCGGAGGCGATGGCGAATCCCTTGGCGACGGCGGCGGTGGTATTTCCGAGCGAGTCGAGCGCGTCGGTCGCCTGCCGGACCTCGGCTGGAAGGTGAGCCATCTCAGCGATGCCACCCGCGTTGTCGGCGATGGGCCCGTAGGCGTCGACCGACACCGTTATCCCGAGCGTGGCCAACACCCCGATGGCCGCGATGGCGATTCCATAGATGCCGCCGTCCGTGAATGCCATCTCTCCGGCCCAGTAGGCGCCCGCAATGCCCGCGGCAACGACGATCACCGAATATGCCGCCGACCGCATCCCGTCGGCGATACCCGCGAGGACAACCGTGGCAGGACCGGTCTCTGACTGGCGGGCGATCTCCTTGACCGGCCGCCAATGATCGGACGTGAACAGCTCGGACAGTTGGCCGACGGCCAGCCCGACTGCGAGCCCGATGACGACCGAGAGGAACAACCCCAGCGGATTGTCGACGCCGTCGATGTCGCCGAACATTCCGTAGACGAGGGCAAGTGTTCCCAGCACCGTGAGGATGGCAGCGGCATAGGTGCCGCGGTGAAGAGCCGCCGCGAGGTTGGTGCCCCGAGGCCGGACCAGGAACGAGCCGATGATGGAGGCGCCCATACCGATCGCCGCCACCGCCAACGGGAACACCAGGGCCTGCGCCAGAAAGTCGCGGCCGGCGAAGACGAACGCCGCGAAGGCGATCGGCGCCACCATCGACCCGACATAGGACTCGAACAGGTCGGCACCCATGCCGGCCACGTCACCGACGTTGTCGCCCACGTTGTCGGCGATCACCGCCGGGTTGCGAGGATCGTCCTCGGGGATTCCGGCTTCGACCTTGCCGACGAGGTCGGCACCGACATCGGCAGCCTTGGTGTAGATACCTCCGCCGACGCGGGCGAACAGCGCAATGGTCGATCCGCCGAGTCCGACCGCGGTCAGCACCTGAAAAGGTTGATCCACCTCGAGCCATTGGACGAAGACGAGGAAGGCGAACGCGAGACCCGCAAGTCCCAACCCGGCAACCGTGAACCCCATCACAGCCCCACCTCGGAACGCCAGAGGAAGCGCCTGCTTCACGCCGCCGACCCGCGCTGCCTCGGTGGTGCGGGAGTTGGCGGCGGTAGCGATGCGCATGCCGATGAAGCCGGCGAGACCCGAGAGCACGGCGCCGAACACATAGGCAATCGCGCCCCATGGCCGCCCGTAGTCGAGCAGGCCGAAGATCAACCCGGCCATCGCCACCACGAACACCGCCACCCAGGTGTACTCGCGGCGCATGAAGGCCCCAGACCCCTCGCGGATCGCGGCCGAAATCTCACGCATGCGCTCGTTGCCTTGGGGCGCGGCGAGCACTTGGCGGGCGAAGAAAATGGCAAGAACGAGCCCGAGCAGGCCCGCGCCGACACCGATGTACAACCAAACTTCCGGATCCACGAGCGCTCCTCAGGTGACTACGGACAGGGAGATTAGGCGTGCCCGATCAGCCGCCCGCCACCAACAGACGGGCAACGGGCATCGGATTGCTGCCTACCGCCTCCACAGCTCCCGGGTGAAGAGCAGGACCAGGGGGAAAACCTCGAGACGGCCGACGATCATCAAAAAGGAAAGCAACCACTTTCCCGCGGCTGGCACTGCGAGGTAGCTGGAGGTCGGGCCGACCGCCGAGAGACCGGGGCCGACGTTCCCGAGCGCCGAGGCGACGGCGGACACCGAGGTCGTGAGATCGAAATTCGTCCCCGAGATCGAGTCGAGTGTGGCAAAGGCGAGTGTTCCCGTCATGAAGAAGAACATGTAAAGCAAGAAGAACGACTGGACGCTCTCCGCCACGCGGTCGGGCACCGGCTGGTTACCCAATTTGGTGACGAATACTCCTCGCGGGTGGATGAGACGCCGCAGATCGGCCTTGGAGCCTTCGTAGAGCACTCCGAGCCGATAGACCTTGACCGAACCCGCGGTGGAACCAGCCATTCCTCCCACAAACATCAGCCCAACCGCCATCACCTGCAACCCGGCCGCCCATTGCCCGAAGTCGGCGGTGGCGAACCCTGTGGTGGTCACCAGAGACACCGCAGTAAAGACTCCGTCGCGGATCACGTCGGCGGCGTCGGTGCCCCAGGTACCGATCACGATGAACGCCGCCGCGCCAGTGAGGATCATCACGTAGAGCCTGAACTCCGGGTGACGCACGTGGACGAGCACGTCCCGGTTTCTGATGGCCCGGTAGTGCAGTGCAAAGGACGCCCCCGCAATGATCATGAAGACGATCACGATCCACTGCGAATAGGCGTTGAACGCTTCGAGCGAAGCCGCCTTCGTGCCGAACCCACCGGTAGACATCGTCGCGAACGAATGAGTGATCGCATCGAACAACGACATGTCACCGATCACCAAAAGTGCAGTCTCGAGCGCAGTGAACGCCACGTACACGAACCAGAGCCGCTTGGCCGTCTCCCGAAAGCGAGGGGTCAGCCGGTCAGGCGTGGGTCCGGGTGACTCGGCACGGGCCAATTGCACCCCTCCCGTTCCGAGGAGCGGGAGGATCGCGATCGACAACACGATGATTCCCATCCCGCCTATCCACTGGGTGAGAGCGCGCCACCACAAGACCGAGAAGGGCAGAGTGGCGGGGTCAGGAACAACCGACGCCCCGGTTGTGGTGAGCCCGGAGGCGGTCTCGAAGAAGGCGTTGGTAAGGCCGTCCAACGATCCGGTGATCAGGAATGGCAGAGTCCCAGCGAACGACATCGCGATCCACGAAAGACCGACCGCGGCGAACCCCTCGCGGGTGGTGAGGACTCCCTTGGTCCCGGCGACCCTGCGGCCGAACTCCCCAACTGCCATCACCACGACCGCCACAGCCGCGATCTGCCCGGCCTCGGTCCATTCCCGGTACAGCAGCCCGACCACGGATGCCGAGAGCATGGCCGCGCCGATCGCCTCCACCACGGCGAAGACGATGTGGACGAGTCTTCGATACGACATCGGTCAGCCGAAGAGTCGTTCGATCGCGTGGATCGCCTCGGGAAGTGCAATGGCGATCAGCCGGTCCTCGGCCTCGATCACAGTGTCGCCATGAGGAATGAACGCCTTCTTGCCGCGAACGATGCCGCCCACGATGCCCGATCGGGGCAAACCGATCTGGGTCAGGGTCTTCCCGATCGACTTGCTGTCCGATGACACCTGCAACTCGATCGCCTCGGCGTCGGTGTCCTCGAACGTCGCCACGGAATGGATCGTGCCCCTGCGCACCAACCGCAGGATCTCATTGGCGGCGGCGAGGCGGGTCGACACGCCGGCATCGATGCCGTGCCCCGCGAGCAGTGGGACGTATTCGAGGCGGGAGAAGCGGGCCACCGCGGTCGGCACCCCCAGGGCCTTGCCAACGAGGCACCCCAGGATGTTGACCTCATCCCACCCCGACAAGCCGAGCACCACGTCGGCGTTCCCCACGCCCTCGGCTTCCAGGACCTTCGGATCGGTCGGATCGCCCTTGATGACGACGAGTCGGTCGTACTTTGCAGCAAGGTCCGCGGCCCGGTCGGCCTCGACGTCGACGAGAACGGTGCTGATGCCGCTCCGCACGAAAAGTTCGGCGGTGAGGAGCGCCAAGCGGGTTGCCCCCAGCACGAACACCTTCTTGGCCCGATGCTCGGCGACCCCCATCAGCTTGAGCGCCTCATCCGCCGATGATCCGCTCGACACCACCAGTACATGATCACCCGCGTGCACCATCGAGTCGCCGCGGGCGATGATCGTCTCCTCGTCGCGGACGAGCGCCGCCACTATCCAATCCCACCCGCGGACTTGCTGGCGCAGCACCCTCAGGGTGATCCCGTCGAGCGGGGCCCCCGGCTGAACTCGCCCCCCAAAGAGACTGATGCGCCCGTCCGCGAACTCCACTACCTCCGATACACCTCCCCGGCGAATCAGCAGCAGCAATTCGCGGGTGAGCGCTTCGATCGGGTCGATCACCACGTCGACACCGTGCATATCGAGATCTTCCCGAAGCGTCGGATCCTGCACTCGGGCGACCCGGCGCGGCACCCCGAGACGGGCGGCAGCCTGACAGGCGAGGATGTTGACCGCATCGGACGAAGTCACAGCAATCAGCAGCGAAGCTTCTCCGACATTGGCGGCTTCGAGCGCGTGGATGCTCGCCCCGTTCTCGTTGATGACGAGGCAATCGACCGAGTTCTGCAGTTCGTCTGCCCGAACCGGATCGGATTCGATGACGACTACATCCTGACCCTCGAATGCGAGGCGTTCGGCGAGATGAGAGCCGACCGCCCCCGCTCCGATTATGACGATCCGCATGCGCCCCTCGGGAGATGGATGGTGCCGCGGGAAGACTAGGAGCCTCGGCTCGCGACGCACGAGTCTCTCGGAGGGGCCCTTGACGCACTGCGGCGCCTGCCGAGACGATCCCCGGACCTCACTACTCTCCCTCTCTCGTGGCCAGAACTCCGCCGCCAGCCGAGCACATCACGTGGCTCGAATCCGAACGGGTCGTCCCCAAGCGATTCGTGCGGCCCCTGCTTGCCTTCACCCACATCGAGTCGGCCGGTGGCGCCGTGCTGCTGCTCTCCGCCGTGGTTGCCCTTGTCTGGGCCAACTCCCCCTTCGGTGGCTCGTACCAAACCTTCTGGACCACCGAATTCGACCTCACGATTGGTCCACTCCACCTGACCGAAACCCTGAGGCATGTCGTCAACGACGGGTTGATGACCATCTTCTTCTTCGTGGTGGGCCTTGAGATCAAGCGCGAGTTGGTCAGTGGCGACCTGCGAAGCCCCAAGGCGGCCGCGCTGCCGGTCGTGGCGGCTCTCGGCGGGATGATCGTGCCGGCAACGCTCTATGTCCTCATCGCCGGAGGTACGCCGGGTGCCTATCACGGATGGGGCATCCCGATGGCTACCGACATCGCGTTCTCGGTGGGTGTCGTCGCCCTTCTTGGAAGCCGGGTGCCCCTGGGCGGCAAGCTCTTCCTTCTGGCTTTGGCGATCGTCGACGACATCGGGGCGATCACCGTGATCGCCGTCTTCTACACCGAGCAAGTGGCACTCGGGTTCCTCGGAGGGACGCTTCTGCTGCTGGCGGCGATCTGGGGAGCGCAACGGGTGGGGATCCGGTCCCTGGCCTTCTACCTGCCGATGGGATTCCTCGCCTGGTTCTTTCTCTTCGAGAGCGGGGTCCATGCCACCCTGGCCGGGGTGGCGCTGGGCCTGCTGACACCGGCACGGTCGATGTACACCGACGATGAGTATCTCGGTCGGGCACGTCGCATAATCAGCCGGCACGAAGTCGAGACAGCGGACCCGCGAGGTGTCGAACGGATCGACTTCAGCGCACTCGAGTTGTCCGACGTTGCACGAGAATCGGTCGCCCCGCTGAGCCGAATCGAGAACAAACTCCATCCCTGGTCTTCGTTCGTCGTGGTGCCGCTCTTCGCGCTGGCCAATGCCGGGGTCCGCTTCGCCGGAGTAGACCTCGTCGACGCCGCCACCCACCCCGTCGCCCTCGGCGTGGCTACCGGGCTGGTGGTGGGCAAGATGGTCGGCATCAGCGTCTTCGCCTGGGCGGCGGTGCGCCTCGGCCTCGGCGAACTGCCGAAGTTCACCAGCTGGGCCCACATCGTTGGCCTCGCCGCCATCGCCGGAATCGGGTTCACCGTGTCGCTCTTCGTCTCCGACCTCGCCTTCCGGGCGCACGAGCTAGAGGACTTCGCCAAGACGGGAATCTTCACTGGATCTGCGATCGCCGGGATCATTGGATACCTGATTCTGCGGGCGCGACCGAGACGGCGCGGCTCTGAGTCGAATGATTCGGACCCGGGTATCGTCGCGATCTAATGAGAGCAACTCGTCCGATCGGCGTGCTTCTCGTCCTCAGCCTGATCGGGTCCGCCTGCGGAGACGACGGCGGCGCGACGACCACGACGACCAGTCCACCCACCACCACCTCGGCACCGACGACGACGCTGCCTCCGACCACGACCACCGAGGCCGCCCCCATTTCGGCCGTCATCGACGTGGTGATGGAGGGAGACGACGAGGCTGCGGCGGCGCTCGAGGCCTTTTACTCCTGGGTAGGTGACCGGACACTTCCGCTTCCGGCCGTTCCCGCCGGGCTGCTCGATCTTCTCGCCGAAGTGCACCCCACCGCAGATATGACCGTGGAGGCCGTCTTCTACTCCGCCGAGGTCGACGAGGGACGAGTGGCGGTGGTGACCGCCGACGACGACATGGTGCTGTTGGCGGACGAAGGGTCTGGCTGGGAAATCGTCGGAGGTCATCTCGCCCGGTTCGGAGTCGGCCCCTGGTACGGCGGCAACGTGCGCCACGTGCTGATCCTTGGCACCGATAAGAACATCGGCAGCTTCCAGCCGGTGTACCGCGCCGACAGCATCCACATCCTCTCGGCCAACGTCGAGCGCGGGGCGGGCAGCGTCGTCGGGTTTCCCCGCGACACCTATGTCCAGGCTTCCTACGGCAAGGACAAGTTCTCCAGCGTGAACGCCCGCTCGGACCGCAACTCCGAGGAGATGGTCGACATCGCCGAGGAACTCTCCGGGTTGGAGATCGACGGGTACATCGTCACCGGCTTCGGGGGATTCATGAGCCTGATGAACGCCTTCGGCGGGGTGGTGGTGGACGTTCCGTTCGGGATGGCCGAACCAAAATCCAACGCGTTCCTCTCACGCGGGGTGCAACGCCTGTTTGGTGAGGACGCTCTCGGGTTCAGCCGCAACCGGCGCATCTCCGGTGGAGACTTCACTCGATCGCTCCATCAGGGAATGGTCATCCTCGGGGCCCTCGACGGAGTGCTCGAACAAGACGTCACCCAGATTCCCACCCTCCTAGCCATCCTCCAGGACTTCACCTGGACCAACCTCTCGCTCGGCGACCTGCTCAACCTCGCCACCATCGCCTTCACCATGAGCCCCACCGAGGTCAGCAATCAAGTGTTGCCAGGCACGGTCGGGACCGCGGCGGGCGGCGCTTCGGTCGTGTTCCTCGACGAAGAAACCGCGGCAGAGGTGTTCGAGGACCTACAAGACGGCGTGATTGACGAGTAGGAGCCTCGCTTCGCTCGGCTTCGCAATTCGCAATTCGCAATTCGCAATGGCGATGTTCCACTTGACGCACCAAGACCCGGTTTTTGGTGTGGGTAACTACCGCGAGTTGTCAACCCGCGACTCTCCGCACTAGTCACCGTCCACCTTGCCTGTTACGATTCGGACTTGACATACCGACACGCGTGAAATTCCATCACATGTGATTTCGGGAAGAGAGGACTGGGAACCCCGGTGGCCGTATCGGACTGGTACTCCGATACGGCCCTTCGGCACCTGGTTCGGCAGGGCATGCCTTGGGAGGTGCTGACGCGCACATGGTAACAACCGTGTGATTCGCGGTCAAGGCACCTCCTAGGGTCGGAATTTGACACACCCAGGAAGTACTTTGACGGTATGGACAACAGCACACTCAACCTCGCAGAACTTGCCAAGCACCTCACCGACGAACACGCCGCCTGGGAACTCATCGAGAGCATCCGCTGGCCCGAAGGACCGACCTGCCCCCACTGCGGATGGGAGGACGGGGCCTACTACCTCGGGAACCGCAAGACCCGCAAGGGCGAGGTCTCCCCTCGTCGGCTCTGGAAGTGCTCGCACTGCCGGAAGCAGTACTCCGCCCTCATCGGCACGATCTTCGAGCGCAGCCACATCCCCCTGTCGAAGTGGTTGTTGGGTATCCACCTTATGTCCGCTGGCAAGAACGGCGTCTCAGCCCACGAGTTGTCCCGGCAGTTGGGCATCACCGTCAAGTCGGCCTGGTTCATGTCGCACCGCATCCGCGAGGCGATGAAGCTCGACCCGCTCGCAGGGATGCTCTCAGGCACCATCGAAGCCGACGAGACCTACATCGGAGGCAAACGCCGCGGAAGCGGCCGCGGACGACCCGGTACAGCGTCCCACAAGACCGCCGTGTCAACGCTCGTCAGCCGAGACGGAGAAGCCCGCAGTCAGGTTATGGAGCGAGTCACCGGCGACGACCTCGGCAAAGTGCTGTCGTCCAACGTCACGCCCGACTCCACGCTCATGACCGACGAGTTCTCGGCCTACCGCAAGCCAGGGCAGATGTTCGCCGGACACGAGACCGTCAACCACGCCCACGGCGAATACGCCCGCGGACGGGTCACCACAAACACGGTCGAGGGGTACTTCTCACAGTTGAAGCGGTCGATCGACGGGACACACCACCATGTCACCCGCCACCACCTCCCGCGGTACCTGGCGAACTTCGACTACCTCTACTCGACCCGCAAGCTCACCGACGGTGAGCGCACCTGGCGCACCATCCGCCAGGCCGGAGGGAGGCGACTCAAGTACGACACCCTTTAGATCATGGAGGGCTGGCAGAGTGGTCTATCGCGCTCGTCTCCAAAACGAGTAGGGGCTCCCAAGCCCCACGGGAGTTCAAATCTCCCGCCCTCCACTGAAAGTGCGGGGGCCCCTCACGGGGCCCCCGACACCCTCAAGACCGGCAGACGGCGTCCAAGGCCCGGCGTCACCGACGGGCACGGTGGAGACTTTCATCCCCGAAGGGATGCCCATCGTCTACCACCTGCGTCTGCCTCACCCGCCCCCTTGCTGGACAGTGCCTGTACAGAGGGGGTGACCTTGAAACCTACTTATCGTCCGACTCTGATGTATCGGTGTCGTCGGACGGAACCTTGACGGACAGAAGGCCACGGAGGGCCTGGTCGAAGGTCATGGGATGGAGACTGGTGCGCTCGTCGTAGTCGCGCTTCGCCGACTCATCCTTGCTGGAGACACGCTGAACAGGCCCACGTCGCTCAGCCGCCATCTACCGCTCCCTTGGCTGGTCCGCTCACCACACCCGTAACCACACGCGTGTGACCAGTTGTCCACATTGTCTACCCATTACCGCTACTTGTCAATCACACAAAACACAAGCGCACAAACCCCTATTCCTCCACCCGTGTTACCCAATCCTCCCAATTCTGTCGACATCCGCGACAAGTAGATAGATAGGAGGGTTGATGAAAAGAAGACGAATAGGCCGCCGGTCCATGAGTGGCCCTTAAGGGCTGGCCAGGCGGCACCCGCAATTGCGGGTCGGTGGTGCGTCAAGTAGAACATCACCTTCGCAATTCGACCGAGCATGTCCAGCGGGCAGCCGGAAGCGGGCAGCCGGAAGCGGGCAGCGGGCAGCGGCGATCGGGGCGTGGACGTCCGACTCTCCCTCTACCGTCGCGAACATGCACCCCGTCGTTGCCGATTGGCTTGCCGATCCTGAGCGGGCCGGGCGCATCGTCCACGTCGAGACGGTGCCCGAGCGGCGGGCCATCTTCGAAGCACTCGATCCGCCGTTGCCCGACCGGCTTGCCGAGGCGCTGGGGGCGCGAGGCATCGACCGGCTGTACCGCCATCAGGCCCAGGCGATCAGCCGGGCCCGTTCGGGGATCCACACCGTGGTGGTCGCCGGCACCGCCTCGGGGAAGTCGCTGGGGTACCAGGCGCCGATCCTCGAAGCGGCGTTGGGCGAGGGGCACGCCACCGCGCTCATGCTCTTCCCCACGAAGGCGCTGGCCCGCGACCAGTTGCGAGCCCTCGACGCCTTCGGGATCGCCGAGGCGACACCGGTGGTGTACGACGGTGACACCGACGCCGACGCCCGCGTCTGGGCCCGGCGCCACGCCAATGTGGTGATGACGAACCCCGACATGCTTCACATCGGGATCCTGCCGTCCCACAGCAAATGGGCCACCTTCTTCCGTCACCTGCAATTTGTCGTCGTCGACGAGGTCCACGTCCTGCGGGGGATCTTCGGCAGCCATGTCGGGAATGTCCTGCGCCGTCTACGTCGCGTTGCCCGTCACTACGGCGCCGACCCCACGTTCCTCGGGTCGTCGGCGACGATTGGCAACCCCGGCGAATTGATGTCGGGGCTGACCGGCCTGCCGGTGGAGGTGGTGGAACAGGACACCTCCCCCGCCGGCGTGCGCCACTACGTGCTGTGGAACCCCGAGATGGAGGCGGACGATCTCCGCCGGAGCGCTCTCGCCGAGACCACCGACTTGTTCGTCGACCTGGTACGGCGCGGGGAGCACACGATCGCATTCACCCGGAGCCGCAAGGGTGTCGAGCTGGTGTATCGGTGGGCGCGGGAACGGCTCGATGCCGACCTGGCGGACCGCATTGCCCCTTACCGCGCCGGGTACCTGCCTGAGCAGCGGCGTGAGGTCGAACGCCGTCTGTTCTCAGGAGAGTTGCTCGGGGTCACCGCTACCAACGCCCTCGAACTGGGGATCGACGTCGGTGGTCTCGACGCCGCCATCGTCGCCACCTTCCCCGGCACGGTTGCCTCCTTCCGGCAACAGACGGGGCGGGCGGGACGATCCACCGACGAGTCGCTTTCGGTGTTGGTGGCGGGGCAGGATGCCCTCGACCAGTGGTACATGAACCACCCTCGGGACCTGTTCGGACGGGCTTCCGAGGCGGCGGTGATCAACCCGTCGAACCCGCATGTGCTCGCCGGCCACATGGGATGCGCCGCCTACGAGATCCCGATGCTGTCCAACGACGCGATCGCCACGTTCGGACCGGAAGTGGAGCCGTTGGCCGCCGACCTGGTGAACGACGGAGTGTTACGGGTCCGCAACGGTCGGCTGCTCTGGGCCGGCCGCGGTGCTCCGGCTCCCGCCATCGACATCCGCACTGCCGGTGGACCGCCCTTCACGATCGTCGACGACACCGGCGAGGTGATCGGAACGATGGACGAGAACCGGGTGTTCTCCCAGGCCCATCCCGGGGCGGTGTACCTGCACCAGGGCGACTCGTATGTGATCGAGTATCTCGACATCGCCGACCGCCTGGTCCGCGCCCGAGCCGACGAGGTGGGCTACTACACCCAGCCCGAGGAAGACACCAACATCGACGTGCTCGAGGTGCTGCGAACTGACACCGTCGGGCGATTCGGGCATCGGCTGGGCGAGGTAGAGGTCGAGTCGCATGTCACCGGGTTCAAACGCAAGAAGATCGGCGACCGCAGCGTCGTTTCCTATGAACCGCTCGATCTGCCACCCCGTCGATACGCCACCCAGGCGATCTGGTTCACCGTCGACGAGGGCCTATTGCGTGACTCCGGCGTCATGGAGGCCGACCTCCCCGGGACACTCCACGCCGCCGAGCACACCGGAATCGCCATGCTGCCCCTCTTCGCCATCTGCGACCGCTGGGACATCGGGGGGTTGTCGACCCCGTTCCACCCGGCGGCGGGTATGCCGGTCTGGTTCATCTACGACGGCTACCCCGGCGGAGCGGGGATCGCCCCCATCGCCTACGACGCCGGTGCCCGCCACCTGCGCGCCACCCTGGAGGCGCTGCGCACCTGCCCCTGCGACACCGGCTGCCCCTCATGCGTCCAGTCGCCGAAGTGCGGCAACTTCAATGAGCCGCTCGACAAGGCGGGGGCGGTGCGTCTGCTAGAGGTGGGGCTGGGTCGATAGGCTCGTCACATGGGCTACTTTGCCTTCATCCACCGTCCCGGGCCGGCATGGCGCCCTGGCGCCCCGGTTCTCGAACAGCGGTTGGAGGGCCACTTCGCCTACATGGCCGAACTCGAGACCTCCGGAGTGCTTGTGGTGGGTGGGGGTTTCGGCGACGACACCGGTGCCCTCGGGATCATCCAGGCCGCATCTATCGACGAGGCTATCGCCGTGGTCTTGAGGGATCCGGCGGTCGAGGACGGAGTAGTCGTAACCGAGGTGCATCCCCTGCTGATCACCGTCGGCGGAAGGGTGAAGCGGTCGGTCGACTGATGTCGAGTGATGTGCAAGCGAGCCGATTCCGGGGCTCGAGGACCGCAGTGCCGTTGAAATCCACCCTCGGATCAGGGGATCTGATGGCGAATGACGATTGGCGATTAGCCGGAGGCTGGGTTCCATTCGAACCTGCCGGACCATATGCTTTAGCATATGGTGATGGCTCGACGAGAAGTGTTGGTACAACTGGAAGACGATCTGGTCGAAGCGCTCGACCAGATCGCAAAGGAGCGCGACACGAACCGGTCTGAGCTCCTCAGGCGCGCGGCACGGCTGCTCGTCGATGCAGTCGATGAACAGAAGGCCGACGCCGAACTGATCGAGGCCTACCGCAAGCAACCCCAGGATCCAGCGTGGATCGACACTCTCATGCGGACGAGCCTCGAGAACTGGCCAGCGTGGTGAGAAGCCGAGAGTTGAGGTGGGCCGACCTTCCGGCCCCCTATGGCCGTAGACCCGTGTGCATCCTCACCCGCGATGCCGCCCTCACGGTGGTCATAGGCGTGACCGTCGCCCCGGTGACCACAACCGTCCGCCGGATCAGATCAGAGGTGGAAGTGGGCCGCGGCGAGGGCTTGCCGGAGGCATCGGTGATCACGTGCGACAACCTCTTGACCGTCCACCGCTCTCAGATCGACCAGATACCGATCGGCGTACTCGGGCCCGAGAAGAGGATCGAACTCGACCGCGCGTTGACCTATGCCCTAGGGATCACCAACTGAGCAAGAGGGGCGGACCCGCAGGCCCGCCCCTCTTGAGTCTTGTCTTGACTCTTGACTCTCTCGTCAATCGCCGGCGATGAAGTAGACCCAGTCGCCGTTCGCCAGGATCCCGATCCGATAGTGGTAGTAGGCACCGAAGGCTTCGAAGTCGGCAAAGTCCGCCTCGTCGAAGAGGGGTCGCAGCGACTCCCGCTCGGCGTCGGTCACGTCCTCCCACGGCTTCGTGTGCACCGACGGCCACACGTAGTAGGTGATGTCCTGGTTCTCGAGAATGCCGAACGGCTGGCTGAGCAACTCCGCCAGGAAGCGGATCGGGTCCTCCCCATCCTCCTCGAGGCCCTGCCAGAAGTTGATCGGGGCGTCGACCGAGTCGTCCTGCCCGCCGTAGGAGTAGGCGAAGGACGGGCCGAGCAGGCTCTGGAGTTGGTCCCAGTCGCACTCGACCGCGGCGTTCCAGATCGCAGCCCGCTTCGCGGCGACCGCATCCGGCAGCCCATCCTGTTGGGCCAACACGGCGCCGGCGAGCGATCCCGAGCACTCGGCCTCGTCGGTCGGAATTGTCGTCGAGCCGGGCGCTTCGGCGTCGCCGTGCAGCCATAGCGGATGCTCCCGGACGTTGGTCGGCCGGCCGTCCTCGGCGGACGACTCGAATGCCCGCAACGTGCCCCACTCACCGGCCTGCGAGATGCCGCTGGTGTCGTAGGCAACGGCGGCCTCCCACTCACCGCGACAGCCGGTGCCACAAGTGGCGGTGGCGAAGCCTTCGAACAGGACTGCACCCGAGCCATCGAGCAACTCGATGGTCACCGTCGCCTCGAACACGTTGGCGGTTCCCGAGACCACCAGCGGACCGCGACTCGTTGGCTCGCCGCCATACGCCGGCGACTCGATCATCACTGCGGGGAGCAGGCCGTCGAAACCTGCCCGTGTCGCAGGATCATCGATGATCAAACCCTCGCCGCCGAACACCGTCGTCGACACACCATCGATCTGGAACCGGACGCCGAAGACGTCATCGATCCGGGTCAATGTGTACACCACCTGCCCCACCCGGCCGATCATCGACGCCGATCCGCCGCCCGAGACGAACTCCGACGAGAGGTCGACGATAACGATGCCGGTCGCCTCCTCGATGGCGACTCCCAGCAGCCGGGTGCCCGCCGGAATCGCCGACGAGAGTGCCGACGCTGAGATCGCCTCGTCGCCGACTCCTTCGAGGAGTCGAGTCATCGCCGCGGCGGCGTGGTCGAGGGTGGTCTCACTCGAGGTGGCGAACTCCCCCACAGCCAGCGTCGCTTGCACGGGAACGAGGAACGGACCACCCTCCCAACCGTCGCCAACCTGGTCGACAAAGAAGTAAACGGCTCCGTCGACCGCCACGGGTGTGACCACCGTGGTCGACGCCAATTCCTCGGTCGTCGTCGTCGTCCCCCCGCTGCCCACCGGGAGGTTGGCCTCACCGCCAGTCAGGAACAGCAGCAGCCCGCCCCCGACCGCGGCGACCACGAATGCGGCGGCGGCCGCCATCGCCCAACCCGGCATCGCTCCCTGGGACCGGTGCCCGAGAATGCGCTCGGCGACCGACATCGGCGCCATCGGCATCTCGTCCCGGCTCACCGGATTTCTCTTCTGCATCTCATCGAACGGATCGCGGCTCATCGGCCACCTCCACTTTCATGACCCCATGCCTCTGCGAGGCGGCCCCGGGCGCGATGGAGGCGCACAGAGGCGGCGTTGGCGGAACATCCGAACACCCTTCCCATCTCCTCCGGATTCAGGCCCTCCCAGGCGGCGAGCATCAGCACTTCTCGGTCGTCGTCATCGAGCGACGCCAAAGCGGAGTCGAAGTCGACCGGGTCGTGCTCGACCCGACGCTCCGGCAATCTCGCCACCTTGGCGTCGAGCCGCTCGCGGCGTTGCAGCGAGCGGCGTTGGTTGGAGACGACCCGCCGCGCCACCCCGTAGAGCCAGGGCAACGCTTCGGACCCATCGGGTACCGATCGAATCTTCTTCCAGGCAATCGTGAACACCTCCGCGGCGGCGTCACCGGCCTCGTCCCACCCGACCCGACGGGCGGCGTATGCGAACACCGCTCCGTAATGCCGGGAGAACAGATTCCGGAACTCCTCCTCGGAAGGCAGCCCGCGCGTGCCGATGCGTGAGGCGGTCATTGCTGTCTCCATATTCGTGTATGTCCGGCAGTGGGTGGCGATTACCTGCTTCGTGGCGGACGCGATGCGCAATGCGCGACGCGCAAAACGAGACCAAGAGTCAATCCCCTGGTCGCTCATTGCGCATTGCGCATTGCTCATCTGTTCACTCACCCAACAACAGCAAAGACGGCACAAACTCCGCTCGCCCTACCGCCTCGACGGCGAACTCCCCGAGGGGCCAGATCTCGAGCGACCGTTCGGTGCGGACCTCGACGGTGCGCGGCTCCCACGACGGGTCGAGCGGGCACACGCAGGAGAGCAGGCGGGATCCGTTGAGGGCGGCGAACCGCGCTGCCTCCTCGGTGGGGGTTCCTTGCGCGCCGAATGGCAGGAAAGTGACCGGGGCGGCGGCCAACGCGGCAGCGTCGGCGGCGGTACTCACCTCCACCCGGGCTCGCATCACCGACCCGACGGCCCCCAGGCCGACCGCCAGCACCATCACCACCCCGGTGACCCCGAGAAGCGCCAGCGAAGCGCTGCCCTTCTCGCTCAACGTTCCACCCGCATCACCGCCCGTCCGACGAGGGTGACATCGAAGCCCCCGAACAATGGCCCGGCGACGCGGTGGCGCAGTCGCACCACCACCTCGGCGGTTCCTCCGACTACGTGCTCCCGCACGACCGACACCCTCGCCCTGCCCCCGGCGTCCCCGCCGAGCGCTCGCCGAACGGCAGCCACTGCCCTCCCGGGCTCGGGGGTGGTGGCCGCCTCGCGAGCACCCTCACGCGCCGCCCCGGAAACCTCGAGCTGCACCCTTGCCGCCACCGCCACTTCGACCGCAGCAAGGAGCACCAGAAGTACGAGGGGCAGGACGAGGGCGAACTCCACGGCGGCACTGCCGCGCTCGGTCGTCATCCGCCGGCACCGGCGAAGCCGCGCACCCGATCGATCACGGCATCGAAGAAGGAGGGCAACGCGTTGGATCCCGCCGCCCACGAGATCAACGCGACGGCGACGATCGCGGCGGCAACGATGACCAGGGCGTACTCCGCAGTGGCCTGGCCAGACTCATCTCTCATTCGATTGACCTTTCTCTCAAGGGGTTGAACCGAGACGCGCCAGACCCTGAAGAACCGCCGGCCCCACCGCGAGGAGGACGAAACCCGGCAGGATCAGCAGTGCGAGCGGAAGCAGCAGCCGAACCGGCAGCCTCCGGGCGCGCTCCATCCGGGTCGCATGATCGGCGTGGCGGCGTACCTTGGAAAACGCGGCGACGGCGGGGGCGAGCGGCGCCCCGCTGACGGCGGCACCGGCCGCGACCCGGGCAAGGCCCTCGAGGCGACCGCTGGTACCGGCCAGGCCCGCCGCCAATCCCGCCCGATCGATCCGACGGCACATCGCGGTGAGGTCGGCCTGAACGGGGGCAGCGACCTGGGGAGTCGCGATGTCGATCGCGGCCCGCAGGCTCAGCCCGGCGGTCAGCCCCAGGCCGAGGAGATCGGCGAGGAGCGCCACATCGCCTTCGGCCTCTCTCTCGATCTCGGCATCCCGCCGCGCCCGCAGCCAGCGGTAGCGGGCCACGGCGACCGCCATGACCGCGATCCCCACCATCGGCGAAAGCACGAGGAGTCCGCTGGCAGCAGCCACAAGCCAGGGGCGGCGCCAACCCACCCGGGTTGCCACCCACCAGGCGGCACCGATCACCGGCACCGCGATCACGTCGCCCTCCGCAACATCGTCCAGACCACCGCCACCCCCGCCGCCTGAAGGGCGATGCCCACCGCGACGACCAGCCCCAGCGCCGGATCGGAAGCGATGCTCAACCGACCCGTACCGAACAGTCCGGCCAACAGGGCGATCGGAAGGCCAGCCACCACCCAGGCAGAAGCGCGGGCCTGTGCGGTGAGCGCTCGCCGTTCCCTGATCAGCGCTCCATCGTCGGCGGCCCGTACCGCGAGCACTTCGAAGAGAGCGGCGGCCGGACCGCCCGCGGTCGCATTGAGTGTCCAGGCAGCCGCCGCCAGCCGACCATGGGTCGGAAGCGCCTCCCTTAAGGCCCCGGCCACGCGCACGGAATCGAGACCGGCCGCTGCGAAGCGCACCGCATGCCGAAGATTGAGCATCGGAGCCCGCGAGGCTGCCGACACCAGCGCGGCCCGCGGCGGCGACCCCGCCGCCAACTCGGCGGCGAGACCCTGAAAGAATGCAGCCTCGTCGTCAGGGCCTGGCAACTGCCCCGCCTGGCGGTTTCGGGCCGCCCACACCCCCAGGCCGACGATCCCCAGCACCGGCTGCCAGGCCATCACCATTCCCGCGCCGACGGCGGCGAGTGGCACCCCGCCCGCCAGGCCAAGCGCTCCCAGCACCGCCAGCGTCACGGCCATTGCGTCTCCAGACCCGACTTCGAGACACTCGCGATCTCGACGACCCGCCTCGTTCCATCACGACGCTCGAGGTGGATGACCAGATCGATGGCCGATCGCAGCATTTGCCGCACGGCGTCTGCCGGCAGGTTCCGATCCGCAGTGAGGGCCAGAGTCTCCACCCGCCACAGAGCCTCCTCCGGGCCGTTGGCGTGCACGGTGCCCATCGACCCGTCGTGCCCGGTGCTCATCGCCTGCACCAGGTCGAAGGCTTCGGGACCCCGGACCTCGCCCACCACGATCCGATCGGGACGCATCCGCAGTGCCTGCCGCACCAGGGAGCGCAAGGTGATCTCGCCCGCCCCCTCCGCGTTGGGCGGTCGCGCCTCGAGCCGGACCACGTGACCCGATAGGCGCAGCTCGGCGGCGTCCTCGATTGTCACCACTCGTTCGTTCGCGGGGATCACCGCGGACAGCACGTTCAAGAGGGTGGTCTTGCCGGAGCCGGTACCACCTGAGACCAGGAGGTTCCTCCGGCCGGTAACCGCGTCCCGAAGAACCTGAGCCCCTGCCTCGTCGATGGCACCGACCCGAACGGCGTCGTCCAGCGTGGCCACCACCGAGACGAACCGACGGATCGCCACCACCGGCCCATCGACCGCCGCCGGCGGAATCACCGCATGGAGCCTCGATCCGTCCGGGAGCCGGGCGTCGACTGCGGGCGAAGCCCGGTCGAGGCGGAGTCCCAGCGGAGCGATCACCCGCTCGACTGCGGCGACGATTGCTTCAGGGCCGGAGAACGAGACTCCGGCACGCTCCAACGCCCCGTGGCGCTCCAGCCAGACCTCGTCGGGACCGTTGACAAGGATGTCGCTCACCGATCCGTCGGCCAGAAGCGGTTCGAGCACACCCAGTCCGACCAGCTCGGCGGCAGCTGCCGCGGCGGCTCCCGGATCGAGAGGCGCTTCGTCGGCGGCGATACGCCGCGCCGCGCGCCCTACATCGATCCGACGCAATGGCACCTCCGATCGCAGCAATCGATCGACGATCCGGCTCACTGCTGCCACGGAAGACTCCAGGCGCTGCGCCACGCGCGGACCCAGCGATCCTTCGCGGGAGGACGTCGGCCCTCGAGGAGAAGCCTCACCGTCGCCGGCTGGGGAACCGGAAGGCGCACCCCGACTCCGGGCAATCTGGCGAACGACGGGGTCGCCTGGAACACGGCTGGCCCCTCCTGTGGAGCGAACAGCGACCCGGGTAGAAGCAGCCTCACAGGAACCACCGGCATGGGGAGCCCAGCGGGGACGGGCCGGGGCGGCAGGCGAAGCACCAGTCGCGGAAGATGGGCGAGCAGGGCTTCGACGACGGGCCTCGCCTGGAGTGGCGCCACCCCGCCGTTGCGCAGCACTCCGATCCCCCGGCGTGGCGTCAGGTCATCCTTACGCACCCCGTCTCGCACCAGGTCGGCCAAAGATCGGTCGCCCGGATACTGCGGCCCGAGAGGATCGAGATCGACCACCACCGCGTCGTCGGCGGCGAGCGCCAAACCGAGCGGAGCGAGCGCGCCGAGGAGACCGTCCTCCGGCGTCCAGACAGCCAGCGCCGAAAACAAAGGATTGGCTCCTTGGTGGGGCCGGCAACGTACGCGCCCAGCGTCTCGGACTCAAGGGGGTCGGTCGGCGCAATGCGCGATGCGCTCCGCGGCAGACCGGGCCAGTTGCTCATTGCGCATTGCGGAGTCACGACCAGAAGCTCAACGGCACCCGCCCCGTACAATCCCTCTCGATGCGCGCCGCTTTTTTCGATCTCGACAAGACCGTCATCGCCCGGTCTTCGACCCTCGCCTTCACCGGGCACCTCTACCGGGCCGGCATGCTGGGGCGACGGGTGTTGGCGCGTGCGGCCATGGGCCAGTTGATGTTCACGCTGTTCGGGGCCGACGAAGACCAGTTGGAAAGGGCCCGTGACGCCATGCTGCGCCTCATCAAGGGGTGGGATCGGGCCGAGGTCGAGCGCATCGTCGAGGAGGCGCTCGAGGAGGTCGTCGCCCCGATCGTCTACGCCGAAGCACTCTTCCTCATCGACGAGCACACCCGGGAGGGACGAAAGGTGTTCATCGTCTCCGCCAGCCCGTACGAGGTGGTGCACCCGCTGGCTCGCTACATCGGGGTGGAAGACGTGATCGCCACCCAGGCACGGGTCGACGAGAACGGCCTCTATACCGGTGAGGTCGAGTTGCATGCCTACGGCGCCGAGAAGGCCAACGCGGTACAGGCGGTGGCCGTGGAGCAGGGCATCGACCTGGCCGATTCGTTCGCCTACTCGGACAGCATGACCGACCTGCCCCTGCTCGAACTCGTCGGCAATCCCCATGCGGTCAACCCCGAGAAGGAACTGCGGGCCATCGCCGAGCAGCGCGGCTGGCCGATCCTCCAGTTCCAGCGCCAGGTGAGCCTCACCAAGCGCCTCACCCGCCCGGTACCGCTCATCTCCGGCGCCACCGTCGCCGCCGTGATCGGAGCCGCCATCGCCTGGGGACTGATGCGAAAACGCCGTTCGTAGAGTCGTAGCGGTCCTCTCGCGCCAGCAGTGCCCATGGCCGACGGCCTACGGCCAACATTCAGACCCACTGAAGCCAACGGCGTGTCTGGCCGTAGGCCGTCGGCCTCTCCCACGACGGGAACACTCCTCACTGCTCTACCGTTCTGATCATCATGTTCGGTCACAAATCCCAGATGATCTCTCCGTCCGACGCTCTCGATGGTCGCCCGGCGGCGATCCCCACCACCGACACCCATTTCGTCAACGGCAACCCGATCCACCCGCCCTTCCCAGATGGGATCGAGACGGCGGTGTTCGGGATGGGGTGCTTCTGGGGGGCCGAGAAGCTGTTCTGGGAGACGCCGGGAGTCTTCAGCACCGCGGTGGGCTACGCCGGTGGGTTCACCCCCAACCCCACCTATGAAGAGGTGTGCTCAGCGCTAACGGGCCACACCGAAGTGGTGCTGGTCGCCTTCGATCCGAAACAGATCTCGTTTGACGCGGTGCTCCGGCTGTTCTGGGAGAACCACGACCCCACTCAGGGCATGCGCCAGGGCGCCGACCGCGGCACCCAGTACCGCTCGGCGATCTATACCCAGTCGGACGATCAGGCCGACGCCGCCAAGCGCAGCCGCGACATGTTCCAGGCCGAGTTGAAGAAGTCAGGCTTCGGCGAGATCACCACCGAGATCCAGCCGCTGGGCGACTTCTACTACGCCGAGGGCTACCACCAGCAATATCTAGAGAAGAACCCCAACGGCTACTGCCCGGATCACTCGTGCGGAGTGGGGTTTCCGGGGTGACTGAGCTTACCTTGTCCCGATGGCGCGGTCAGTCCCCGACAACCACGAGCGAGTCCTCACCTGCCTCGAACTGAGTGAGGTCGCTGTCCAGAATCATCACTTCAATGGGCCTCATCTTCCTGTTCGACGTCGACAACACGCTGCTCGACCACGACGCCCTCAAGGTGACCCTCGGAGACGCTCTGTTGGCCTCGCTGGACGGGACCGATGTCGCCCTCTTCTGGGAGCTGTACGAGCAGGTCCGGCGCGATCTGGGGCTGGTCAGCCTTCCCGAGACGGTGGAACGGTTCCTGCCAACCCATTGTGAGGATCCCCTCGCCCCTCAGAAGCTGGCCGAGGTGCTGTTTCATCTCGACCTCGGATCGTGCCTTCGTCCCGGGGCGGTCGAACTCCTCAGGAAGGCGAGCGAGTTCGGGACCACCGTGATCCTCTCCAACGGCGACCAGTTCTTCCAACGCTGGAAGATTTGGCAATCCGGCCTCGCCGAAGCGGTGGGGGGCCGAGTGTGGGTGTTTCCCGACAAGGTGGACCACTTCGAGGACCTCGACTCACGGTTCGGGATGGACTCGCGGTTTGTACTCGTCGAGGACAAAGCGGACGCGTTGGCAGCGGCCCAGGCTCACTGGCGGCACCGGGTGACGACGGTGCTGGTGGCGTTCGGGCATCATGCCGCCTCCGACACGTCCGGCGTCGAGGTCGACATGATCGTGGGGTCGCCGGCCGAACTCTTGGCGCGCTTCGGCGAAATGCTCCCGAGCGGGTGGGGTGACCACTCTTCCGCACCTTGAAGGATTCGGGTGTCCGGACCCAGGCGGTCGTGACCAAGCGCCGCGGATCTCACTGAGGCTCGTCTTTGGTCCCGGCCGCGGCGGCGGCAACCCCCAGCAGGACGAGTGTGACCGCGACGAGCGTCGCCCCGAGAGGGTGCGCGGCGACGACACCGGCGATCCGAGCCGCGGTGGCCTCGATCCAGTCGACGATCGGGTTGCCAGCAAGACTCCCGGCGCCCGACGACAGCACGGTCGCCCAATACCAGACCATGAATGCTCCGGCCGAGAGCACCAGCCAACCGGCGATCGTGTGGATGTGCGGGCTGAGGCGTCGCATCCCGGCCACTACGCGGTCTTGTCCGAGACCGATGGCCACCGTGATCGTCGTCACCGACAGGGTCATGCCGAGCGCGTAGGCCCCGAATGTCAGTAGTCCGCCGCCGAGGCCGTCTCCGGTCAGGGCGCCGGCGATGAGGCTGAGGAAGATCGGAAGCGTGCAGGACAGGGAAGCGACGCCATAGGATGCGCCGAAGCCGAACATGCCTGCGGGTGTGCGGTCCCTCGTTCCGCGAACTCCCGGCACGAGGGCCGCGAGGACATTGCGACCGGCGAGCAGTGCGACGCCGACAACGATCAACCCGCCCCCGATGAGCAGGGTCACCCATGGGATCCAGGCGACCACGGCCCTGACCCCGAGGGTCACGAGCGTGCCCACCAGGAGGAAGACTGCGACGAAGCCTGCAGATACCGAGGCGGCGACGGTGAAGATCCGCCCGGGATGCTCCGAATCTCGTCCCAGGAAGAGGCCCACGTAGGCGGGGAGCATCGCGAAGCCGCAGGGGTTCACCGTCGAGATGACCCCCGCGGCGAAGGCCGTCGCGATCACTGTGTCCATGCTCGTCCTCGACTTGTCACCCGAGTAGCTCGGACTCGATGATGCGTCGCAGATCGTCCTCGAACAGCACGCCTCCGTGCACTCGGACGACCGAGCCGTGCGCATCGATGAAGACCGTCGTCGGCATGGCGATCCCGCCGAACATCCGGTACAGGGCCCCGTCGCGGTCGTGGACCATTCGATACTCGACGCCGGTCTCGTCGATGAGCCTCAGCGCTGCGTCGACACTGATCTCCTGCATGTTGAGGCCGAGGAAGACGACGCGATCGCCGAATTCGCGGTGGACATCCCCGAAGTCGGCCATCTCGGCGACACAAGCAGGGCACCATGACGCCCAGAAGTTGAGGACGACCGGCGTTCCCGCCAGGTCGGCCAGGTCTCCGGTGCTGCCGTCGAAGAATTCAAGGCGGGCGCTCACAGGCTGACCCGGCTCCGCCCCGGGCTGATCACCTGCTCCAAGCGCGATCACGAGGACGGCCGCGATCGCGGCCGCGGCCGCCGAGGCGAGTGCGTAGGTGCGTGTGCGCTGTGGTGCCATCGACCCCTCCCTTCCGGTGGTTTGGGGTGTCCCGAGTGGCGGGACGTCCCAAACCCCCGGGTCGTATCGAGAGGAACGTTGGCGCATTCACCCGTCGTCGCACGAATGTCGGCCTTCTTACAGTCCTCGGAACCTGCGGCGTCCGACCAGAGTTGTGCTGAGCATGCCGGTGCCCTCGACTTTGGTCGGACTCGCCTCTGCGCTCTCGATGGTGCTCGCCGGCTGCGCTACGCCCACCGACACCACAGGAACGGGCCTGAATCACCCGGCCGAGGCGCCCCTCACCGACCGCGGAGCCCTTCCCCAGGGCCCCTCTGCCCTCGACACGCTTGACGACCCGGCCTTCCCCGAGCCCCTGATCGACCCGGAGGAGATCATCTCGGGCGGGCCAACCCCGGACGGCATTCCGTCCATCGACGATCCGCGCTTTCTCACCGTGGACGAGGTCGACTGGATTCGTGACCAGGAAGCGGTGGTGGCGGTTGTGATCGACGGCGACGCTCGGGCCTATCCGGCCCAGATACTCATCTGGCATGAGATCGTCAATGACACGGTTGGGGGCGTCCCGGTCGCCGTCACCTTCTGCCCCCTCTGCAACAGCGCGGTGACGTTCCGTCGAGTCATCGACGGCGTCGAGACCACGTTCGGCACATCGGGCCGGCTGTTCGCTTCTGCCCTGGTCATGTACGACCGGGCCACCGAGTCACTCTGGACCCATTTCGACGGTCGCGCCGTCGTCGGGGTGCTGGCCGGTCGCCGCCTCGATCCGATTCCTGCCCCGCTCATGTCATGGGAAGAGTTCCGCACTGCATACCCCGACGGCCTCGTCCTCGACAAGTTCCGTACCGGGCACTCGCGCCGATACGGCGACAACCCCTACGTCGGTTACGACGATCCGGACGGCTTCCCCTTCCTGTTCCGCGGTGACGCGGATGGGCGGCTGCGGGCGATGCAGCGCGTCGTGGGTGTGGAGTTGGGTGGCGCCGCCAAGGCGTGGTCTCTCGACGCCGTATCGGGTGGCGAGGCACGGGCGACCAATGACACGATCGGAGGGACCCCGATCGTCGTATTCTGGCGGGCCGGCCAGGCCAGCGCCACCCATCAATTTCAGACCGACATCGGACGGATGGTCGGCACTGTCGGCGTGTTCTCACCGGTTGTCGACGGCCGGGTCCTCACCTTCCGCGCCGATGGCGACGGCTTTATCGACGGCGAGACGGGATCGCGCTGGGACATCACGGGGCGCGCCATTGCCGGGCCGTTGACTTCTACGACCCTCGAGAGGCTTCACCACCTCGACACGTTCTGGTTCGCCTGGTCGACCTACCAGCCGGACGGCGTACTCATCGAGCCGTGAGTCTGACTGCGACCAGCCCGGGAACCGGATCACCGCTGTCGGGTCAGACTTGGACGGGTACGAGTCCCCGGTCCCAGTCGGGGTTCGGGGGCACCGGGACCGGTTCCCAAACCCGGGCGTTCGGCCAGAAGCGGGGCACGTCCTTGGCGAATGCCGTGAATCCCGGCAGCCGGTGAAGGATGCTCCCTCGGAGCGCTCCCTTTAGAGCGATGCCGCGCGCCGGATCCCAAACCGATGCCGTCTCCAGGTCGATGAGCGAGTCTCCCACCACCGCCAACGTGACCGTCTGATCGTCGAGGGTCCGAAGGAGCACCGACCACCGGCGCTCGTCGCGAGGGTCGCTCACGACGGCGATCGGGGTTCCAGCCACCACCTCGTTGGCGACTCCTACCTCGCGAAGGTCCTCGATCGCGAACGTGACCGCCTCGCCGGCGAACTCGACGACCACGACGATGTCGTCGAGGCCGATCCGTGCGTACGGGCCGGGAGTCTCGAGTACCCACTCCGGGGTCTCAAGTGCCCAGGTGTCGGGATACGCCTCACGCCAGGCCCCCCAAGTCGTCAGCTCTGATGCAAGCCGCTCGACCGTTGCCCCGGTTCGGGGACCGAGGATCGCCTCACCGAGGGGCTGGCTCCACACGCTTCCGGTGTCGTGGTCCCACCAGGTCATGGCGTTGCGGTAGAGGGCACCCTGGATGCCGAACAGGATCTCCTGCCCATCCAGTTCGCGGCGGTGGACCATTGCGGTCCCACAGAGCGGGCACCAGGTGACCACGACGGGAATTCCAGCTACGCGGTCGATAACCATCTCGCGGATGTCGAGGAAGATCACCGGATACGCCCGGGCGTCCCCATCGATTTCCAGGCCGATGACCAGCATGTCATCGCTCCATGAGACCTCTTCAGCCGGAAGGAAGACAGGGTCGTAGATGGGCAGGATTTCGTCTCGAGGGAGCGCGTGACGAAATCCCTCTGGAATCTGCTCGCCCGCCCAGACCGGGTCGTACACCCGGCCGGGAAGCGCCCTGAGCGCGGGGTCGTAGGCGCGGTCCGGGGTGGCTGCCGGCGACGCGGTGTCTACCCGGACTCCGGCCGGATTCTCGACGGTGGTCGGCGATGGCGCCAGAGTCTCGTCGCCCCCACCCGGCCCGTACCGGGCCGTGACGATCAGCGAGGCCACGAGGATGACCGATCCGATCGGAAGGGCGATGGCGGTGGGGCGCATGGGGTAGGAACGGTGTGGCCTCGGGACCTGTTCCCTGCTCAGATCAGCGGTGACGGCAGCGCGACGAGAAGGACGAACCAACTGCCGAGAGCGATGAGCACATAGCCGCTCCACTTCCTCACCGAGGACCCGACCATGCGGAAGGCCCGCAGGGACTCTCCTGTGGCCAGGCTCACCGCCACGGAAGCGGAGGCAATCAGCACCGTGAACACGCCGATCGCGGAGGCGAACGACCACAGGGTCGTCGCCGTGTCGGTGGTGAGGGACTGAGCGGCCAGACCGGCGAGGAGTGCTCCGGTGCATCCGAACCCGGCGAGCAGGTAACCGAGCCCATACCCGATGTCCCTTGCCCAGCGCCGCTCGGACGTCGGTTCCAGGGCCCTGGCAGCCGTGGTTGCGACGCGATCGAAGATCCTGAGGCGCAGCCGGAGCAGGTGAGCCTGATGGGCACCGAGAACGATCAGGAAGGCACCGACGAGGGCCCTCAGGGTCCGGCCGACGGGTCTGTCGAAGGCGACGGCCTTGCCGACGGCATCGCCCGCGGCCACGACCACCACCGCGACGAGAGACAGTAGGACGGCAACGCCAAGGGCCACCCGGAAGGCGCCGAGGAGCCCCTGACGAGGCGTCTCGGCCGATCGCCTGGTCAGAAAGGTGAGCAGGAGGGGGAACGAGCAGGGCGAGAAGAAGGCGGCGAAGCCGGTGGCCGCTCCGAGGCCGACGGACCCGGCTGCCACCCCGCCGGAGGCGACGACGCGGAACCCGAGATACCCGAAGACGCCGACGGTCACAAGACCGAGAGCGACGACCACGAACCGGGCTCGTGCCCGGCGGGCGAGGCGGCGATCCATCGTTTCAGGCTGCACGGCAGCCCAGCGTCTTGACGTCCGTCCCGAAGCCTTGGGCGGGGAGTTTCAAGGCTTCGGCCATCGTGAGGCAGGGGTGATGGGTGCCGGCGATCTCGTCGATGGTGGCCCGGTACTTGAGCGCCATGACGGAGGCCTGGATCACATCGCCGGCGCCGTCGGAGATCATGTGAGCGCGGATGGAGGCGCCCGCTGGCTTCATCGGCTACCAGCTCGGGCACGCCATGGGTCTCATGATCGACGGTCGCCCCGGGGACTACCTCGAGAGGCAGCACCGAGCTGCGCGGGCAGGTTCCCGGCCTCGACGATGTGGCAGACGTAATCACCCCGCGGCCGGTTGTCGGCCGCCTCGTCCGCGAGCTTCAGGAGCCGCTTCAGCTCGCGCTGCAGCGCCTGCAGCTCCCGAATTCGCTCGCCGATCAGCGATGCCTCGCGTGCCATCGCGGCCCACACGACCTCACACGGGGCCTGGCCGGCGTGTCTCAGCTCCACGATCTCGCGGATGTCGTCCAGGGGGATCTCGAGGCGTCGGGCGCGCCTGACGAAGCGCAGCAGCTCGACGTCTTGGTCCGAGTAGTCCCGGTAGCCGGATTCGGTACGCTCGGGACCCGGCAGCACGCCCTGCTTCTCGTAGAAGCGGATGGCGCTGGCTTCCAGTCCGGCTGCTCCGGCAGCTTCACCGATACGCATCGAAGACTCCTTGGGTGGTCTCCTTGTGCAGCGTAGACCTTGGAGTCACTCCAAGGTCAAGGGCCCTTTCTTGGGGCGGGGGGGGGGGGGGGTGGCCGGCCCCCCCCCCCCCC